>CAZZVB010000021.1:0-31797 GCA_964657445.1 uncultured Burkholderiaceae bacterium | reverse complement strand
AGGCGCGCATCCGGCGAAACCAGCAGGTCGGCCGGCGGGTTCAGCCATCCGGCACAGAGCCCGGCTGCGATCACCGGCACACCCGCCAGCCGCAGCCGCGATCGCCACAGCCCGAGCCAGGCGAGCCCGAGCGCCACAACCGCCAGGCCCCAGGCGGGCATGTGCGGCACGCCGACCGTGGCCGCCGGCCAGTCAGACACGGCGTGGGCGATCCAAAGGATCACGGCCAATGCCCAGCCCATGGGCGCCAGCACAAGCGCTTCCAGCCCGAACGGCATCAGAACCAGGGCGAGCAACCCCGCTGGCATGACCGCCGCGGCGGTGAGCGGCACCGCCACCAGGTTGGCGATGATGAAATAGGCTTGCACCCGGCCGAAATGGAACGCGCCGAACGGGGCGGACGCGGCGCCGGCAAGCAGGCTGGTGAGGGCCAACGTCGCCAGATGATGCAACCATCGCCGCCGGTATAGCCGGGACAATACGGGGCGCAGCGCCTCATACCCCGCGATCAGGGCCAGTACGGCAAAGAAGCTCATCTGGAACGAGACACCGAGCACTTCGGCTGGCGCGGTGAGCATCAGCGTCATCGCGGCAAGCGCCAGCCCGCGCATCGAGATCGCCCGGCGCCCGGTCGCCACGCCCAGCGTCACCAGCGAGGCCATCGCGAAGGATCGCAGCACAGGCACGTGCATCCCGGTCAGCAACACGTAGCAAGCGCCGGCCGCCAGGGCTGCGACCGCGGCGATCTGCTTGCAGGGCCAGCGCAATGCCGCGCGTTCCCAGAGGGCCAGGCCAAACCGCACCGCGCCCATCACCAGGCCCATGACGATGCCGATGTGCAACCCCGCCACGGCCAGCAGGTGCGCCAGCCCGGAGTCGCGGAACGCCGCGCGGTCGGCTGGGGGAATGGCGCCGCCCAACCCGGTCAGCATCGTCGCCGCCACAGCGCCCCCTGGCCCGGGCAACCCGGCGATGAAGCGGGCGGCCACTGCCTCCCGCAGGCCGTTCAGCCATTGTATCGCCGCGGACGGAGCCGCCGCCGACAGCACCTCGATCGAACCGAGCGCCATGCCTGATGCGCCGAGCCCGTCGAAGAAGGCGTCGCGTTGCAAGTCCCAGCCGCCAGGATAGGCGGGTGGCGCGGGCGGGCGGAGCACGGTGCGCACACGCACCTGGTCGCCTGCCACGGGCGGAACCGTGTCAGTCTTGCGCAACCGCACATGCACGCGCCGGGTGAGCGGCGGACCGTCGTCCAGCCGCGGCTCGGCCAGGGTGACGCGCCACCCCTCCGGCAGCCGGTCAACCGCTTCGACCGTTCCGGTCACGATCGTGGCGGTACGGGGCGGGACAAGCGGCGGCGGCGCGCGGACCGTCGCCAACTGGGCGGAGGCAAAGCCCAGAGCGGTCCACAACAGCGCCATGGCAGCCATGCGCCCTGCCAGCATCCGCCAGCACAGTCCGCACAGCAGCACCCCGCCGCCCAGCAGCACCGGCCCGGCATAGCCTGGCGGCTCCGCTCCCAGATTGAAGTAGGCCAGCACGCCCAGGCCCATGAACACGGCCAGCCAGGGCATGAAGCGGCCGCTTTCCGCCTCCACCCAGGCCAGCAACCAGCCGCCCCGGAACGGCACGATGGCAGCGCGGATGGCGGACACGGCGGCGTTCACCAGCATACGATAGCGGTCATCCGCGACCCCGGCCACTCTCCCCATGCAAGGGAGTCGCGTGCTATGGCCCAGGCTATGACGGTCCGTACCCGCTTCGCGCCCTCGCCCACCGGGCTGCTGCACATTGGCGGCGCCCGCACGGCGCTGTTCAACTACCTGTTCTCCCGCCATCACGGCGGCCAGTTCCTGTTGCGTGTGGAAGACACCGACCGCGCGCGTTCCACCACCGCGTTCAAGGACGCGATCCTGGACAGCCTCGACTGGCTCGGGCTCGAGCGGGACGAGCCGGAGGTGTATCAATCCACCCGAGCCGCCCGCCATGCGGAGGTCGCCCACGCGATGCTGGCGAGCGGTCATGCCTATCGCTGCTGGTCCACCCAGGAGGAGATTGCAGCCGCGCGGGAGCAGGCGCGGGCCGAGAATCGCCCGCTGCGGTTCGATAGTCCCTGGCGGGATCGCACGGATGCCCCGGACGCGCCCTACGTGATCCGCCTGCGCGCCCCGCGTGAGGGTGAGACGGCGGTGGAGGACCATGTCCAAGGTACGGTGCGGGTCGGCAACATCGAATTGGATGACATGATCATCCTGCGCAGCGATGGCACGCCGACGTACCAGCACGCCGTGGTGGTGGATGACCACGACATGGGCATCACCGACGTGATCCGCGGCGACGACCACCTGACCAACACGTTCAGGCAAGTGCAGGTCTATCTTGCCAATGGCTGGGATGTGCCGCGCTTCGCCCACATCCCGCTGATCCATGGCGCCGACGGAGCCAAGCTGTCCAAGCGGCACGGCGCTGCCTCGGTCACCGACTTTCGGGATGCGGGATATCTGCCCGAGGCGCTGTGCAACTACCTGCTGCGGCTCGGCTGGGCGCATGGCGATGCCGAGATCCTGGACCGCGCCGAGCAGATCCGCCTGTTCGACCTCAGCGGCGTCGGGCGGGCACCGAGCCGGATGGACTACAAGAAGCTCGACAGCGTGAACGGCATCTGGATGCGCGGCGCCGATGACGACCGGCTGACGCGGGATGTGGTGGAGCGGCTGGAAGCCCGGGGCTTGCCGGGCGCGCAGGCAGCGGCGGCAATCCGCGTTTTGATGCCAGGTTTGAAGGAGCGTGCGAAAACGCTGATCGAACTCACCGATAGTGCGGCGTTCTTGGCCCGCACCATCCCACTGGAGTTCGATGCCAAGGCCGCGGCGCTGCTGACGCCGGAGGCAAAGCCGATGCTACGCGACATTGCCCAGGACCTTGCGGCAACCGATTTCACGGCGCCTTCGCTCGACGGGGCGATCCGCGGCTACGCCGAGCGGCATGGCAAGAAACTGGGCCAGGTCGCGCAAGCCGTCCGGGCCGCGTTGACCGGCACGACGACCAGCCCGGGCATTGACGTGACCTTGGCCGCATTGGGCCGGGACGAAGCGCTGGCACGGTTGCAGGCAGCGGCCGCGTGAACCTGCCCAGCCGCCACCTGCTTGCCATCGAAGGCCTGCACCCGCCTCAGATCGCTCATCTTCTGGACCTGGCCGAGAGCTACGTACTGCTCAACCGGTCCGGCAAGACGCAGCGGGACCTGCTGCGCGGCCGCACGCTGATCAACCTGTTCTTCGAGGACAGCACACGCACGCGGACGTCGTTCGAACTCGCCGGCAAGCGCCTCGGGGCAGACGTGATCAACATGTCGGTGTCGTCGTCGTCGGTGAACAAGGGCGAGACGCTGCTGGACACCGCCGGCACGCTGAACGCCATGCAGTGCGACCTGCTGGTGGTGCGTCACGACCAGTCGGGCGCGCCGTCCCTGCTGGCGCAGAAGGTGGATGCCGCGGTGATCAACGCCGGCGACGGGCTGCATGAACACCCGACCCAGGCGCTGCTGGACGCGCTGACCATCCGGCGCCGCAAAGGCCGGCTGCAAGGGCTGACGGTGGCGATCTGCGGCGACATTCTGCATTCGCGCGTGGCGCGATCGAACATCCACCTGCTGACCACCATGGGCAGCCAGGTCCGCGTTGTCGGCCCGCCGACGTTGATCCCCTCGGAAGCCGGCCGCCTCGGCGTGACGGTGTTCCATGACATGGACGAGGGCCTGGCCGGCGCGGACATCGTCATGATGCTGCGCTTGCAGAAGGAGCGGATGGTGGGCGGGCTGGTGCCCTCCGCGCGTGAGTATTTCCGTTTCTTCGGCCTGGACGTCGCGCGGCTGGCAAAGGCTGCGCCCGACGCGCTGGTCATGCATCCCGGCCCGATGAACCGTGGCGTGGAGATCGATAGCGCGGTGGCCGATGACCCGGTGCGGTCGCTGATCCGCGAGCAGGTGGAGATGGGCGTGGCCGTGCGGATGGCCGTGCTGGACGTGCTGTCGCGACGGGCGCGGCGGAATGTTTGACGTGGGGCACCACCCCTCACCACGGCCCTCTCCCAAAGGGAGGGGAACACGATGACCCTCATCACCAACGTCCGCCTACTCGACCCGTCCATCGGATTGGACGCGGCCGGCAGCCTGCTGATCCGCGATGGCGTGATCGCCGACCACGGCGCCAATCTTGGCCGCCCCGACGGCGTGACTGAGATCGATGGCGAAGGGGCGATCCTGTGCCCCGGGCTGGTCGATATGCGGGCGGCGCTGGGTGAACCCGGCTACGAGTACCGCGAAACCATCGCCTCCGCCGCCGAAGCGGCCGCGGCGGGCGGCATCACCACCTTGGCCGCCCTGCCCGACAGCCTGCCCGCCATCGATGACCCGGCGCTGGTGCGGCTGCTGCGCGCCCGCGGCGAGGAAACCGGCAGCCTGACCATCCTGCCGTATGGCGCGGTCACGCGGGGTTGCCGGGGGGAGGAACTGGCGGAAATCGGGCTGCTCGGCGAGGCGGGCGCGGTGGCATTTACCGATGGGCAACGCGCGATCGGGTCGGCGCGGATGATGCGGCTGGCCCTGTCGTACGCGCGGGGCTTCGGCTACCGCATCATCCAGCATCCGGAAGACCCAACGCTGGCCAAAGGCGGGTCGGCCACGGAAGGCGAACTGGCCACACGGCTCGGCCTGCCGGGGATCCCGGCCGCGGCGGAAGAGATCCTGGTGGCGCGCGACATCAGCCTGGCGAGGCTGACGCAGGGCGCGGTGCATTTCGCCCATGTCTCGACCGCCCGCGCGCTCGAACTGATCCGCCGCGCGAAGGACGAGGGCTTGTCCGTCACCTGCGACACCGCCCCGCCCTATTTCGACCTGAACGAGACGGCGATCGGCGACTTCCGCACCTATGCCAAGCTGTCGCCGCCGTTGCGGCCGGAGAGCGACCGGATGGCGGTTGCGGCCGCGCTACGGGACGGCACGATCGACGCCATCGCGTCCGACCATCAGCCGCGCGACGCCGACGACAAACGGTTTCCGTTCGCGCAGGCTTCGGCCGGTGGCGCGGGGCTGGCGACATTGCTGGGCGTGACCTTGGCGCAGGTGCATGGGTCTGGCCTGAGCCTGCCCGACGCGATCGCGCTGCTCACCAGCCGGCCGGCGGCGATCCTGGGGTCGCCGGGTGGCACGCTCGCGCAGGGGGCCGCCGCAGATCTGTGCCTGTTCGATCTGGATCGGGTCTGGCGCGTCGAGGCCGGGGCGCTGCCGGGCAAGGCGCGGAACACGCCGTTCGATGGACGCGCGCTGGAGGGGCGGGTGATCGGGACTTGGAAGGCTGGGCGCCGGGTGTTCGGGTGACCTCCGTCCTCACGACGATCCTCGCCTTCCTCCTTGGGTCGGTTCCCTTCGGCCTGCTCCTGACGCGAAGCGCTGGGTTGGGTGACATCCGCGCCATTGGCTCCGGCAGCATCGGCGCCACCAACGTGCTGCGGACCGGCCGTAAGGACCTCGCGGCGGCGACGTTGCTGCTGGACGCCTTGAAGGGCACCGCCGCCGTGCTGGTCGCGCACGAGTTGGGCGGCCCGGGGGCGATTGCCGGATTGGCGGCCGTGCTGGGCCACACGCTTTCGCCGTGGTTGCGCTTCCGGGGCGGCAAGGGCGTCGCGACCGGGGTTGGCGTGCTGTTCGGCATTGCCTGGCCGCTCGGGCTTGCTGCCTCGGCGGTCTGGCTGGCGGTCGCTGCGACGTTGCGGATTTCCTCGCTGGCCGCGCTGATCGCCTGCGCCGCCAGCCCGTTCCTGGCAATGCTGATCCACCCGTATCCGTGGCCGGTTCCGCTCATGGCCGCCTGGATCATCTGGTGCCACCGGGCCAATATCGAGCGGTTGCGCGGCGGGACCGAACCGAGGATCGGGCAGCGATGACCCCGGCCGAACGCCTGGGCAGGCTGCGGCTTGCCCGCACCCCAGGCGTCGGCCCGCTCACCTTCCGCCGATTGCTGGCGCGGTTCCCGCAGGCGGAGGAGGCGATCGACGCGCTGCCCGGCCTCGCCCGGGCTGGCGGCCGCGCAACGCCGCCCGTGATCACCAGTGCCGCGGCTGCAGAGGCCGAACTCAACAAGATCAACCGGTTCGGCGCCCGCCTGCTGGTGCTGGGCGAGCCGGATTACCCGGACCTGCTGGCCCTGCTGGAGGATGCGCCGCCCGTGATCTCCGTGCTCGGCGACCCGGCGTTGCTCAGCCGCCGGGCTGTCGGGCTGGTCGGCGCGCGCAATGCGTCCGCCAACGGCCAGCGCATGGCGGAAACGCTGGCGGCGGAACTAGCCAGTCACGGCATCCTCGTGGTGTCCGGGCTGGCGCGCGGCATCGACACCGCGGCGCACACGGGGGCGCTGCACACGGGCACGACGGCGGCGGCGGTCGCGGGCGGGCTGGACGTGCCTTACCCGCCGGAAAACGCCGGGTTGCAGGCCAAGATCGCGGAACGCGGCGTGGTCGTCGCAGAAGCCCCGCTCGGCACGGCGCCGCAAAGCCGGCATTTCCCGCGGCGCAACCGGATCATCGCCGGGTTGTCGCTCGGCCTGGTGGTCGTCGAGGCGGCACGCCACTCCGGCAGTCTGATCACGGCGCAGCAGGCGCTGGACGCCCACCGCATCGTCATGGCGATCCCCGGTTCGCCGCTGGACCCGCGCTGCCACGGCTCCAATGACCTGATTCGCGGCGGCGCGACGCTGGTCGGCCAGGCATCCGACGTGCTGGAGGCGCTGCCGGACCAAGGTCCGCAACCCGAGGCGCTGCCGTTGGGGTTCGAGGAAACCGAAGCAAGCTGGCAGGCCGAACAGCCGCCCGCCGACAGCGCGCAGGCCCGTTCCGCGGTGTGCGCGCTGCTCGGGCCAGACCCCACCCCTGTTGACGATCTGATACGGCGCTGCCAGTTGTCGGCATCGTCAGTTATGGCAGTACTGCTCGTGCTGGAACTGGACGGACTCATAGAAACCCTTCCGGGCCATCGGGTTGTGCTTCTTTCTTGATCTAAGGACCTCATGACCGACGTCGTCGTCGTCGAATCGCCCGCCAAGGCAAAAACCATCAATAAGTACCTTGGCGACAAGTTCACCGTGCTGGCGAGCTTCGGTCACGTGCGCGATCTGCCGCCGAAAGACGGATCTGTGCGGCCGGACGAGAACTTCGCGATGGACTGGGCGGCGGACGAGCGCGGCAACCGCCAGGTCACCGCGATCGCCAAGGCGCTGAAGGGTGCGGACCGGCTATGGCTTGCCACCGACCCGGACCGGGAAGGCGAAGCGATCTCCTGGCACGTACGGGCGATGCTGGAGGACAAGAAGGCGCTGAAGGGCGTGGACGTCCAGCGCATCACCTTCAACGAAATCACCAAGACCGCCGTGCAATACGCCATGGCGCATCCGCGCGACCTGGATCAGCCGCTGATCGAGGCCTACCTGGCCCGGCGCGCGCTGGACTACCTGGTGGGCTTCACCCTGTCCCCCGTGCTGTGGCGCAAGCTGCCGGGCAGCCGGTCCGCCGGGCGCGTGCAATCCGTCGCACTCCGCCTGGTGTGCGAGCGGGAAGCCGAGATCGAGGTCTTCCGGCCGCGCGAGTACTGGACGGTCGAGGCGCATTTCACCACGCCGGCCGGCGCGCCGTTCACCGCCCGGCTGTCGCATGTGGACGGCAAGCGGCTCGACCAATTCGATTTGAACAATGCCGAGAAGGCCAACGCCGCACGGGCAGCCGTGGAGGCAGGGCAATTCTCCGTTGCGTCGGTGGAGCGCCGCCGGGTCAAGCGCAACCCGCAGCCGCCGTTCACCACGTCCACGTTCCAGATGGACGCCAGCCGCAAGCTCGGGCTAGGGGCGCAGGCGGCGATGCGCGTGGCGCAGCAGCTTTATGAAGGCGTGGACATCGGCGGCGAAACTGTCGGCCTGATCTCCTACATGCGGACGGACGGCGTGCAGATGGCCAAGGAAGCCATCGCGGCGATCCGCGGCCACGTCGGCGAGGCCTACGGCCGCGATTACGTGCCCGGCGCGCCGCGGGAATATAGCTCCAAGGCCAAGAACGCCCAGGAGGCGCACGAGGCAATCCGCCCCACCGACGTCGAGCGCACGCCCGATCAGGTGGGCCGCTACCTGAATGACGAGCAGCGCCGGGTGTACGACCTGATCTGGAAGCGCGCCGTCGCGAGCCAGATGGCGTCGGCCGAGCTGGACCAGGTCGCGGTCGATATCGCCAGCGGCGGGACAAAACTGCGCGCCAACGGCTCCATCGTAGCGTTCGACGGCTTCCTGAAGCTGTACCGCGAGGCCACGGACGATGCGCCCGAGGGCGACAGCCGGGAAGACACCCGCATGTTGCCGCCGATGCAGGAGCGTGATCCGCTGCGGCGGGATAAGGTCGCGGCCGAGCAGCACTTCACCCAGCCGCCGCCGCGCTACTCCGAAGCCAGCCTGGTCAAGCGCATGGAAGAACTGGGGATTGGCCGGCCCTCCACCTACGCCTCCATCCTGTCCGTGCTGCGCGACCGCAACTACGTCCGCATGGAAAACCGGCGCTTCGTGCCGGAGGACCGCGGGCGGCTGGTGACTGCGTTCCTCACCTCGTTCTTCGAGCGCTACGTCGATACCGGGTTCACCGCGGGGCTGGAGGAACAGCTCGACGACATCTCCGCCGGGCAGGCCGATTGGCGCGTAGTGATGGAGAAGTTCTGGCGCGACTTCTCCCACGCGATCGAGCAGACGCGCGAGCTGAAGATCTCCGACGTCATCGACGCGCTGGACCATGACCTGGGCGAGCATTTCTTCCCCAAGCGCGATGACGGCACCGATCCGCGGGTCTGCGCCGTCTGCCACACCGGACGGCTCGGGCTGAAGCTCGGCCGCCACGGATCGTTCATCGGCTGCTCCAACTACCCGGCCTGCCAGTACACGCGACGCCTCGCGATCGACGGCGGTGACGAAGGCGACACCCTGAAGGAGGGGATGCGCGAGTTGGGGCACCACCCGGAGACGGGGGAGGACATCACCGTCCGCCGCGGCCCATACGGCGTCTATGTGCAGCAAGGCACGCCCGACCCGGAAGACAAGAAGTCCAAGCCGCGCCGGGCGTCGCTGCCCCGCGGCATGGAGGGCGACACCATCTCGCTCGATCAGGCGCTGGGGCTGCTGTCGCTGCCGCGGGCGATCGGGGCGCATCCCTCGACCGGCGAGCTGATGGAGGCGGGGATCGGCCGGTTCGGACCGTATGTGAAGATGGGCGCGATCTTCGCCTCGCTCGACAAGGATGACGATGTGCTGTCGATCGGCGTGAACCGCGCCGTGGACGCGCTACAGAAGAAGCTGGATTCGGTGAAGTCGCTCGGCCCGCACCCGAAAACCGGCGAGCCGCTGGTGGTCAAGAAAGGGCGTTTCGGCCCCTACGTGCAGGGCGGCAACATGGTCGCCAACGTGCCGCGCGGCGTTGCCATGGAAGACGTCACAGCGGAACAGGCCGTGGCGCTGCTGGCCGAGAAGGGCAAGCCGCTGAAGGCCAAGCCCGGCGGCAAGAAGGTTGCCGCCCGCAAGCCGGCGAAGAAGGCAGCGCCGGCCGAGGGCGTCGCGATCGCGGCGAAGGCGACCCCGCTCAAGACGCCGGCCAAGCGCAAGCCGGCGAAGAAGAAAGCCAAGGCGAAGGCCAGCGCCGCCAAGGCCCGCAAGGCCGGCTGAGTTGGCGCGCCGGCGAAAGGACGACGCCCCGCCCGCTCCCCTGCCCTCGCGCGAAGCCGTGCGCGATTTCATCAAGCGGTCCACCGGCCGGGTCGGCAAACGGGAGATCGAGCGCGAGTTCCGGCTGGGTCCGGAACACCGTGTGGCATTGCGCGGCTTGCTGAAGGGGCTTTCCAACGAGGGCACGATCGCCCCGGCTGGACATCGCCGCTTCACGCCGCCGGGCCGCCTGCCCGATTCCATGGTGGTGCAGATCACCGGCACCGACCCGGGTGGCGACGCGGTCGGCCGCCCGGTGGAGTGGGAGGGCAACGGCCCGCCGCCGATGGTGCTGATGGCGCCGGAACGCCGCGATGCCCCGGCGCTGGCGCCCGGCGAGCGAGTGGTGGCCAAGCTGCGGCCGATCGGCAACGGCAAATACGAGGGCCGCACCTTGAAGCGGCTGACCGACGCGCCCGGCCGCGTGCTGGGCGTGTTCCACAAGCTCGAGCATGGCGGGCGCATCCAGCCGACCGACCGCCGGCAGAAGGCCGACTGGCAGGTCGCGCCCGGCGACACGATGGACGCCGAGGAAGGCGAGATCGTGCTCGGCGCGCCGATGCCGAGCCGCATGTACGGGCTGAAATCCGCCCGCGTCCTGGAGCGGCTTGGCCGCATGGGCGACGCCCGGTCGGTGAGCCTGGTGTGCATCCACACCCACGACATCCCCGACGTGTTCCCGCCGGCCGCGATCGAGCAGGCGGAGGCTGCCCGCGCTGTTCCGTTGGGCAGACGGGAGGACCTGCGCGACGTCCCACTGGTCACCATCGACGGCGAGGACGCGCGGGATTTCGACGACGCAGTGTTCGCCGAAGCGGATGGCGACGGCCACCGGCTGATCGTCGCCATCGCCGACGTGGCCCATTACGTGCCCACCGGCTCCCCGCTCGACCGCACCGCGTGGGAGCGCGGCAACAGCGTGTATTTCCCGGACCGCGTCGTGCCGATGCTGCCCGAAGCGCTGTCCAACGGCTGGTGCAGCCTGCGCCCGGAGGAGGAGCGCGGCTGCCTGTTCGTGGAAATGCGCGTCAACGCGGCGGGCAAGAAGACAGCGCACCGGTTCGGTCGCGGGCTGATGCGCTCCGTCGCCCGGCTGACCTACGAGCAGGTGCAGGACGCGCAAGACGCGAGTGACGATCTCGGCCTGCCGATCCCGGCGCTGTATGCCGCCTTCCGCGCGCTGCTTTCGGCGCGGCAGGCACGCGGCACGCTCGACCTGGATTTGCCGGAGCGGAAGGTTACGCTGGACGATGCGGGCAAGGTGGCCGCGATCACCCCGCGCCCGCGGCTCGACAGCCACCGGCTGATCGAGGAGTTCATGGTGCTGGCCAATGTGGCCGCGGCCGAAGCGCTCGAAGGGCTGCATTTGCCGTGCATGTACCGCATCCATGCGCCGCCATCGGACGAGAAGATGGAGGCGCTGCGGTCCTTCCTGCATGGCATGAGCATCGGCCTGCCGCCGCAAGGCCAGATCCATCCGCGTGACCTCGATGCGGTGCTGAAACAGGTGCAAGGGACCGAGCAGGCGCCGCTGGTGAACGAGGTGGTGCTGCGTTCGCAAAGCCAGGCGCAGTATTCGCCCGACAATATCGGCCATTTTGGTTTGGCGCTGCCGCGCTACGCGCATTTCACCAGCCCGATCCGCCGCTATGCCGACCTGTGCGTTCACCGCGCGCTGATTCGCGGACTCGGCGCTGGCGCCGACGGACTGGCCGACTCCGAGTCGGCCCGGTTCGAGGATACGGCCGAGCACATCACGGCCACGGAGCGGCGCGCCGCTCTGGCCGAACGGGACGCAATCGACCGCTATTTGGCCGCTTATATGGCCGATAAGACGGGTGCGGAGTTCGCAGCGCGCATCTCGGGCGTGACACGCTTCGGCTTGTTCGTCACTTTATCGGCAACGGGTGCAAGCGGGCTGGTGCCTCTGTCCGCTCTGCCCGACGATTTCTGGATGCATGATGAGGCAACCAAGTCGTTGACAGGCCGGAAGAGTCGCATGTCGTTCCATTTGGCGCAGACCCTGGATGTGCGGCTGATGGAAGCCAGTCCGGTGACCGGTGGGCTGATCTTCGGTTTGACCGCTGGCAGCGCCCGGAGAAACACCTCGCCGACCCACACCGTTACGGCACCGAAACCCCGCCGTTCGTGAGCCGGGCTGCTCTCCTTATGGTACTGCTCTGGTTCGTCCCTTGCGTGTCCCATGCCGCGGACGGTTTCGACGGCCCAGTCGCGGCTTCCGTGCTCAGCACGGCGATGGCGTTCATCACGCCGCGGACGCTGGAAAACGAATCGATCCCGCAAATGACGATGTGGGGCCTGCGCGGGCTCACCACGCTCGACCAGTCGCTGATGCCCGAGTTGCGGGAGGATCAGGTGCTGCTGCGGCAAGCCGGCAGAACCGTGTTCAGCGCACCGTTGCCCAGCGCCGAAAATACGGACGGCTGGGCGCAGATGGCGGCCGCGATGGGCGTCGCGGCGGCAGCCATTTCAGAGCCGGTCCGCAGCGCCAGCACGCAGGGGTTTTTGCGCTCGTTCTTCGACGAGTTGTTCAATCACCTCGACCCATATTCGCGCTACGTCCCGCCCGGCGCCGCCGATACCGAACGCGATCGCCGCTCCGGCCAGGCTGGCTTGGGTGTCTCGCTCGGCCGCACCCGCGCCGGCGTCGTGGTGCAGGACGTCTCACCCAGCAGCCCCGGTGACGACGCCGGGTTGCGGCCGGGCGACGTGATCGTCAGCGTGGATGGGCAGGTCATCCGCGGCGAAGACCCCGGCACCGTCGAGGCAATGATCAACGGGCCGGAGGGCACGTCGGTGCGCGTCGCGTGGCGCAGCCGCGGCCGCGGCCGGAGTGCGGCGATCGAGCGCGCATTCGTGCCGCCGCAGACCGTCACCGCCGAGCGGCTGGATGACGTTGTGCTGATCCACCTCACCGGGTTCAGCAACGATACGGACGAGCAATTTGCCGCCGCGCTTGCCGCCGGGTTCACGGGGCACAAGGTGCGCGGGCTGGTGATCGACCTGCGCGGCAATCGTGGCGGCCTGCTGCGGCAGTCCGTGTCGGTGGTGCAGCAGATGCTGACCGCCGGCGTGATCACCACCACCGCCGGGCGCAACCCGGACAGCAGCCGCGTCTGGTCTGCCGAGGCGGGCAACGACTCCGCGCACGGCCGCCCAATCATCATCCTGGTGGACGGCCGCACGGCCAGCGCTGCGGAGATCATGGCCGCGGCACTCGCCGATAACGGCCGCGCGGTCGTCATTGGCAGTTCCACCCTCGGCAAAGGCCTCGTCCAGACGATCGCCCCGCTGCCCGACGGCGGCGAGCTGTTCGTCACCTGGAGCCGCGTGCTGGCGCCGGGCGGCTGGCCGATCCAGGGGTTGGGGGTGCTGCCACAAATCTGCACCAGCCTGGGCGAGGATCTGCTGGCCACAGAACTGACCGACCTGCTGCATGGCCGCCAGGATATGGCCGCCGCCTTGTCCCGCCACAACGCCGCGCGCGCCCCGCTTCCAGTGGCGCAGGTCGTGGAGTTGCGCAACGCCTGCCCCGCGGCGGAGGGGCGCGATGCGGATTTGACGGCGGCGGGTTTCCTGCTCGCTCACCCGGCGGCGTATCAAACGGCGTTGTCGAAGGTCACCGCGCAGACCGCGGCGCCTTGAACCTCCTGTTCCTTAGGAGAGAGTAGAGCTAGGAGCCGACCGCCATGATCGACTGCCGGTTGCGTCGGCCCCTCACCCCAGCCCTCTCCCAAAGGGAGAGGGAGAACCCTCTGCTCGCCCGGATGCCGGACTTTATCCCCGCAGAACCCTCGCCGCAGCCACCGCGAAATACGTCAGCACGCCCGCTGCCCCTGCGCGCTTGAAGCCCAGCAGGCTTTCCAGCATCGCGCGCTCGCCGTCGATCCAGCCGCGTTCGGCGGCACCGGCGATCATCGCGTATTCGCCGGACACCTGGTAGGCGAAGGTGGGCACGCCGAAGCGCTCATGCACACGGCGCACCACGTCCAGATAAGGCATGCCGGGCTTGACCATCACCATGTCGGCGCCCTCGGCCAGGTCCTGCTCGACCTCACGCAGCGCTTCGTCGGTGTTCGCCGGGTCCATCTGGTAGGTTTTCTTGTCGCCCTTCAGCGCGCTGCCGGTGCCGACGGCGTCGCGGAAAGGGCCGTAGAAGGCGCTGGCGTATTTGACCGCGTAGCTCATGATCCTCGTGTCGATCAGCCCGGCCTGGTCCAGCCCGGCGCGGATGGCGCCGATGCGGCCGTCCATCATGTCGGAGGGGGCGATCACGGTGATGCCGGCCTGGGCCTGGTGCAGCGATTGCTGGATCAGCACGGCCACGCTCTCATCGTTATGCACGTAGCCGTCGCGGATCACGCCGTCATGGCCGTGGCTGGTGTAGCAGTCGAGCGCCACGTCCCCGAGCAGGCCGATGTCCGGATACTCGCGGCGCAGCAGCCGGGCGGCGCGGCACATCAGGTTGTCGGGGTTCAGCGCCTCGCTGCCCTCGGCGTCCTTGCGGTCGGCGGGGATGTTGGGGAACAGCGCGATAGCAGGGATGCCGAGTTGCGCGGCTGGCCGAACGTGCTCCGCAAGCCGGTCCAGCGTCACGCGGCTGACGCCGGGCATGGAGTCCACCGGCGTGACCCGGTTTTCGCCCTCGATCAGGAAGATCGGCCAGATCAGGTCGTTGACGGTGAGGTTGGTCTCGGCGACCAGGCGCCGGGTCCAGTCATCGCGCCGGTTGCGGCGCATCCGTATCGTGGGGTAGCGGCTTGTGCTCATGGCTCAAGCGTAGACCGCGCGCGCCCGAACCGGTAGAGCCAACGGCCAGGGTCGAAACGATGTGGTGGGCCGATGCGGTTCGTGTGGCTGGCGTTGATGGTTGTGCTCGCGATGGGGCCTGCCCGTGCCGAAACCATCAGGGTGCCCGGCCCTGACGGCATCATCCTGAACGCCGACCTCTACCCGGCGCAGGGCCGGGTGCGCGGCGTGTCGATCGTGGCGTTGCATGGGTGCGGCGGGCCGTTCCCGAGCCGGGACGGCGATTGGGGGCGGCGGCTGTCCTCCCTCGGCCACACCGTGCTGATGCCGGACAGCTATGGCTCCCGCGGGCTCGGTTCGCAATGCGGGGCGCGTGGCCGTGCGGTGACGGCGTCCGGGCTGCGGCGGCAGGACGCCCTCGCCTCGCTGCGCTGGCTGGCGGAGCGGCCGGACACGCCGAAGGGCGGGCTGGTGCTGATGGGCTGGTCCGACGGCGGCAGCACAGTGCTGGCTGCAGGGCGGGAGCGGCCGGATGTGCCAGCCGGGCTGATCCGCGGGCTGGTGGCGTTCTACCCGGGGTGCCGGGTGCCGTCAGAGACGAAGGACTGGCGCCCGGTGGCGCCGTTGCTGATCCTGATGGGCGAGGCGGATGACTGGACGCCTGCCGCCCCCTGCCACGAACTGGCGGAACGCGTGCCGGGCAAGGTCACGCTGGTGACCTATCCCAGCGCCTACCACGATTTCGATGCACCCAACACGCCGGTCAAAGCGCGCTCCGGCCTGGCGACGCCTGTGGGCGGGCGCGCCCACACGGGCACGGACCCGGTGGCGCGCGAGGACGCGATCCGCCGCGTGCCGAGCTTCATTGCCGCGCTGCCTGCCCTGCCGCCCGCTCCCTGACGCGCGAACTCTGCGCGTGGCTGTAAACGGCGTAGATCACCAGCCCGAGCGCAAACCAGGCGGCCAGTCGTAGCCAGGTCTGCCATGGCAGCGACACCATCATCAGCAGGCAGGTCGCGATCCCGAGCGAGGGGATGAGGGGGCTCCACGGCACGCGGAACGAGCGTTTGCGCTCCGGCTCGCGCCAGCGCAGCACCAGCACGCCGGCGCAGACGATGGCGAAGGCCAGCAGCGTGCCGACGGACGTCATCTTGCCCAGCGCCTCCACCGGCACGAACGCGGCCAGCACGCTGGTCAGCACCATCATCACGAGGTGGCCGACCCAGGGGGTATGCCGGGTCCGGTGCAGGCGGCCGAACACACGCGGCACCATGCCGTCCTGCGCCATGGCCAGCAGCACGCGGCTTTGCCCGAGCAGGCCGACGAGGATGACCGACGTGAAGCCGAGCAAGACGCCCAGCTTGACCGTGACCTGAAGCCAGGCGAACGGCGTCTTGTCGATCGCGGTGGCGACGGGTGACGCGTCGCCGTGCATGTCGGAGTATTTGACCATGCCGGTGAGCACCAAGGCGAAGCCGACGTAGAGCACGGTGCAGATCGCGAGCGAGCCGAGGATGCCGATCGGCATCGTCTTCTGCGGCTCCTTCGCTTCGGCGGCGGTCGTGCTGACGGCGTCGAAGCCGAGATAGGCGAAAAACACCACGCCCGCGCCGCGCAGGATGCCGGTCAGCCCGAATTCACCGAACGAGCCTTTGTTCGGGGGAATGAACGGCTGGTAGTTGGCCAGGTGGACGTAAAACGCCCCCAGCCCGATCACCACCAGCACCACGCAAACCTTGATGACGACGATGACGGCGTTGACCCGTGCCGACTCGCTCACCCCGCCGATCAGCAGCAGGGAGAGCGCTGTGATGATGAAGACGGCGGGCAGATTGACCAGTCCGCCGTCCGCGGGGCCTGCGGCGAGCCAGTGCGGCAAGTCGATGCCCCAGCCATGCAACAGGGACGACGCGTAGCTCGACCAGGAGACGGCGACGGTGCCGGCGCCGACGGCATATTCCAGCAGCAGGTCCCAGCCGATGATCCAAGCCACCAGCTCGCCCAGTGCGGCGTAGGCGTAGGAATAGGCGGACCCGGCGGACGGGATCATGCCCGCCAGCTCGCTGTAGCAAAGACCGGTGAAGGCGCACCCCGCGCCGGCGATGAGGAAACTGAGAACGACCGCCGGGCCGGCGTAGTCCGCGGCCGCGATGCCGGTCAGGGAGAACAGCCCTGCCCCGATGATGGCGCCGATTCCCAGTGCGACGAGGTTCGGCGCGCCGAGACTGCGCTGCAGCCCGAGCTCGTCTTCGCCGCCGATGGGCTTGCGCTGCATGAACCTATCGATCACGCCCATCGCAGCTATCCTTCCAGATCGGTTCCAAGCCGGCACCTAGCCGTGTTACGCAACCCGCAGCCCTACCGGATGGTTCACTTCATGAACGAGCAAACCGCGCCCACGCTGCCGCAGCGTTTCTTTTCTGCACCACTCTCGGAGACGGACCCGGCGATCGCAGCCGTGCTGCGGGCTGAACTCGCCCGCCAGCAGGACGGGATCGAGCTGATCGCAAGCGAGAACATCGTCTCGGCCGCGGTGCTGGAAGCGCAGGGCTCGGTGCTGACCAACAAGTATGCCGAGGGCTACCCCGGGCGGCGCTACTATGGCGGCTGCGTCGAGGTGGACGTCGCCGAGCAACTGGCGATCGACCGCGCGAAGGAGCTGTTCGGCTGCGGGTTCGCCAACGTGCAGCCGCATTCGGGCGCGCAGGCGAATCAGGCGGTGTTCCTGGCCACGATCAAGCCCGGCGACACCATCCTGGGCATGAGCCTGGCTTCCGGCGGTCACCTGACCCATGGCGCGGCGCCCAACCTGTCCGGCAAGTGGTTCCACGCGATCCAATACGGCGTGCGGCGCGACGATGGGCTGCTGGACTATGAGGAGCTGGAGCGCATGGCGCGCGCCGAGCGGCCCAAGATGATCATCGCCGGCGGCTCGGCCTATCCGCGCGCGATCGACTTCCCGCGCATCCGCGCCGTGGCGGACGAGGTGGGCGCGATCTTCCTGGTGGATATGGCGCATTATGCCGGGCTGGTGGCGGCGGGGCTGTATCCCTCGCCCTTCCCGCACGCGCACGTGGTGACGACGACGACGCACAAGACCCTGCGCGGGCCGCGTGGCGGCATGATCCTGACGAATGACGAAGACCTGGCGAAGAAGATCAACTCCGCCGTGTTCCCAGGCCTGCAGGGCGGCCCCTTGATGCACGTGATCGCCGGCAAGGCGGTGGCGTTCGGCGAAGCGCTGCGCCCGGAGTTCCGGACCTACCAGAAGGCGGTGCTGGACAACGCCCGGGTGCTCGGCGAAACGCTGCGCGAACTGGGCTGCGACATCGTCACCGGCGGGACCGATTGCCATCTGGTGCTGGTCGACCTGCGGCCGAAGAACACCACGGGCAAAGCGGCCGAGGCGAGCCTGGAACGTGCGCTGATGACGGCGAACAAGAACGCCATCCCGTTCGACCCGGCCAAGCCCGCCGTCACCAGCGGCATCCGCCTCGGCAGCCCCGCCGCCACGACGCGTGGGTTCGGAGAGGCCGAGTTCCGCCAGGTCGGCGAGATGATCAACGAGGTGCTGGAGGGGCTATCGCGGTCGAATGACGGTGGGAATGACGCGGCGGAGCAGGCCGTGGCGGCGCGGGTGCGGGCGCTTTGTGCGCGGTTTCCGATTTATTGACGGTTCCGGCATGACGATGGTGGGTCGCGCTTTGCTTACCCACCCGACGGACTGCGGCCACGTATGAGGTGCCCCTTCTGCGGACATGACGATACCCAGGTCAAAGACAGCCGGCCGACCGACGACTCGGCGGCGATCCGGCGGCGGCGGTCTTGCATCGGGTGTGGGCAGCGGTTCACCACCATCGAGCGGGTGCAACTGCGCGAGTTGACGGTGGTGAAGAGCGATGGGCGCCGGGTGGCGTTCGACCGGGACAAGCTGGCACGCTCCGTCCGCATCGCGTTGCGCAAGCGGCCGGTCGGCGAGGAGCGGATCGAGCGGATCATCAACGGCATCGTCCGGCAACTCGAAGCGTCGGGCGAAAACGACATCCCGTCCAAGCAGGTGGGCGAGATGGTGATGGAGACGCTGAAGGACATCGACGCGGTGGCCTACGTCCGTTTCGCCAGCGTCTATCGGAACTTCCGCGAGGCAAAGGATTTCGAGGCCTTTCTGGGGTCGCTCGAAGAACCCACATCGCTGGAATGATCGACCCCCAGCACATGCGCGCCGCCCTGGCGCTGGCCCGGCGCGGGCTGGGCACCACCTGGCCCAATCCGTCCGTCGGCTGCGTGATCGTGCGCGAGGGCCGGGTTGTCGCGCGGGCGGTGACCGCACCGGGCGGCCGGCCGCATGCCGAGACGCAGGCGCTGGCGGTGGCGGGGGATGTGGCGCGCGGTGCCGATGCCTACGTCACGCTCGAACCCTGCAACCATACCGGACAGACCCCGCCCTGCACCGAGGCGCTGATCGAGGCCGGGATCGCCCGCGTCATCATCGGCGGGAACGATCCCGATCCGCGGGTCGATGGCGCGGGCATCGCGCGCCTGCGTGCCGCTGGGATCGAGGTGGTCACCGGCGTCCTGACCGCCGAAGCGGATGCGTTGCAGGAGGGTTTTCTGCGCCGGATCCGCGAAGGCCGGCCGCTGGTGACGCTGAAGCTGGCCAGCACGCTGGATGGCCGCATTGCGACGCGGAGCGGCGAAAGCCAGTGGATCACCGGCCCGGCGGCGCGCGAAGCGGCCCATGCCCTGCGCGGCCGCCATGACGCGGTGCTGGTCGGCGTCGGCACCGTGGCGGCCGACAACCCGCAACTGACGTGCCGGATCCCTGGCTTCCGGGCCACGCCGGTGGTCCGCATCGTCGTGGACAGCCATCTGCGGACGCGGCTCACGGCGCATCTTGTGTCCTCGGCGACCACCGACCCGACCTGGATCATCCATCGCGGCGGCGTTCCCTCCGACCGGCGGGAGGCATTTTCCGGCGCCGGGGTGCGGCTGCTGCCGGTGGGCGGCGGTGAACGCGGGGTGGACCTGGCCGCCGGGCTGGCGGCGCTCGGCGCTGCGGGCCTGACGCGGGTGCTGGTCGAGGGTGGCGCGCAGATTGCGGCGGGGCTGCTGCGGGATGGGCTGGTGGACCGGATTGCTTGGTTTCACGCGCCTTGCATCATGGGGGGCGACGGCTGGCCGGCGGCGCAGGCGTTTGGCGTGACCACCCTGCCCGCCATGCCGCGCTTCGTCCGGACGAATTCGACCCCCGTGGGAGACGACATGATGACCGAATTCAAGCGAGCCGCCTGATGTTCACCGGCATCATCACCGCCGTCGGCCGGGTGCGCAGCGTGGAGCCAATCTCCGCCGGGCGCGACATGCGCCTGGTGATCGAGCAGGCCTGGTCCGAACCACCGGCCATCGGCGCCTCCATCGCCTGCTCCGGCTGCTGCCTGACAGCCGTGGAGCTGGGCGCCGATACGTTCGCGGTGGACGCGTCGGCCGAAACGCTCGCCCATACCACCCTGGGCACGTGGAAACCGGGCACACGGGTCAACCTGGAGCGGTCGTTGCGGCTCGGGGATGAGCTTGGCGGCCACCTCGTCTCGGGCCATGTGGACGGGGTTGGCGAGGTCGTCTCCCGCACGCCGGAAAACGGCTCGACCCGGTTCGTCATGCGCGTGCCGGCCAAGCTGGCGCGGTTCATCGCGGTGAAGGGCAGCGTCGCGGTGAACGGCATCTCGCTGACGGTGAATGAAGTCGGCCCCGACACGTTCGGCGTGAACATCATCCCGCACACGCTGGAGAATACCGATCTGGGAGAGCTTCATCCCGGCTCACCCATCAATATCGAGATCGACACGCTCGCTCGCTACGTGGCGCGGTTGGCCGAGACGGCGTAGGAACTCTCCATGAGCGAGCTGAAACGCGCGAGCCTGCACGAGTACATCACCAGTGCGGCGGACATCATCGAGGAAGCCCGCGCCGGGCGGATGTTCATCCTGGTGGATGATGAGGACAGGGAGAACGAGGGCGACCTCGTCATCCCCGCCCAGTTCGCCACGCCGGACGCGATCAACTTCATGGCCCGCCATGCGCGCGGGCTGATCTGCCTCGCCATGACCCGGCAACGCGTCGAAAAGCTCGGCCTGCCGCTGATGGCGCAGGCCAACGGCACGCGGCACCAGACCGCTTTCACCGTGTCGATCGAGGCGCGCGAGGGAGTCACGACCGGCATCTCCGCCTATGACCGCGCCCATACGGTTGCGGTTGCGATCAATCCGGAAACCGGGCGCGACGAGATCACCACGCCGGGTCACGTATTCCCGCTGATGGCGCGCGAAGGCGGCACGCTGATCCGCGCCGGGCATACCGAGGCGGCGGTGGACATCGCCCGGCTGGCAGGGCTGAACCCGGCTGGCGTGATCTGCGAGATCATGAACGATGACGGGTCGATGGCGCGGCTGCCGGACCTGGTCGGGTTCGCGCAGCACCACAACCTGAAGCTCGGCACCATCGCGGACCTGATCGCGCACCGCCGCCGGCACGAAAGGCTGGTCAAGCGCGTGCATGAGGGCGTGATCGACCATGTCGAGGGCGGCGAGTGGCGGATGCTCGTCTATGCCAACACGGTGGAATACGCCGAGCATCTGGTGCTGATCAAAGGCGACTTGAAAGACGGCAAGCCGCCGCTGGTGCGCGTGCATGCCGTGGACCTGCTGGGGGACATGCTGGGTGGCCCGCACCCCACGGCGCTGCACGGCGCGATGCGCATGATCGCCGCCGAGGGCCGGGGCGTGGTGGTGCTGATCCGCGAGGCGATCAAGAACTCCCTGTCGGAACGGGTGGCCCGCATGGCCGGCAGCCCGCGGCCGGTGCAGTCGTTGCGGGATTACGGGGTGGGCGCGCAGATCCTGGTCGATCTGGGCGTGCGGGACATGGTGCTGCTGTCGAACACGCACCGCACGGTGATCGGGCTGGAGGCTTACGGGCTGAACATCGTCGATCAGCGGTCGATCGACGGCGCCTGCGAATGAGCACGATCGACGCCCCATTGCCGGCCGCACCCGCTGTCCAAGGGCCGCCAGCGAAGATGCTGCTGGTCCGGGCGCCCTACTACAAGGAGGTCGTGGACGGCATGACCACGGCCGCCATCCGCATCCTCGGCGAGGCGGGCGCGACGCACGAGGTGCTGGACGTGGCGGGCGCGTTCGAGTTGCCGCAGGCGATCCGCATCGCGTTGCGCGGAACGGCGAAGTTCGACGGCTTCATCGCATTGGGCTGCGTCGTGCGCGGGGAAACGGACCATTACGACTTTATCTGCGCAGCCAGCATGAACGGGTTGATGGACGTGGCGCTGCAATACGGCATCGCGCTTGGAACCGGCCTGCTGACAGTGGACACGCTGGCGCAGGCCACCGCCCGGTCCGGCGCCGACGGCCACAACAAGGGTGCGGAGGCTGCGGTCGCCGCGTTGCGCCAGGTCGATGCGGCGCGGCGGCTGGGCGCGGCTTGATGGCCAAGCCATCGCCCAAGACCCGGCCCCGCACGGCGAGCCGCGTCGCCGCCGTGCAGGCGCTGTTCCAGTCGGAGCAGACCGGCGAGACGGTGGAGACGATCGTGGACCAGTTCATCCGTCACCGCCTGGGCGAGTTGCCCGGCACTGGCGGGTTCGAGGAAGGCCGCGCGCCGGATGCCGACGTCAAACTGTTCGGCCGCATCGTGCGCGCCGCCGTGCTGCAGCAGGACCGGCTGGATGCGCTTGTAGCCGAGTCCTTGCCGGAGGAATGGCCGTTCGCGCGGCTTGACCCGGTGTTGCGCGCCTTGCTGCGCGCCGCGGGCGCCGAACTGGACATGCAGGACGGCCCGCCGGCCCGGGTGGTGATCAACGAGTACCTGGACGTGGCGCACGGCTTCTTCACCGGCGATGAACCGCGCATGGCCAATGGTTTGCTGGACCGGATGGCACGGTCGCTGCGAGCTGGGGATTTCGTGGAGGCCTAAGAGCGCTCTCCCTCAACTCGAACACCCTCTCCCCCCGGAGAGGGAGAAGAAAGGTAGAGCATCTGCCCCTCCCGCCCGAGTTCTCCCGGATCGCGCGCCACTTCCGCCCGCTGGCCGGGCCGGGGTCGCTAGACCTGACCGACGATGCCGCCGTATTTGCGCCGCCGGCTGGCCGCGAACTGGTGGTGACAGCGGATGCGATGGTGGAGTCCGTGCACTTCCTGCCGGGCACCGCGCCTGGGCTGATCGCGCGCAAGCTGCTGCGGGTGAACCTATCGGATCTCGCGGCGATGGGCGCAGAGCCGTTGGGCTACCTGATCACCATTTCCGTGCCGCGCTCGCTGGGGGAGGACTGGTTCGCCGGGTTCGCCGCCGGGTTGAAGCTGGACCAGGAGGCGTTCGGGATCGCCATGCTGGGCGGCGACACCACGGAAACGCCGGGCCCGCTCAGCCTGTCGCTCACCGCCATCGGCCACGTTGCGCCGGGCACGGCAATCCGCCGCTCGGGCGCCAAGGCGGGCGACGATCTTTACGTCACCGGCACGATCGGTGACGGCGTGCTGGGGCTGTACGCCGCCCGGGGCGAACTGGCCGATCCCGGCGGTTACCTGAAAGGCCGCTACGACCTGCCGTCGCCCCGGCTGGGCATTCCGATCCAGGGCTGGGCCACTGCGGCGATGGATGTGTCGGACGGGCTGTTCCAGGACCTTGGCCATATCTGCCGCGCCAGCGGCGTGTCGGCGGTGGTCGAAGCTGCGCGCATCCCGCTCTCGCCGCAAGCCGCCGCGGCGGGGCCGGCATGGCGCGACAAGGCATGGATCGGCGGCGACGACTACGAGCTGCTGCTGGCGGCGCCGCATGGGCGGCCGCCACCGGTCGGGATGGACGCGACGCTGATCGGGCGCTTCGCCGCCGGCGAAGGTGTCATTGTGCTGGATGCGGATGGCCAGCCGCTCGACTTCGCCGGCCGCGGCTGGAGCCATTTCGCCTGAGGAGATAAGCCAATGACCAAGATCGCGGTGCTGGACGACTATCAGGGCGTGGCGCTGGATTTCGCCGACTGGGAGCCCGTCAAGGCGCGTGCCGAGGTGACGCTGTTCCGCGACCACCTGCATGACGCGGATGCGGTGGTGGAGCGGCTTCTGCCGTTCGACGCCGTCTGCGTCATGCGCGAACGCACCCCGCTGCGCCGGGCGGTGCTGGAGCGCCTGCCGAATTTGAAGTTCATCGGCTCCAACGCGCCGCGCAACGCGTCGATCGACCTGGACGCGTGCAAGGAGCGTGGCATCACCGTCAGCGCCACGGGCTACACGTCGCATGGCGCGATGGAGTTGACCTGGGCGCTGATCCACGCCGCCGCGCGCCACGTTCCGGAAGAAGTCGCCTCCTTCCGGTCTGGCGGGTGGCAGGTCGCGGTGGGCGGCGACCTGAAGGGCAGCACGCTCGGCATCATGGGCCTGGGCAAGATCGGCGCATCGATGGCGCGGGTCGGGGCGGCGTTCGAGATGAACGTGATCGCCTGGAGCCAGAACCTGACGGCGGAAGCGGCCGAGCAAGCCGGCGCTATGCTGGTGGACAAGCAAACGCTGATGCGCGAGTCGGACTACCTGACCGTGCACCTGGTGCTGTCGCCACGGACGCTGAACATCATCAGCGTGGATGAGCTTTCGCTGATGAAGCCGACAGCATGGCTGGTGAACACCTCCCGCGGTCCGCTGATCGACGAGACGGCCCTGGTGAACGCCCTGCAGCGCAAGGACATCGCCGGCGCTGCCCTGGACGTTTTCGACACCGAGCCCCTGCCCGGCCATCACCCGCTGCGGACGCTGCCGAATGTCGTCGCGACTCCACATGTTGGTTTCGTGACGACAAGGACTTATGCGATATTCTTCAAGGACACTGTGGAGAACCTGCTCGCTTGGATGGATGGCGCTCCGATCCGGGTGATGTAGGCGCCCGTGTCACCGTCATGCCAGGCCTGGAGCCTGGTAGCCAAGGGCTGCGCGTTTCACCGGCCCTGCCCGCCTGCAAAGGATGGTACGAGTTCAATGCGGCGAGGCGAGCGGCGGTTGGCCGCCGTGGATGCCAGGCAAGGCCTGGCATGACGATGGAGCGCCGGACTTCCTCCAGGACGATTGCCTTGCTTCTGCTGCCCTTCCTGCTCACGGGCGCGGCGCAGGCGTCGCGAGAGCAGTTGCAGGCGATCGAGCACAGCCGGCAGCAGGAAGCCGCCGCCGCGCGGGATGCCGCGATCCGGCAGCAGCAGGCCGCCGCGGAGGAATCCCGCCTCGCGGCCCAGCGAGTCACCGCCGCAGCGGCGCTCCGGTCCGTCGAGTCGGCGACCGCGGATGCCGCCGCCGGAATGGAGGCCTTGAGCCGCCGCCGCGCCGATGCGGAAACCCGGCTGCAAGCCCGCGCCGCGCAACTGGCGCCGTTGCTGCCGCTGATCGAGCGGCTGTCGCTCTACCCGGCGGAAACGCTGCTCGCCGTGCCCGCCCCGCCGCAGCAATCGCTGACGGGCTTGCTGGTCTTGCGCGGCCTGGCCCGGCAGCTCGAACTCGATGCACAGGCGCTGCGGGCCGAACAGGCGGAGGTAGCACGGCTGACGGCGGAGATGACGCGGCAGGAGCATCGCCTGACCGAGGCGCAGACCGCCCAGGCAGCGGCGGCCGCAGTGCTCGACCGCCAGATCGCCGACGCGCAGGCACGCGGGCGCGCGGCCGAAGATGCGGCTGCGGCGTCGGATCGCCGCGCGGCGGAACAGGCCAGCCAGGCCGATTCGCTCCGCGCTGCGCTCGCCCAGATGGACCTGGTGCGTAAACAGGACGAAGCCCGCGCCCGTGCCGATGCCGCGGCGGCGGAGCGGCAGCGCCAGGATTTGGCGGCCACGGAGGCCCGCCGCCGCCAGGTCGCGCTGACGCAGCCGGCAGGTCCGGGCCTAGGGGAGGCGCGCGGGCAGCTCGGCAGCCCCGTCGCCGGGCAGGTGGTGAAGACGTTCGGGGAACCGGGAGACGCGGGGCCGGCAAGCGGGATTTCCTATGGCGCGCCGCCCGCGGCCCGGGTTTCATCACCCTGCGGCGGCCGCGTGGTCTTTGCCGGCCCATTCCGGTCCTTCGGCCAGTTGATGATCATCGATTGCGGCGGCGGCTACCACATCGTGCTGGCCGGGCTCGACCGGCTGGACGTGCCAGTGGGCCGCCCTGTGCAGCCTGGGGAACCGCTCGGCGTGATGCCGGCCTGGGACCCGCGCGTCCCTGGAAGCCGGCCTTTGCTCTACGTGGAGCTGCGGCAGAACGGACAGCCGGTTAATCCGGCTCCATTTTTACGAGGCCGCTCGTGACGATGGAACCAAACAGCCCTATGTGTGACGATGATACTTTGCCTGCATGACGTTGCTGTCCGCACCAGGCGGGCGCCGAAGGGAAATCTTGCATGAAGTTCCGGTCCGGGCTGCTTGTAGGCGCCGCGTTCATCGCGGGCGTTGCGATTGGGCCCGCCACCGGATACTTCGAGTCGTCCTGGCCGATCGGTGCGGCGCAAGCCCAGGATAGCGGCCGGGGCGACACCTATCGCCTGCTGCAATTGTTTGGCGACGTGTTCGACCGCATCCGGGCTGAATACGTCGAGCCGGTCAGCGACCGGGACCTGATCGAGAACGCTATCAACGGCATGCTGACCGGGCTCGACCCGCACAGCTCCTATATGAACGCCAAGGCGTTCCGCGACATGCAGGTCCAGACGCATGGCGAGTTCGGCGGGCTCGGGCTCGAGGTGACGCAGGAGGGCGGCGTCATCAAGGTCGTCTCCCCGATCGACGACACGCCGGCAGCACGCGCGGGAATCAAGGCCGGCGACCTGATCACGACGATCGACAACACCACCGTGCAGGGCCTGTCACTGAACGACGCCGTGGACAAGATGCGCGGACCGCCGAACAGCAGCATCCGCCTCGTTATCAAACGGGAGAACGTGGACAAGCCGATCGAGCTGACCTTGCAGCGCGAGGTGATCCACATCCAGGTCGCGAAAAGCCACCTGGAGGGCGACATCGGCTATGTCCGCCTGACGCAATTCAACGAGCAGACCGACGCCGGGCTCAGGGCGGCGATCACCAAGTTCCGCCAGCAGATCGGGGATCGGCTGCAGGGCATCGTGCTGGACCTGCGCAACAACCCGGGCGGCCTGCTGGACCAGGCCATCGCCGTGTCGGACGACTTCATTCCGCAGGGCGAGATCGTTTCGACCCGCGCCCGCCACCCGGACGACAGCCAACGCTGGGACGCCAAGGGCACCGACATCATCGGCGGGCTGCCGGTCGTTGTCCTCACCAACGGCGGCAGTGCGTCGGCGAGCGAGATCGTTGCCGGGGCGCTGCAGGACCATCACCGCGCGATCATCCTCGGGCAGCGCACGTTCGGCAAAGGCTCGGTCCAGACGGTGATCCCGTTGCCAGGCAACGGTGCGATGCGCCTGACCACGGCGCGCTACTACACGCCGTCCGGCCGCTCCATCCAGGGGCTCGGCATCACGCCGGATATCCCAGTGGCCGAAAGCCGGACGGAGACGCCGCATTTCGGTCCGGAGAGAGAGGCTGATCTGAACCATGTGCTGACCAACCAGGGTGGCACGCCGCAGCCGGCCGAAGCGCCGCGCACGGATCTGCCGCCGATCGCGTCATCCATCCCGAAGCTGCCGCCGGAAAACTGGCCGGCCTTCGATGCGGCCAAGCCGGATACCGACTTCCAGCTTCAGCAAGGCCTGATCGTCGTGCGCGCGGTGGCGGCCCAGCAGCAGCGCCACGCCAACCGCTGAGGCGCTGACATGACAGCAGGCTGGCGCGCGCTCGGCGTGTTCTGGCTTGCCGTCGTCGGAGTGTCCGGCCTCGGGGCGGCGGCGCTGCAATGGGCGCCCGGTGCGTCCGAGGTGAAGGCGGTGGCGCGGCCCTCCGAGCCTGTCACCGTGGCGCAACCCGTCGCCGCCGCGGCCGAGGTCGCCGTGGCCACAGCGGCGCCGGGCCGGATGCAGGTGTCTGCTTCGGGTATGACGCCCTGGCCGGGTTCGCCGGCGCCTCGCACTGACGGACGAAGCGAAATCCGGGCCCCTGACGAGAGCCTGCAGGAGCCGGCGCCCGATTTCCCCGGGGCGCGGCTACCGAAGATCGCTGCCGACGGGCGGATGTCGATGCAGGTTTATGCGCGTCCATTCAACCCAGCCGATACCCGGCCACGCGTCGCCATGCTCGTCGCGGGATTTGGACTTTCCGACGCGCTGAGCCGCAGCGCGATCGACGCGCTGCCCGGTGCGGTGTCGCTCGGGATTTCGCCCTATGCCCACGATCCGGAGCTGCTGCTAGCGGCGGCGGCCGAGCGCGGCCACGAATACCTCGTCACCCTGCCGATGGAGAGCCAGGGCTATCCGCTCAACAGCTCCGGCCCGCACGCTTTGCTGACGGGCGCCGATCCGCACGAGAACGCCCAGAACCTGGAATGGGTGTTGTCGCGGATGCAGGGCGAAGTTGGCGTGACCGGGGTATCCGACGGATTGCGTGGCGAACGGTTCGAGTCGCTATCGAGCGCGATCGGTCCGGTGCTGAGGGAGATCGCGCAACGGGGCTTGCTCTACGTCAGCGGGCGGACGGGCATCGCCGAGGCGCCGGGCCGGGTCGCGGTGTCCGCAGTGGTGGATGACCCGGCCGAGCGGGCCAGCATCGACGCGAAGCTCGGCGAGTTGGAGGTGCGGGCGCGGGACCGCGGCTGGGCGCTTGGCGTGGCCGGCCAGTTGCGGCCGGTGACGGTGGACCGAATCGCCAACTGGGCGCGCGGGTTGGACGGGCGCGGCATCGCCCTCGTGCCGGTGAGTGCCCTGGTGCTACAGAACGGATCACGATGAGCGACCTTCCCTACCGCCCGAACGTCGGCGCCGTCCTGTTCAACCGCCGCGGTGAGGTGTTCGTCGCGCGCCGGGCCGATCTGCCCAATGCCGAGGGTGCGCCCGGCGGCTGGCAGTTGCCGCAGGGCGGGATCGACGACGACGAGGATCCCCGCACGGCCGTGCTGAGGGAGTTGCAGGAGGAGATCGGCACCGCCAAGGCGACGGTGATCGGGGAGCATCCGGACTGGGTTACCTACGACCTGCCGCCGCACCTGATCGGCCGCGCTCTCGGCGGCAAATACCGCGGCCAGCGCCAGCGCTGGTTCGCCCTGCGCTTCGACGGCGAGGACAGCGACATCCGCCTGGACCTGGACCCGCATCCGGAATTCGACGCCTGGCGCTGGGCGCCGCTGGCCGATCTGCCAGGCATGGCGGTTCCGTTCAAGCGGGCGATCTACGAGGTGCTTGCCGTGTCGTTCGCACGGTTCGCGGTGGCGTTGGGATGATCGTCCCCCTCTCCCCGGAGGGAGAGGGCTTTAGAACGTCTATTCCCGTATCAGGGTGCCGATGCCGCTCTGCAGGAACATCTCCAGCAGGCACGCATGGGGCTGCTTGCCATCCAGGATCACCGCCGCCTTTACCCCGCGGCGCACCGCCTCCACGCAGGTTTCGACCTTGGGGATCATCCCGCCGGAGATGACGCCGGAGGTGCAGTGCCGTTCGATGTCGGCGATCGTCAGTTCCGGGATCAGCTTCTTATCGCCATCGAGCACACCGGATACGTCCGTCAGCATCAGCAGGCGCTTGGCGCCGAGCGCGCCGGCGATCGCGCCGGCGACCGTGTCGGCGTTGATGTTGTAGGTCTGCCCGTCCTCGCCGATGCCGACCGGCGCAATCACCGGGATCAGGCCCGCCCCCGTGAGCGCGTGGATGACGCGGACGTCGATCTCGGTCGGCTCGCCGACAAAGCCCAGATCCAGCACGCGTTCTATGCGGCTGTCCGGGTCCTTGACCGTGCGGGATAGCTTGCGGGCGCGGATCAGGCCGCCATCCTTGCCGCAGATGCCGACGGCCATAGCGCCGGCGGCGGTGATCAGCCCGGCCACGTATTTGTTGACCGTGCCGGCCAATACCATCTCGACAACTTCGACCATGGCGGCGTCGGTCACGCGCAGCCCGTCCACGAAGGTGGATTGGATTGCCAGCCGCTTCAGCATGGCGTTGATCTGCGGACCGCCGCCGTGCACCACCACCGGGTTCACGCCGACCTGCTTCAGCAACGCAATGTCGCGCCCGAAGCCTTCGGCCAGGTGCTCGTCGCCCATGGCGTGGCCGCCGTATTTCACGACCACGGTGGCGCCGGCATACCGCCGCAGGAACGGCAGCGCGTGGGCCAAGATGCGCGCTTGCTCCGCCGGGTCTGCCTGGATGTACTCCTCGATGGGATTACTCATGGGGATCGTTCCAAGTGTCGCAGTCCGACCTAGCGGCGGCGGCGCACGCCGGTCAACCCGGTGCGATGGTCAATCGGCCAAGGCAGCCAGGCTGGCGCGCAGCGCCTCGATGCCGAGGCCGTCGCTGCTGCTGGTGACGGCGACGTCCGGATAGGCGGCCGGGTGCTTGCGGGCGAGCCCGTGCACCTCGGCGATCTTGGCGTCGAGCGCCCGCGGCTTCACGTCATCGGCCTTGGTCAGCACGCATTGATAGGTGACCGCAGCCTTGTCCAGCAGGTCCATCACGGCGGTGTCGGACGCCTTGATCTCGATCCTGGCGTCGAGCAGCAGCAGCACCCGGCGCAGGGTTGGCCGGCCGCGCAGGTAGTCGAACATCAGGCCCTGCCAGTCCTCTTTCACCGACTTGGCGGCCTGCGCGTAGCCGTAACCCGGCATATCGACCAGCACCATGCGGCCGCCCAGATCGAAGAAGTTTAGCTGCCGGGTCCGGCCCGGCGTGTGCGAGGCGCGTGCCAGCGCGTGGTGGCCGACCAGGGCGTTGATCAGGGACGACTTGCCGACATTGGAACGGCCGGCGAACGCCACCTCCGTCCGCGACGGCGGGGGCAGCTGGTCCAGGCGCTGGGCGGCGAAGAAGAACTTGCAGGGGGCGGTGAACAGCAGCCGCCCCCGCTCGAGGTCTAGCTCTTCGCTTCCTGGCTCTTGGAGGACGGCGCCGGAGGTCGCGGCAACGCCGTCGTCCCCGCCTTCGGAAGCGTCGTCTTCGGAGCCGGGCCGATGCGGGTCTGGCGCATGATCAGCCATTGTTGCGCGACGGTAAGGGTATTGTTCCAGCTCCAGTAAATCAGCAGCCCGGCCGGAAAGCGGCCCATCATGAACATGAAGATCAGCGGCATGAACTTGAACAGCCGCGCCTGCATCGGGTCGGGCGGCGGCGGATTCAGTTGCTGCTGCAGATACATGGTGGCGCCCATGATCAGGGTCCATGCCGACAAGTGCAGGAACCCCGCCAGTTGCGCCGGGTCGTACGGGATCAGCCCGAACAGGTTGAACACGTTGGTCGGGTCGAGCGCCGAGAGATCGTGAATCCAGCCGAAGAACGGCGCGTGCCGCATCTCGATGGTGACGAAGATCACCTTGTACAGCGAGAAGAACACCGGGATCTGCACGAGCATCGGCAGGCAGCCGCTTGCCGGGTTCACCTTCTCCGACTTGTACAGCCCCATGATCTCGGTCTGCAGCTTGGCCGGCTCGTCCTTGTAGCGTTCCCGCAGCGCCGTCATCTTCGGCCCGAGCAGCTTCATCTTGCTCATCGACCGGTAGGATTTGTTGGCAAGCGGGAAGAACAGCAGCTTGGCGAACACGGTGAACACCATGATCGCAAGGCCGAAATTGCCCAGCAATCCGTTCAGCCAATCGAGCGCGAAGAAGATCGGCTTGGTGAGGAACCAGAACCAGCCGAAATCGACCGCGTAGGAAAACAGCGGGATGTGGTCGCTGTCCTCGTAGCGCTGCAGCAGGTGCACTTCCTTGGCGCCCGCGAAGGCGCGGTAGGTGTCGGACGCCGATGCGCCGGGTGCGATCGTCAGCGGCTCGTTCGCGCTGAAGTCGGCCTGGTAGCGTGGCTGGCCGCCGGGCGTCTTGGCATACCGGAAAGACCCGGTCTCCTGCACGCCGTTGTCGGCCACGATGGCGGTCAGCCAGTATTTGTCGGTGACGCCGATCCAGCCGCCCGTAGTCTGCTCGACCTGCGCGACGCCGTGACTCTTTTCCGATTCGGATTTGGTGGTCGCGTAGCTCGGGTCCTGCAGCCGGCCGCCGAGCACGCCGAGCGGGCCTTCGTGCAGGATATAGTAGCCCGCCGTCACCGGCTCGTAATCGCGGCGCACGCGGGAGAACGGGTGCAGGGCGACCGGCGCGGCGGTGCTGTTCTTCAC
>CAZZVB010000020.1:14677-32556 GCA_964657445.1 uncultured Burkholderiaceae bacterium | reverse complement strand
GTTCCTGTGCCGCCAGTTCCCGTCGTGCCGCCCGTACCACCGCCGCCCGTGATACCGCACCGTGACGCCGGCGGCGGCGGCGACCCCCATTTTACCTCCTTCGACGGGACACATTTCGACTTCCAGGTCTCGGGCGAGTTCACGCTCGTCAAGAGTGCCGACTTTATCTTGCAGGCCCGGATCGAACCGTCGGGCGGCGCAGCCAACCCGCAAGGTTATGTGTCCTACATCGACGCGGTCGCGCTTTCGCTCGGGCCGAACGACAAGGCGACGTTCGACTACTCCCGCTCCACGCCGCTCTATATCGACGGTGCCCAGGTCGCCCTGTTGCCGGGCCAATACGTCACCATTGACGGCGACACGGTGGCCGCCACCGCCGGTGGCTACACGGTCAGCTACTCGACTGGCGAAGTGGTCACGATCCGCGACGGCAACATCGATGTGGCGGTGGCCGACACCATCGCCACGATGGGCGTGCTGGGCCCCAACAACGGCAACCCGGCCGACGATTTCGAATTGCCGAACGGCACCGTGCTGAATGAGGCCAACGGTTCACTCACCTATGGCGAGCTCTACAAGACCTTTGCCAACGCCTGGCGGGTGACCCAGACGCCGCCGGCGGCGGGCAGCCCACCCGCCATCATGTCGCTGTTCGACTACCTTCCCGGACAGACGACCGCCACGTTCACCAACAAGAACTACCCACCCGCCCCGGTGACGGTGTCGGACCTGCCGACCTCGCTGGTGGCCAAGGCCAGGGCAGCGCTCGCCGGGACGACGTTCGCAAACGCAGCGCAGCAGCAGAATGCCGAGCTGGACTACATCCTCAGCGGCGGCAACACGGCGCTTGCCCAGTCGGATGCGAACCCGGCGCTTGCAGGCACCAACACCGTCGCGATGGTGCAAAGCCCGCCACCCGTCCTCTACGGCGTCACGCCGGGCAACGCCGCCACCAATGTCGGCACGCTTGCGACCACTGCCACTTTCGACGCCTTCCGCACCGGGTCCGATGTGGACACCGTGGTGCTAAACTGGACCGTCGTGGACACCGGGTCGATCCAGAGCGTGGAGGCCGCGGACTACCCGGGTGGCGTGCTGCCTAGTGGCCAGGTGACGATCGAGGCGGGCAGTTCGCTGGCCAGCTTTACCGTGGTCACGCCGGCGGGGCTGCGGCTGCCGACGGAAAATCTCGAGGTTCAGATCTCCAGCCCGCCCGTGGCCGATCTGAGCTTCGCCAGCACGACGGCCAGCCAGGTGCTGGACTCGAGCGTGCCGGTCAAAGGCATCGCGGCAGTGCCCGTGCTGTATCTCGCCTCCGGCGTCGGAACGCTGACCGGCAGCGGCAGCAACTACACGCTGAACCTGGGCAATGTCGGCGCGGACGGCATCGCGCCGACCGTCATCGGCATTCAGAACCAGGCGGCCGCCTACGGCGATCAACTCGCCGGCTTCTTGTCCGAGACGGGGCCGATACAGCTTGGCGGATCGACCTTCTTCACCCAGGTGGGCAGCGGCCAGGTCTCGAGCTTCAGCGTGGACGCATCCAATATCCTCGGCCCGGAGATGGGCACGATCGTACTGGCGGATTCCGAGACCAACAGCAGCGGCTACCAAGCCGTGTTGCCGGCCATCACACTCACCACGCTCGCCTATGTGACAGACCCAATCGCGCTGCCGTCTGCCGAACCGGCCAGCATCAGCGTCTCCGGGCGCATCGGAGGCTTGCTCAGCCCGTCTCTGACCTTCGCCAATAACGCGATCCTCGGCAGCGACAATTTGTCGGTCAGCATCACCGACATCGGCGGCAACCTCGTGGTACCGCAAACCGCGTCCATTGCGCCCGGCGGTTCACTCACGACCACCTTCACCGACATCGCAGCCGCGCCCGGCACGTTCACGGACACGCTTGACGTCGGCTACGTTTCGTTCGACGGGAACGCCACGCAAGGGTCGCCGCTACCGGGCGTCACGATCACGGTGCAGGGAACGAGCTACCAGGACGCCGCACCCGTGCTGTCCGGCACGACGTTCGACTTTGGCACCGTCCATCAGGGCGATACTGCGCCCATTGTGTCCGTCGGCGTCAACAACGGCAACGCGGCGGGGGCGGATTCGGACAGCCTATTAGCCAACCTGGGCAGCGTCGGCCCGTTCAGCGGGGTCGGCACGGCCAATGTCGCGGCCGGGTCCAGCGGCACGCTGGCCGCCACGCTGTCCACCAGCACCGGCGGCATCTTCGACGACACGGGTACGGTCAGCTTTGCCAGCCATGACAGCCAGTTCGCCGACGCTGGGCTGCCCGGTGAACAAGTGACGTTGCTGGGCACGGTGATCGGCGATGCGGTGCCGGCGTTCCAATACGTTGGCGGCGCCGGTTCGCTGACGCAGACAGGTGCCGATACCTACGTTTACAATTTCGGAACGGTCGCGGCCAAAAGCCCCGCGCTGGCCGCGCAATTCGACGTCGCGAATTTGGCCGCCGACCCGGCGGACTCGTTCAACGGCCTGCTGAGCATCAGCGGATCGGGCACGGTGCTCGGCGCCACCGGCACGCTGGCGCCGGGTGCCGTGTCGGCAACGTTCGAGCAGGATTTCTCGACCGCCACGCCGGGCGCGTTCAGCGAGTCGGTGGTTCTCACGCCGACGGACAGCGTAGTCGGTGTGTTGCCGGTCGAGACGCTGACCATCGAGGGGACTGTGGCGACACCGGCCTGCTACTGCCACGGCACCATGATCCTGACCGACCGGGGCGAGGTGGCGGTGGAGGACCTCGTCATCGGCAGCCATGTCGTGACGGCGTCCGGGGCGCTGCGACCGGTGAAGTGGCTGGGGCGGCGCAGCTATGCCGGCCGTTTCCTCGCAGCCAACGCCAAGCTCATGCCCGTGCGGATCGCCGCCGGCGCCTTGGGCGGGGCATTGCCTCGGCGAGACCTGCTGGTGTCCCCGATGCACGCGATGTACATCGACGGCATCCTGATCCCCGCGATCGAGCTGGTGAATGGCGCCACGATCCTGCAAATGCGCGGCTTGGCCAGCGTGCATTACGTGCATGTGGAGCTGGAAGCCCACGACCTGATCCTGGCGGAAGGCGCGCCGTCCGAAACATTCGTCGATGACGATAGCCGGATGATGTTTCACAACGCCGAAAGCTACTTCATGAGGTATGGCCGCGCCGATGCGCCGCTGCCGGCATATTGCGCGCCGCGAGTCACGCACGGCTACGCGTTGGAAGCCATTCGCGCCCGGCTTAGGGGTAACTTGGCGGCGTAACCGGTCAGGTCCGCAGGCATGCGGCTTCCGCAAGGAAGCGGTGCGTGTGGGCGACGAAGGCCTCTATGAACTCCTTCGCCACCAGCGACGGCGTGCGGTTGCTGGCATGGATCAGGCAGGTGCCGATGGTAAGCTCCGGTTGAAGCGCGCGCGTGACAAGACCGTGGTTAGTGAACTCGCTGGCGCTGAACGGGTCCACGATCGCCAGCCCAGCGCCCTCGGCCACCAGGACGCACGCAATGCTTGAAAGCGACGTCTCGATCGAGGTCAGGATGGCGACGGATTGCAGGACGCGCTCGACCGGGTGGCTGTAGCCGCGGAACTTGGTCAGCAGGACCAGCCGCTCGCCTCGCAGATCTTCGGCCCGAACGGTGGGACTGGCTGCCAGCCGGTGTCCCGCGGGCATGACGACGACCGCCGGATCGTCGAACGGAATGACGTTCAGGGTGTCACCCAGAAACGGGAAGCTCGATAAGCCGACGTCATACGTCCCCGCGGCCACTTGCTCTCGGATCGTGGTGGAGGGGAGGCCCTCGATCAGCAGCTTGACCTCTGGGCGCTCGGCATAGAACCGCGCAACGAAACGCGGCAGGTATCCCGACGCCATCGCCGGCAGGGCCGCGATGCGCAGCGACCCGCTGCGGCCGTTGCGCAGGTGAGCCGCATATTCCCGGATCTGACCAAGCCCGATGAAGGAGCGGTCCACCTCCGCCATGAGCGCCCGGGCCTCCGTCGTCGGAACGACAAGATTGCCGCGCCGGATGAACAGCGCGAGCCCCAGTTCCAGCTCCAAATCCCGGATCAGGCGGCTGACCGCCGGCTGGGTGATGCTGATTGCTTCCGCCCCGGCCGTAATGGATCCGGTCCGCATGACGGCATGGAACGCTTCGATCTGACGGGCTTGCAGCACCTCAGTATAATACCAGGACATGCTTGCCCGGCAAATCGGCATTGGAAACAAATTCTAGGACCCCTGTATCGTCTGATCCCGCTCAAAAACCAGCAAAGGGCTATTTAATCCGATGCTCCACCTCCATTCCGTCCGTTATCGCAACTGTTTCGGCCTATGAGCGCCGCTATCGACAGCCAGATCCGCGGCAGCGTCGCCGGGCGCCCGGCAACGGAGCTTCCCGCTTTGTGGGCGCCCATCATCCTCGTCGATGCCGCTGCCAAGGTGCTGGCAACCAATGAGGCCGGGCGAAGCTGGCTCGAGCAATCCAGCAGCCTGTCCCGCAGCGAGGATTGCCTGCTGGCCCGCACCCAGGACGAAACGATCCACCTGCATCGCTCGATCGCCACCGTAGCGCAGGCGGCGGACGGATCACGCCAGCTCGTTCTGTCGCAGGACGCGGCGGAGGCCACTGTCGCCGTGTACCTGATGCCCTGGGGCCGGCTGAACGTCCTGGCGCTGATCCAGCAGCCGGAACCTAAGCCGGTCAACCGCTTCGGCCTGACCGCCGCCGAGGCGGCCCTCGCTGGCGACATGGTGGCAGGCCTGCGATCGAAAGACATCGCCCGCAAGCGCAACCGCAGCATCGCTACGGTCCGGTCTCAACTCGCCTCCGTCATGCGCAAGACCGGCACGACTCGCCAAGCGGACCTGATCAGGATGTTGCTGCGACCTTGACCGAGCTGCCTGCCTAGTTTCCAAGGCTGTCTGGCGAGCAGGCGGCTTCGGACAAAGCTAACCCGGCCGTCAACGATAGCGAGCGCTTCGTCCGCATCGCCGTGGCCGGCCATCATGTCCGCCACTGTCCACCCCGGACAAGGCCCGCACCAGCCCATTCGGCCCAAGCCGTTATCCGCCATTTACCGCAAGCCCGTTACGATCACCGAGCGTATTCCGAACCCCCGCAGTCAGGCGCTGCGATGACGAAAATACTAGCCTGCTGATGTAAATCCACCAGTATCGGCCGAGTAAGACTCACACCGTTGTGCCTTTCTGATGGTGGCGAGCCCCGGCAACTCCCTTCGCAAGGACCGCTTGTTGGCGGACTGGCGCAACTGAACCACTCCAAAAGTGGCGAAGGGATAAAATGTATTTTCTGACGCTGCTATGACTGGCGCCGAACCCGAGCTTGTATTGGCGCTGCATGCCGAAACGCTTGACGTTTCGAAGCGCATCATCGAGCGCACGGTGCAGGTCCGTCTCGAAACCCGCCGCCGTGACGCCGTGGTGGACGAGACGCTGCGCAACGCGGCGGTCGTGATCGAGCATGTTCCCGCCAGTCGCTTCGTCGATGCCGTCCCACCGGTGCGCGAGGAGAACGGCGTCACGATCCTGCCGGTCGTGGAGGAGGTGCTCGTCGTCGAGCGCCGCCTCCGCCTGAAGGAGGAAGTGCACATCCGCCGCGTGCATACCTCCATGCCCCATACAGAGACCGTCGTGCTGCGCGAGCAGCACGTGGTGGTGACCCGGTCGGAGCCGCGGTCGCTTTCGGACGGCGCCCCGGGGGCGACCGTCTCCACCGCCTCATCGAGGCCGAGCGAATCAATGAGTGGAAGGGTAACAAACATGCCTAACGAAACGATCGTCGCCGTTTACGACACAGCCGGCCATGCCGAGCAAGCCGTGCAGGCCCTGGTCGCCGCGAAGGTGCCGGAGCACGACATTCATCGTCACGCCGGCGAAGGTAGCTACGCCGGCAGCACAACGACGGCGACGCGCCGCACGGAGGAGCCCGGCTTTTGGTCCACGCTGTTCGGCGGCCACGCCGGCGACGACCAGACAGTCTATGAGAACTCGCTGCAATCCGGCGGCAATGTGGTCACCGTCATGAACGTGCCGCAGCACGACGTAGCCGCCGTTACGGACGTGCTGGAGCGCTTCAGCCCGATCGACATCGATGAGCGGGCTGCCGGATATGCCGTCACCGGGCAATCCAGCCATGCGGGGATGACGACCGGAACCGCAGCCGCCGGCATCAACACGGCTGCCGAGTACTCCGGCACGGCCACGGGCATGGCGACCGGGAGCAACGCCGGGTCGTTGACCGGGACCGGCACGGCCGCTGGCATGCGAACGGCAGACCAGGGGGGCACGATGCAATTGGCCGAGGAGAGCCTGTCGGTCGGCAAGCGCCTCATCAACCAGGGCGGCACGAGGATCCGCCGCTACGTAGTCGAGACGCCGGTCGAAGAGAATGTGACCCTGCGGTCCGAGAAGGTGACGCTTGATCGCCGCCCGGTCACCGACGGCCGGCCGGTCACCGATGGCAGCTTCACCGAGAAGACGGTTGAGATGACCGAGAGCACCGAGGAGCCGATTGTCTCCAAGACCGCCCGCGTGGTCGAGGAGGTTGCCCTGCGCAAGGACACCACCGAGCGGGTCGAAACCGTGCGCGACACCGTCCGCAAGGAACAGGTGGACGTCGAGCAACTGCCCGGCGACGGCATGCGCGGCACCGCGGCGAGCGGCAACCCGGCGATACCGCGCACCTGACGAGTTTGGCCGGCAGGACAGTTCCTGCCGGCCAAATCGCGCGGCCACTTCGATGACGGTCGCAGTGGTCAAGCCAGCGGCCGACGATCACTCATCGATCATGACGCGATATGGATGGCCCTAAGGCCGGTCTGGACCATGCGACGTCCACCGGGGCGAGCGCCAAACTCACAGAACTCTGAAACCGAAGCGGCTGGAGGGCCTCATGCAAGCCCTCAACCTCGTCCCCATAGCGGCTTCGCGTTAGTCCCCCAATCGGACAACGATGCCGGCCCGGGCACAGAGCAGACGCTGCTGATGGCGTCGTTCAAGTCCTGGTTTGCGATGTCATCGAGCGGAGGGCTTCGAGAATATCCTGCCAGGATCTTGCGCCCTCGCCATCACCTTCGGCGCGTAGTTCCTCGATGCGCTCGAGGGCGTAAGCCTCTGCGTCATCCGGATGGTTGCGGAGCACCAGGTTTGCCAGTCGCAGCTTCGATGTCACGTGCATGCCTGTGACTAACCTGATCATCATTAAAAGATTTCTACATGGACAATACAAAGGTAATAACAGAAAGGTCTGTCACGAATTTAAGCTAATCTAAATGGCCTAATCCGACATATATACTCCTGGTTTCTAAGTGCTTCTGACTCGTGATTGATCAAATGCAAGCCATCGTGATAACCGTTCGTGCCCAAACGGGTCTAGTCAAGCGTCGTCAGACCCGGAGATTGTCATTCCCTCGATGATGCTTGCCAACAACGCGCTGACGGAGTTTCGATTGGCAAGCCGAACGTCGGGCAGAGCAGCGGACGACCTCACCACCGATCTGTCGGACACGCTGTATGCATCGCTCCCGCAGGTGGTTTCTGCGACGGTCGCACTCGGACTGTCCAACATCTTTATGATTGCCGAGCTACCGGGGCTGGATAGCACGCTGATTTTCCTGGCCGGGCTGTTCGTCGGCCTCCTCCGTCTCGCCCTTTTTCCGCTTTACCGGCGCGGACGGGCGAACGGCGGGATCGAGGGTAGAACTTCGACGCAAAAGTGGGTTCTCGCCTACGGTGGCGGCTCTGTGCTGTTCGGGATAACGGCGGGCCTGAGCGGCTATTGGGCGCTTTCCCACGCCCATGAGGATGTGCAGCTGCTCGCGCTGGGCACTGTCATTGCCTATACGACGGCCATGGCGGTCCGGACCGCGGCGTTTGCCTGGATCGCCTACGTGACTGCTGCGGAGGCGCTGGCTGGCTTGGCGGTCGGCTCCATCGTTGCCGATGCCAGCTACTCGCTCTGGTGCCTGTTTTTGCTTGCGCTGTATTTCCTGAACATGGTGGTGACGATTCGTCAGGCCAACCAGACTTTCATCCGGCAGGTCCAGGACAATCATGACCGGATGCGCGCGGCGCGTTTCGACGAACTCACGGGTGTGCCGAACCGCTCGTCCTTGAAGATCAAGCTCGACGACGCGTTGACAAGGGCGCGAACAGAAGGCGAGCAGGTCTGTGTAGCCTTCATCGATCTCGATCGGTTCAAAGCCGTCAATGACGTGTTCGGTCACGAGACGGGCGACAAGCTGCTTGTCGAAGTGGCCGAGCGCATTCTGGGCTGCATCAGCCCGCGTGACGTGGTCGCCCGCCTCGGCGGCGACGAGTTCGCCCTCGTGCTGCCCAGCGTTGAACACCCGCAAGGCGCACTCGCCCTGGCGCAACTCGTCGTGCAACGGATGGCGCAGCCTTTTGACATCGAGGGACGTTTTATCGAGATCGGCGCGAGCGTCGGGCTGACGATGTTCCCTGTCGATGGGGTGGACGGGCCCACGCTGCTGAAGAACGCGGACATCGCCCTCTACCGCGCCAAGGAGTCCGGACGTAGCCGCGTCACGGTGTTTGAACGCGGCATGAAGGAGCAGGTGGAGGAGCGGCAGATCATCGAACGCGACCTCCGCGAAGCGCTGCATCGCAACGAGATGTTCATCGCCTACCAGCCCCTGGTGGATACCGCGACGACTCGCATCGTTGGCTTCGAGGCGCTGTTGCGTTGGAGGCATGCGACGCGCGGCCACATTCCTCCGGATGTGTTCATCCCCATAGCGGAGGAAACGGGGCTAATTCTGGAGCTGGGTCATTGGGTTCTGCTCACCGCCGCGCGCGAGGTTGTCTCATGGAGCATGCCATCGCGCCTCAGCGTCAACGTATCTCCTGTGCAGTTCCAGCAACCCGACTTGGCTGGCCGCGTCGCGGGCATTCTGCGGTCAACCGGTCTGGCGGCCGAGATGCTCGATCTGGAGGTGACGGAGGGCCTGCTGATCGAGAATACGGAGCGCGCCCAGCAGCAACTGATGAAATTGCGCGCGCTGGGCGTCCACATTTCTCTGGACGATTTTGGCACGGGCTATTCCAGCCTCGGCTATCTGCAGCGGTTCACGCTCGACACCATCAAGATTGACCGCTCTTACGTCGCAGCCTTGCCGCATCACGAGAAATCCGCGGCGATCATCGCAAACGTCGTCTCGTTGGGTCACAGCCTCGGCATGAAGATCGTGGCCGAAGGGGTCGAAACCGCGGCCCAGTACCTCTGCCTGCTGTCGAACGGATGCGACCTGATCCAGGGTTTCTTGTTCAGCAAGGCCGTGTCTGCCGGAGAGGCCAAGGTCATGCTCGCCGTGCAAGGCGAGGCGGGTTCATTCAGGCATGTGCGATCGAGCCAAATCTGGGGCACGGTCGCAACGCTGGCCAGCAAGGACTTCAGGGACGATCGGATAGATAACGTCGCTTGAGTGCGCGCCCAAGCGCGCCGGCTCTGCTGTCAGCGCAGGCCCCGTCGGAACGCCAGAGAAATCTGTCCAGCAACGACGCTCGAAGTCGAATAGCTTACAGGCCTTCATGACGGCGCGCACGTTGCGCAGCGACAGGGGAAATGAAACGATCGCATCGGGCGCATGCTCCATCAATTCCCTCTGAGCTGCGTGGAGGCGGTAGAACGGGATGGATGTGTTGAAATGGTGCACCGGATGCTCCATCGCGAAATGCGTGAGCAGACCGAATAGGTATGGCAGCCGGACGTGAACTGTCAGACTTTCCGAAGGCCACTTCGTTCCCTTGGTCGAATCCCTGTACCATGCGACCAGCGGGTGCGTGTGCTGCAGGTAAACGCTCAGCGAGAAGGTGGTCATCCAGATCGTGAACGGCAGAGCGAACCCAAGCAGGATTGCTGTCACGGACCCGGTCGAAGAGTAACGGGGTGCGGCCAGGAGTAATCCGACCAGCAAAGACGCGTAGATGATCATCGACCAGAAGTATCGCCAGGCCGAAGCCACGAAGCGCTCCGGAACCCATGCACGCGGGAATAGATGCTCGTTCCACCAGCGTTCGGCCAGATAGTAGGGCGCGATCCCGACGCCGTATGACGACCGGTACATTCGTTCCAGAACCCGGCGCCAGGCGGGTAGGCGGTCGAACTCCGTTTTTGAAAACGGGCGCCAGGAGTTGTGCCAGCCCTCGTTGGTTTCGGCGTGATGCACCGTATGATGCTCGAACACCCAAAGCCGGTAATTGAATAGGGTGAGCGTGAAGCAGACGATCGCCATGACTTTGTTGCCGCGCCGGGATCGTACGATCGACTTGTGCGCGGCCTCGTGCGCCAGAGCGCCAAGGTTGACCAGGAATACCCCGGCACAGACCGAAGCGAGCAGCTTGGCCCAAAGCGGTGACAGCAGCAGCACGCACGCCACAGACGCGACGTAGCCCATCACGTCGAAGGCAAACGTGCCGTATCCGATGGCCGCGTTGGGCCGTGCGTGCATCGCGATCCGTCGCCGGAGTTCTGACCGCCCGATGCTGGACGTGCCTTCGATATCCGGTCCTCGACCAAAACCGTCCATGACTTAGGCCTTTGCCGTCATAAGCCCTCGCTCCTGACTGGAGGCGAAGCGCCGCATCTTACGCAGATCACGCATGTCCACTTTAAAGGCAGCATCCACCCACATATCCGCCACGGCGCGTAATTCCTCGAGCGGTGGACGCGAGAGGTTGCGCCGCATCCGCCAGACCGCCCCGCGAGCGGTCTGGGCATCGTTGCCGACATATTCAGCAACCGCCGCCTCACCCCCTTTGTCGTCCACCAGGATGTCAACGACGCCGAGTTGGTGCATCTCCTCAGCCGTATGGACGGTTCGATTGAGCATCAGCCGTTCGGCCCCGACGGCCCCGAGCCTTCGCGACAGGAAACTGTAAGCGCCCATGCCCGGGAACAGGTTGAACGAAACCTCCGGCAAGGCGAACGTCGCGCTGCGTTCGGCAATGATTACCGAGCAGGACAGCGCTCCCTCGAAGCCGCCTCCGAACGCCTTGCCTTGGACCAAGGCAATGGTTTGCACCCCGTGGCCGCCATCCCCAGCGTTTTCGGACAGCACTTCAATGCACCGCCGGGCGTAAAGCCGCAGGGCGGCGCGGTCTCCCGAGTCAATGCACGCGGCAAAATGGGCCAAGTCGCCGCCTAGGTTGAACACGCCTGGAATGTCGGAACACAGCACAAGGTATTCGACCGGGTGATCGCTTCTCTCCCGAGAGCGTTCGCGGATCTCGGACTGCACGCCCACCAATTCGTCCAGTAATTCGAGGCTGAAACAGGGACGTCCTTCCGGTTTCATATGGCACCAGGCCACCGTCGAACCGAGGGACTGAGTCACTCGCACGTGGTGCCACGACGGCCAGTGCGTGACAGACGGCGACGAGAGCTGGGAGGAATGGCTGCCGTCGGGCATCGTTAACCCCTCGCGGCGGGGACATCCCGCCTGGACAGGCCTAGTCTATTGTTGGACCGCGAACTAATCTATGCCGTCAGATGAAATAATCCGCCTTTTCTCAAGAAACGGTTCTCCAACTCGACAGTGGAGGTTTTTTGCGAATCGGTTTCGTAATGGTTCTTTATGATTAAAATTAGGTTTTTTGTAGTGATGACAATGGTATAGTTCCGTTGCCTCATGCGCTCTCGCAGGCTTAAAGCGAAACCGTTCTGTTCGCGAGGCCGAACAACGCACGAATTTGTGCTATCGCAACGTCCTTCGGTTGGCTTTGACAGTGGCGATACATGAACTGCTCATCACGTGGTCAAAACAGTCGAGAGGTTTAGTGGCCTAATCCGGTTTCTCCAACCTGGGCATGGCCGTTATGCCGGCTGCGCGTGACCATGGTTCGCGTCGAAAGCGGCAAGATCGGCTACGGACGAGGCCTTACGCCGTGCGCAATGACGGTCTAGCCTCTCCGGCAACGAACGGGGAAACGAAATGGGCGACAGCATGTTCGCGCGCCGGGCGATGTTGTCCGTGGCTGCGGGTGGCATGGCGGTGGGATTGCTGCCGCGCCGGGCGCGTGCGGCCGACATGGTCCGTATCGGGCTACCGACCAAGACATACTGGCCGACCATCGTCGCCGAAACAGCCCTGCGGCAGCGCCTGTTCGAGAAAGAGGGCATTACTGCCGAATTGACCGTCTTTCGCGGCGGAGCGGAGGCGTTCGAGGCTCTGGCGGCCGGTGCGGCGGACATGGTGCTCAATGCGCCGGCCCTCGTCGCGGCAAGCCTGAGCAAGGGCGTGACCACAAAGTTGGTCGCCACCGCATCAACCGCCTATTTCGGCTGGCAGCTCATGGTCCGCGCCGGCAGCCCGATCACTTCGCCGGAGCAGTTGGCTGGCAAGAAGGTCGGGATCACCTCCGCCGGGTCGGGGTCAGACCTGCTGGCGCTCTGGACCCAGCAGGTGAACAAGATCGAATTCACGCGCGTGCCGCTCGGCGGCGGCGGGCTGGTGCCCAACCTGCGCTCCGGCAATGTGGACGCGGTGGTGCTCTACTCGCCGCTGTGTTTCCAACTGCTGGAGGCCAAGCAGGCCCGCACTGTCATCGACTATGCCGAAGCCGTGCCACAGCACGTGAACGCCGGCTGGATCGCCAGCGGGGCCGTGATCGAGAAGAACCCGGCCTTGGTGCAAAAGGGGCTGAATGCGCTTTACGGCGGGTTGAACGTCTTGCGGGCGGACCGGGCGCAGGCGATCGGGCTGATCGCGGAGATCGACGAGATCTCGCCCACCATCGCGGCCTACGAGTACGAGCATACGACGCTGAAGCTGTCCACCGATCCGTCCATGGACGCCGCCTCCGTCCAGCGCGGGCTGGACCTGGCAGCGCTGAGCGGTATGACCGGCATGGCGCCGGCCGCGGCGACGATCGACGCGCGCTTCAAGGTCGTGCCGACAGCGTGAGCGCGGGCGTGATGGTTCTGGTCTGGCGCCTGCTGCTGCTCGTGGCGGCGCTGACGGTGTGGGAGGCGCTTCCCCGTTTGGGCGTGGTCGATGCCGAGTTGCTGCCGCCGTTCAGCGAGGTGCTGGCCACGGTGCCCGCGCTGCTCGCCCGGCCCGCCTTGCAGGACGACTTCGGCCTGACCGCGCTGCGCGTTCTGGCCGGCTTCCTGCTGTCCATTCCCGTCGGCGCGTGCCTCGGCGTGCTCGTGGCAGAGAGCCGCTATGCCGGTCGCGTGCTCGAGCCGCTGCTGTTCTTCCTGTTCACCATCCCGAAATCGATTTTCCTGCCGCTGACCATCCTCGCGATGGGCATCGGCTTCTCGCAAAAGCTCGCCTATGCCGTGCTGTCCACCTTCCTGGTGCTGACCTTCAACTTCGCGGCCGCGATCCGGTCCATCAAGCCGGAATACCTCCTGGTGGCGCGGTCCTACGGCGCTGCACGCAGCCAGGTTATCCGCCGGGTGTACGTGCCCGGTATGCTGCCGATCCTGCTGGAGGCCGTGCGCATCGCCATCATGTTCACCATCACTGCCGTGCTGCTGGCGGAGATGTACGCTTCGCGCACCGGCATCGGCCACGACATCGCCAGCTGGGGCGAGAACTTCCAGATGCGGCAGTTGCTGGCGGGCGTGCTTGTGGTCGCAGTGGCTGCCGTCGCCGTCAATGAAGCGATACGCTGGCTGGAACGCTCCGCCAGTGTCTGGCGCGGCTGACATGGCCGCGGCCGGCATCGCGGTGAGCGGCCTCTCGCACGTCTATGCCGGGCGGCAGGGCAGGGTGCCTGCGCTGGAGGATATCGCCCTCGCCGCCGAACCCGGCCGCTTCGTCGTCCTGGTCGGGCCGAGCGGATGCGGCAAGTCGTCGTTGCTGATGATGCTAGCCGGGCTGGTGCTTCCCACGGCCGGGCAGATCGTCTGCGCCGGGCGGCCGGTGACCGCCCCCGATCCGTCGCGCATCGGCGTGGTGTTCCAGGATGCAAATCTTTATCCCTGGCTGACGGCCGTGGACAACGTCGCCTTCCCGCTCGCCCTGCGCGGCGTCGCCAAGAAGGAGCGCCGGGCACGGGCGGCAGCCATGCTGAAGCTGGTCGGGCTGGATGGGTTCGGCGCGCGCGTCCCGCACGAGCTGTCGGGCGGCATGCGCCAGCGGGTGTCCATCGCGCGCGGCTTGGTGCAGGACCCGCCAGTGCTGCTGATGGACGAACCCTTCGCGGCGTTGGACGAGCAAACCCGCCTGACCATGGGCGACGAGTTGCTGCGCATTTGGGCTGCCACCGGCAAGACCATCGTGTTCGTCACCCACAGCCTGACGGAGGCGGTCTATCTCGCGGACGAGGTGCTGGTGATGTCGGCCCGGCCTGGCCGCATCATCGACCGGATCGAGGTGGCGCTGCCCCGGCCGCGCAGTTACGCGCAAATGTCCGGGCTGGAATTCGGCCGCCTGCGCGACCGCATCTGGCAGCAGATCCGGGTGGCGGCATGATCCCGCCCGCTTTGGTGCGATGGGCCATCATCCTGGCGGTGCTGATCGCGTGGGAGGTGCTGCCGCGGGCCGGACTCATCCCGCCGTTGTTCCTGCCGCCGCTCACTGCCACTGTCCGGGCCGGCGTGGCGGATTGGCACGAGTACGGGCTGAACCTGGCGGTCACGCTGTGGGAAGTCGCGCTGGCGATGCTGCTGGCGTGCGGCGGCGGCTTGGTGGCCGGCGCTGCGATCGGCAGCGTGGCCCGGCTGCGCCAGGTGCTGCTGCCGGTCGCCTCCTCGCTCTATGCGGTGCCGCTCGTCGTGCTGTATCCGGCGCTGACCGTTTGGCTCGGCATCGGGCCGGCATCGAAGATCGCATTCGCCGGATTGTACGGGTTCTTTCCTACCATGCTGGCCACCGCCGCCGGCATCCGGACCATCGATCCGAACCTACTGGTCACCGCGCGCAGCTTCGGGGCGACGCCCGTGCAGCGCGTCCTGCGCGTCATGCTCCCGGCCTGCATCCCCACCGTGCTGGCGGGCCTGCGGCTCGGCGGCGCGCTGGTGATTGTGGGCGTCGTGGTGTCGGAGATGCTGGTCTCGACCGAAGGCATTGGCTACCTGGTGTCGCGCTACAGGACGATCCTGGACAGCACGCACGTGTTTGCCGCCGTGCTGCTCGTGCTGGTTGTGGCGCAGATCTTCGACGCGGCGATGCGGCTGCTCGAGCACCAGACCCGGCATTGGCAGCCCGCCGGCCGGCCATAAAGGAGACGGACCATGCAGACCATCCTGCCCACCACGACCGTCGGCAGCTACCCGCAGCCCGAGTGGCTGGTGGACCATGACGCGCTCCGCAAGCAGGGCGTGCCGCGCATCCACGCCGCCGAGATCTGGCGCGTTCCCGCCGAATATCTGGAAGCCGCCCAGGACGACGCCACCATCGTCGCCATCCGCGACATGGAACGGGCCGGGATCGACATCGTGACCGACGGCGAGATCAGGCGCGAAAGCTATTCCAACCGCTTCGCGCTCTCGTTGGGCGGCATCGATTCCATGAACCCGGCGGAAGTGCCCAATCGCACCGGCGGCTCGGTGCTGGTCCCGCGCATCACCGGGCCGATCCGGCGCACCGCGCCGGTCGAACGCCGGGACATGCAGTTCCTGCGCGCCAACACCGACCGGCTGGCGAAGATCACCCTGCCGGGCCCGTTCACCATGACGCAGCAGGCGAAGAACGAGTTCTATGCCGACGATGAGGAAGCGGCGATGGCCTACGCCGCCGCGGTGAACGAGGAAGCGCATGATCTGGTGGCCGCCGGCGCCGACGTCATCCAGTTCGATGAACCCTGGATGCAGGCCCGTCCGGAAGCGGCCAAGCGCTACGCCGTACGCGCGATTAACCGCGCGCTGGAGGGCCTGACCTGCTCGACCGTCGTGCACATGTGCTTCGGCTATGCCGCCATAGTCGCCGACAAATCCAGCAACGGCTATTCCTTCTTGCCGCAGCTTGCCGGCACCACCGCCGGCGCGATCTCGATCGAAGCCGCACAGCCAAAGCTCGATCTGGGCGTATTGCCGGAATTGGCAGGCAAGACGATCCTGCTCGGCGTGCTGGATTTGGGGTCGTCCGCGATCGAAACCGCCGAGGACGTCGCCGGACGTATAAGGGCAGGCCTACGCTTCGTTCCCGTGGAAAAGCTGATGCCGGCCCCGGATTGCGGGATGAAGTATCTGCCCCGAGAGCGGGCGTTCGGCAAGCTGAAGGCGATGGCGGACGGTGCTGCGATGGTGCGGCGGGAGTTAGGGGCAGCGTAAACTTCCCCTCCCGTTCTCCACGGGAGAGGGCAGGGTGCTGGCCACCTGGATACCAAGTCTCTAACGGGCACGCGCACCGTCAGCCCGCCCCTCTCCCGTCCGCGGGAGAGGGAGAGCCTTGGAGCCAAGCCGCCCCCCGCGCATAGAGCGCCTCCACCTCCGGGCCCTTCAGCCCAGGCATGTCCGTCTTGACGGTGTAGCCGATCTTGGTTTGCAGATAGGCGAGGTGGCGATAGCCCTCGGGGAAGCTCGCCAGCAGCGCCGGGTCCAGCACCGGAGCCGAACCCGGCGTCACCAGGTCCATCCGGTCCTTTTCGTAGATCGGCTGGCGCAGCACGATGCCCCAGCGGCCGTGGCGCTTCTCCAGGAAGTCGTAGAAACGCCCCGTGCACAGCACGTCCACAAGCACGCCCTCCACCTCCGCGCGTTGGGAGATCGTCATCTTGGTTTGCGACACCGCCCGCTCGCCGGTCAGGTCCACAGCAATGCCGCCGAGGAAGTGCAGGATGCTGACGCCCTTGGCCCAGCCCGCCTTGCTGATGGCGATGAACTCGTCCGCGGTCCCCTGGGTCCAGGTGGCCATCATGCGCCCGTCCGCATGCCAGACGGTGCGGAACCGTTCCCAATCCCCAGCGTCGCGCCAGACCACCCAGTTCTGCAACAACTCCCGGATCAGCCGGTCGTCTTCGCGCGGATCGTCCATCGGCGTCCCTAGCTGGTCGTTGCTTGCAAACAATGGTGCAGGCCGGCGCGACAAGAAAGAGCGTCGCGCAAGCCGCAGCAGGCCGTTATACCGTTAGGCAGACCGAGATGGGATGCAGCGATGCTGGCGAACACGCGGGTGGCCTGGTTCAACGGTGAGATCATGCCGGAAGGGCAGGTGATGATCCCGTATCGTGACCGGAGCTGGAAGTCCGGCGACGGCGCCTTCGACATGACGCGCACCTTCAACGGGGCCATCTTCCGCCTCAAGGAGCATATCGACCGCTTCTACCGCTCGCTGCGCTACATCCGCATCGACCCGGGCCTGTCGCCTGCCGAGATGATCCGCGCAAGCGAGGAGGTGGTCGCCCGCAACGAGCACCTGCGCGCCTCCCACGGCGACTGGTGGCTCAGCCAGCGCATCAGCCGCGGCGTGGACGCGGTGGGCGATGAAGGCTGGGAGCATACCGGCCCCAACCTCGTGATCGACGTGACGCCGCTGCCGCTGGCGTCCCGCGCCACCCAGTTCCGCGATGGGGCGGAGGTGATGACCACCACCATGCGGCGCACCGCGCCCAGCATGCTCAGCCCGCGCGCCAAGATGAACAACTACCTGAACATGATCGTGGCCGCGCAGCCAATCCAGGCCGCCCGGCCCGGCGCATGGCCGCTGTTGCTGGACGAGAACGGCAACCTCGCCGAGGGCCAGGGCAGCAACATCTTCATCGTCGAAAATGGCGCGTTGCGCACACCCAAGGCGCGCTATGTCCTGCCCGGCGTCAGCCGCCAGATGGTGATCGACCTCGCGGCCAAGCTGGGCATTCCCTGCGCCGAAGGCGACATCGACCTGTTCGACGCCGAGACGGCGGAGGAGATGTTCCTCACCTCCACCAGCCTCTGCGTCCTGCC
>CAZZVB010000020.1:0-14577 GCA_964657445.1 uncultured Burkholderiaceae bacterium | reverse complement strand
ATGAAGTGGCAGGTGTAGCCATGCGGGATGCGCTCCAGGTAGTCCTGGTGCTCCGGCTCCGCCTCCCAGAAGTCGCTCACCGGCGCCAACTCCGTCACGACCTTGCCAGGCCAGATACGGGACGCATCGACGTCTGCGATGGTGTCCTCGGCGACCTTCTTCTGCTCCTCTGAGGTGTAGAAGATCGCGGAGCGGTAGCTCGGGCCGCGGTCGTTGCCCTGCCGGTTGGGCGTGCTGGGGTCGTGGATCTGGAAGAAGAATTCCAGCAGCGTCCGAAAGCTGAGCTTGGCCGGGTCGAACACGATCTCGATCGCCTCGGCATGGTTGCCGTGGTTGCGGTAGGTCGCGTTGCGGACCTCGCCGCCGCTATAGCCGACGCGGGTCGAGATCACGCCGGGGTAGCGGCGGATCAGGTCCTGCATGCCCCAGAAGCAGCCCCCTGCGAGAACGGCGCGTTCCGTCGTCATCCCGTATCCTCCATTGTCAGTCGTTTGCCTGAACCCGCAATATGGTGCGTACCGGCCGGGGTGCCAATTGCCGGCCAGCGCGCGACGATGCAGGGGAGAGACCTATGGGCGGATTGCTCGACGGTGACACGGTGCTGATCACGGGGGCCGCATCCGGCATCGGCCGCGGCATCGCTCGCGCACTCGCCCGGGAAGGCGCCCGCCTGGTTCTCAGCGACGTGCTGCCGGATGCGGGAGCAGCTATTGCCGCCGAAACGGGCGCCGCCTTCATAGCGGCCGATCTGACCCGGCCAGCCGCCTTTCAAACACTGTTCGATGGCGCACTCGCGGAGCTAGGCGCTATCACCGTCTTCGTTCACTGCGCGGCCCCGCCACGCCGCGAGGGCCAGACGGCGCTCGAAGTTTCCGCCGAACAGTGGGACGCCATGGTGGACATTACGCTCCGCTCCGGCTTCTTGCTCGGGCAGGCCGTGGGCCGCCACATGCGGGATGCGAGGCTGCGTGGCCGCATGCTCTATCTAACTTCGCTTCATGCCGACACGCCGCGCAATCTGCCGCATTACAGCGCGTCCAAAGCCGGTCAGACCATGGTTGTGAAGGAGCTTGCACGCGCACTCGGCCCGCATGGCATCCGGGTGAACGCCATCGCACCCGGGGCGGTACCTGGCGGTGGTTTTGCGGCCGATGTCGGGGCGTTGGAAGCGAAGATCGCGATGCGCCGCACCGGCACGCCCGAGGACGTCGCCGGCATGGCGATCGCGCTGCTCTCGGACCGGTTCTCCGCCTACGTCACCGGCACGACGGTGATCGTCGATGGCGGCCTCGCACTCTACAACTGGATCGACCCGGCCTGATCAACCGCGCAAGTGCTCCCGCAGTGTCGCGCCGGTGTATTCGCGGCGGAATACGCCCCGTTGCTGCAGGATCGGCACGACGGAGCGGCAGAACTGTTCGAACATGCCCGGCATCACCGTGGGCGTCAGCACGAACCCGTCGCAGGCCCGCGCCTCGAACAGATGGGTGAGCTGGTCCGCCACCATCTCCGGCGTGCCGACCAGTTGGGGGCAGAGTTCGCTGGTGGCGAAGCGGCGGGCGGCCTCGCCCAAGGTCAGCCCCTCGGCCTTGGTGCCCTGCAGGATCACGTCGAACGACCCGCGCGACCCTTCCTCGATGGCGATGTCGGTCAGCGGCTGGTCCGGGTCGTAGCGCGACAGGTCCACGCCGATATGGCCGGACACCTGGGCCATCGCGAGCTGGGTGTCCACCAGGCTGTTCAGCTCCTCCGCCCGCTCCCGCGCGATGCTCTCCGTCTCGCCCAGCACCACGTCGATCGAGGGTAGGATGGCGCACTCCTCCGGCGCCCGGCCGCGCTTTGCCATGCGGGCTTTGAAGTCGTCGTAGAAGGCCCGCATGTCGGCCTCGGCATGCTGCAGGGTGAAGATGATCTCGCCCCAGCGTGCGCCGAACTCGCGCCCGCGGTCGGAGCTGCCAGCCTGCATGATCACCGGGCGGCCTTGCGGGCTGCGCGGCGTGGTCAGCGGCCCGCGCGTCTTGATCCATTGCCCGGCGTAGTCGGCGTAGTGGATCTTGGACGGGTCGGCGAACGCGCCGCCGGCGCGGTCCAGCAGCAGCGCGCCATCCTCCCAGCTGTCCCACAGCGCGCAGCACGCCTCCAGCACCTCGTCGGCCCGGTCGTATCGTTGGGCCCGGCCCGGCATCGCATCCATGCCGAAATTGCGCGCCTCCAGGGTCGAAGTCGAGGCGACCACATTCCACGCGACACGCCCGGCGCTGAGGTGATCCAACGAGGCCAGCATGCGGGCGATCTGGTAGGGGTGGTTGAAGGTGGAGGAGTAGGTCAGCCCTAAGCCGATCCGTCTCGTCACTCGCGCCATCATCGGCAGGATGACCGCCGGGTCCAGCAGGCAGACCTGGCCGCCGCGCCCGGCCATGGTGTCGTAGCTGCCGCCATACAGGTCGTATATCCCGAGGATGTCGGCGAAGAACAAGCTGTCGAACTTGCCCGCCTCCAGCACGCGAGCGATGTGCTCGTAGCGTTCCGGGCGCAGGATGTCCGCTGTGTCCGCTTCCGGATGGCGCCAGGCGCCGTGGTGGTGGCAGGTGGGTCCCGTCATCAGGAAGGCCACCAGGTGCATCTGCCGTTTCATCGTTTCACACCTTCAGGGTCGTGCGGTGGCGACGCAAATTGGGTGCCAGCCCTCCGGACGGGTTAGGTCCAGATATAGGCCGCATGCTCGATTGTTGGGGCAGACGGCGGCTGTCAGGGTTCGGTCATGGACATAGAAATCATCGCCCGCATCGTCATGGACACCCGGCGCCGCCATCTCGAAGGGGAAGCGACCAAGACGCCGCCATGGTCCATCAACAAGCTGGAGGCCGCGATCATTCATCTCGCCGCCGGCTACCAGGCGCTGAAGACGGCGTCCGAGACGCCCGCCCCGGCACCGGAGCCTGTGATGGAGCCCGCGGTTGCGGCGCCCGTCGAGGCCGCACCGGCTGAGGGCCTGGATATGACTGCCGGCATGATGGCGCCGCAACCGTCGGACGCATTCGCAGTCCACTAGGCCGGCCTCATCGCACCGCTTCGGCGGTCGGCATGCAGCCAATGCCCGGCAGCGGCGTTGTTCGCCCAGCAAGGTCGGCATCCGCCGCCCAAGACCAAGGGCAGCTGCATGAGCCGGATCCTGCTTGTCGAAGATCACGAGGAAATCTGGGAGTTCCTCTCCCGCCGGCTGCAGCGCCGCGGCCATGAGGTGAGCGTCGCGACAGACGGGCAGCAGGCCGTGGACAAGGCCCGCGCTGACCGCCCGGACATCGTGCTGCTCGACATGAACCTGCCGGTCATGGACGGCTGGACGGCAGCCGGGCAAATAAAGGCCAGCGCCGGGCTGGAGACCACGCCGATCATCGCGCTGACCGCCCACGCCATGTCCGGCGACCGGGAAAAAGCGCTCGCCGCCGGGTGCGACGACTACCATCCCAAGCCGGTTGATTTCACCAAGTTGCTGACGCAGATCGACGCACTGGTCGGGCGGAGCCCAAGAGGAGAGGGCGATGACCAGCGAGAGGCTTCACGTCCAAACGGGTGACACACTCGACGATATCGGCGCGAGGGTGATCGCGGACTGGCGCCGGATGGAGCGGGGCGAGGAGGTGCACGACAAGCATGTCTCCTTCGAGACGTGGGAAACGATGGTGCGTGTCCTATCGCCCAAACGGCTCGAATTGCTTCGACACCTTCATCGCGATCCGGCGAAAAGCATCCGCGCCCTTGCTCTGGCCCTCGGCCGGAACTACCGCCGCGTCCATGAAGACGTGGAAGCGTTGGTGTCGGCTGGCCTACTCGACCGCGACAAAGATGGTCTCCGGGCTGAGTATGACGCGTTCGATGTCAAGATGAGGGTAGCCCTATAGCGTCACGGCGGGGCTTCGGCGTTCGGCGCTGGGGTGAGAGCGCGCAATTCGCCGGCCAACTGGCGCAGATTGGTTTCGCCCTTGCGCAGCACGCGGTCGGCGCCGTCCAGCCGTTCCCGCTCGCGGGCGTCCAGCTCCCGTGCCGTGAGCACGACCACGGGGATGTTCTCGCAGCCGGGCCGTAGCCTTAGCTCGTGCAGGAAGGCGAACCCGTCCATGACGGGCATCGTCAGGTCCAGCAAGATCAGCTGTGGCGGCGTGCGCTCCACCAGGTCCAGCGCCTCGCGGCCGTCGCCCGCCTCCGTCACCGTCCAACCATCCCGCTCCAGGGCGGAGCGGACGCGCTGCCGGGCTTCCGGATCGTCATCGACCACCAGAACCGCACCGGCATCGCCGCGGAACCGCTCCATCACCTGCTTCAGCCGGTCCCATTCCACGGGCTTCAGCACGGTATCTGCCGCGCCCAGTGACTGGCCGAGCCCGGGTTCGTTGACGAAGGTGACCATCACGACCGGGATGGCGGCTAGGTCGGAATCGGCCTTCAGCGCCGTCAGCACCGACCAGCCATCCATCTTTGGCATCATCACATCCAGCAGGATGGCGCGCGGATGCGTCGCGCGCGCGATGTCGATGCCGACATGGCCATCCGCCGCCGTACGCACTGCAAAGCCTTCCCGCTCCAGAAAGCGCGTGAGCAAATCGCGCTGCGCAGCGTCGTCGTCGATCACCAGCACCAAATGCTGCGCCGTGTTCTGCTCGGGGCGGGGCGCTGCTTCCTCCTCTCGCTGCTGCGGCATCTCGGCCGGCAGCCGGATGGTGAAGGTGGAGCCGGCGCCATAGGTGCTGGTGACATCCACGTCTCCGCCCAGCAGGCGGCAGAACGCACGGGTGATCGCAAGCCCCAGCCCGGTGCCGCCGAAACGCCGCGTGGTGGACACATCCGCCTGGCTGAACCGCTCGAACAGCTTTTCCAACTGCTCCGGCGTCATCCCGATCCCGCTATCGCTTACGCTCAGGATCACGACCCCGCCCTCGCGCATGGCCCTCAGCGTGATCGAGCCGGCTTCGGTGAACTTGGCGGCGTTGCTGACCAGGTTGAACAGGCACTGCCGCAGCTTGACCTGGTCGGTGTGCATGTCGGCAAGCCCTGGCCCAAGGTCCAGCACCAGCGCGTTGCCTTTCTGCTTGATCAGCGCCTCCACCGTGGAGGCCACGTCGCGGACCAGCATCTCGACCGAGAAGGTTTCCGCAAACGTCGTCATCCGGTCGGCTTCGATCTTGGACAAGTCGAGCACGTCGTTGATCAGGCTGAGCAGGTGGCGGGCGTTGGACTGGATCTTGCGGACATCACCGAGCAAGTGCTGCTCGCCAGTGTCCTCCATCTCCTCCTCGATCATTTCGCTATAGCCGATCACCGCTGACAGCGGCGTGCGCAGCTCGTGGCTCATATTCGCCAGGAATTGGCTCTTCGCGCGGTTGGCGGCTTCAGCGGCGTCCTTGGCGGCGCTCAATTCCTCCTCCGCCAGCTTGCGCTCCGTGATGTCGGTGTGGCTGCCGACCCACTCACGGACCTCGCCATCCTCGATGATTGGAACGGCGCGTACGGCCATGATCCGCCAGGCGCCGTCGGCCCGGCGCAGACGGTAGTCGACCGCGAACAACGCATGCGATGCCAGGGCCGCGGTCCAGGCCGCGAACACGGCGTCGCGGTCATCCGGGTGGATCGCCTGCGTCCAGCCGGACCCGGCGTATTCCGGCTGCAACTGGCCGGTGAACGCCGCCCAGCCCGGCTGCGCTGCAACGAAGTCGCCCTCTGGCGATGCCGTCCAGACGATCGATGCGCTCGTCTCGATCAGCGTACGGTACCGTTCCTCGCTGTCCCGCAGCCGCCGTTCGGCGCGCGCACGGTTCGTCACGTCGGCGACCACCAACCCGGCGCTCGCCGCTTCGCCGTCCGGAGACGGCAGGGGGAAGAAGCCGAACTGGAAGTTGCGCGTGTCCGCCGGTGTGCCGCGCCGGGCCAGCGCGACGTCGATATTGGCCAGCGTCCGGTTCCGCCTCAGTGCGCTCAGCAGCCGCGGCTCGAGGTCGCTGCGCTGGTCCGGCAGGATGTCCCACAGGCTGCTGCCGACGCCGGCGTCGAACACCCGCTCCGCCATGCTGGACAGCGCCCGGTTGGCGTGGCGGATGCGAAGGTCCGGATCAAGGAAGCCGAGGCCGAGCGGGGCGTTGTCGAGCACGCTGCTGAGCAGGCCGGCGGTGAGCTTTTCCGCCCGGCGCCTGCGCAGCGCCAGCCAGGCAATGGCCGCAAAGGCCGCGAGGATGCTTGCCGATGCCAGCGCGATCCGGATCGGACCACGGGCATCCTCGGAGGCAGTGGCCCGCGCGATCGTCGTCTGCGCGTGCAGCGTGAGGTCGGCGATGGCGCTCCGCGCCGCATCCATCGAGGACTTGTCGTCGCCCGTCAGGATCAGGTTTGTTGCGGCGTCCAGGCCGAATTGCCGCCGTGCCGCGACGACCTGCGCCGCTGCCTCCCGCTTGGCCTGCACAAGCCCCGCCAAGCCCGGCGGCGCACCGTGGCGTTCGATGTCGGCGAGCGACTTGTCGATACGTCCGAGGGCGAGGGTGTAGGGTTGCAGGTAAGTCTCGACGCCGGTCAGCGCATAACCGCGCTCCCCCGTTTCGAGGTCTTTCAGCGTTGACAGCAAGCCTTGGCCGGCTGCCCGAGCCTCATTCTGATCGGCGACGATGTGCCTGGTGCTTGCCGCGGCGTACGTCTCCCAGGCGCCGATGGCAAAGCCGAATACCAGCAAGGCCGCTGCGATCCAGTTCAGCACGCTAAAATCGCGGAACTGCGCCCAGAGGCGAATGGCGGGATGGTCCGCGCCGGTCCCGGTGCCAGCATCGTCAGACATGGTCGTTCCAGTGGGCTGCCAGACATTCGTAGCCCGCACGCGCTAAGCGGATGCGGGAGCTGCGGAGTTGGGGCAGAGTTGATGGGCCTCTGCCCATCCTACGGTGCAGCTTCTTCGCGGCGGAGCAGCGCTTCGTCCATCTGGACCAACAGCTTGGGGAAATCGACCGGCTTGGCGTGGTAGTCGTCGCAGCCGGCTTCCAGCGCCTTGGCGCGGTCGCCCGCCATGGCGTGGGCAGTCAGGGCGATGATCGACAAATACGCGGTGGCAGGGTCGGCGCGCAGGGTGCGAGCGACAGTCCAGCCATCCATCACCGGCAAGTCCATGTCCAGCAACACGACGTCCGGCATTTCGGCGCGGGCCTGGTCGAGCGCCTGCTGCCCGTCATGCGCCAACACCACCTCAAAGCCGTGCCTGCGCAAGCGGCGGGACAGAAAATCCCACAGCTCCTCATGATCTTCGACCAGCAGCACTTTCGTCATGCGCGTCTCAACACCGCCACGGCCTGATGTTTCCCTGCTTCGCGAAATGAACCCGGCCGCGTGCCGCCCGTTCCGGCTGCGGATGGACGTTCGACGCCGGCGCCCATGAGGGATGCGCCGACCATGGACCTTTCGACCGAAGACCATCCGCCCGTGCTGGAGGCCGTGGACACCCGGCTGGCGGATGACACGGCCGTGCCGGGACATACGCCTCCTGCCTTGCCGACGCTTGCTGCGCTGAATGCCGCCGCGATCGCCATCGCCGGGCTGTATTTCGGCAGCGTCCTGTTCATCCCCCTCGTGCTGGCCGTCCTGCTGGCCTTCGTGCTGGCGCCGCCGGTGGCCTTGCTGCAACGGGCGGGCCTCGGCAAGGCGGCGCCGGTGATGATCGCCGTGGCGCTGGCCTTCGTCGTGATCTCCGGTATCGGCGCCGTGGTCGGCGGGCAGGTCACCGCCTTGGCCGAAAGCCTGCCGTCGTATAGCGCCACCTTCCACCAGAAGATCACCAGTCTTCCGGTCGGCCGGGAACAGGCCGAGGAGCTTGAGCAACGGGTGCGGTCAATGCTGGGCAGCGGGCCTGGCCCGGCCGGCCCGGAGGAACGGCACGGAGGAGTCGCGGCGCCGGGTGGCGGGATGGACGCATCCTCCGCCTTTTCCATCGTGCGCGCCGTCGCCGCCCCCGTGTTGGCTCCGCTCGCGACGCTGGGCCTGGTGGTGGTGTTCGCGATCTTCATCCTGCTGGCGCGGGAGGACTTGCGCGACCGGGTGGTGCGGCTGGTCGGGCGGCGTGACCTGCATCGGACCATCCTGGCAATGAACGATGCGGCAGGGCGGCTGTCGCGCTATTTCCTGACCCAACTGGCGCTCAACACCGCCTTCGGCGCCTTCATAGCCGCCGGGCTCTGGGTCGTCGGCCTGCCGAACGTGCTGCTTTGGGGCATTCTTGCCGGGCTGATGCGCTTCGTGCCGTTCGTCGGCACCTTCATCGCCGTGGTGCCGCCGCTGCTGCTGGCGCTTGCCGCCGTGCACGGCTGGTCCGCCGCCGCCATGGTGCTGGGCCTGTTCGTCGTCAGCGAGATGGTGACGGGGCAGGTGATCGAACCGCTGGTGTATGGTCAGAGCACCGGGCTGTCGCCCTTCGCCATCATCCTGGCGACGGCCTTCTGGAGCTTCCTATGGGGGCCGGTCGGCCTGCTGATCGCCACCCCGCTGACCGTCTGCCTGGTCGTCGTCGGCAGGCATGTCGAGGCGCTGTCGTTCCTCGATGTGATCCTGGGCGACCGTCCGCCGCTGGAACCGGCCGAGATGTTCTACCTGCGCGCGATCGAGAATAACGCCAAGGAATTGGCGGTCCAGGCGCGCGAGCGCATCAGCGAAGGCACTGCCGCGGAGTACTTCGATCACATCGCCCTGCCAGGGCTGGCCCTTGCCCAAGCGGATGTCGCCCGCGATGCGCTGTCGTACGAACGGCTGGACGTGATCCACGGCCACATCGACCGGCTGCTGGAAAAACTTGCGGCGGCGCAGGCGCCTGCCAAGCCCGCACCGGCCTGGAGCGAGGATGGCTCGGTGATTTGCATCCCCTGCCGCGGGCAGCTCGACGACCTGGCGGCGACTATGGCGGTGCAGGTGCTGCGCGCGGAAGGCTTTGGCGCGCAATGCCAGCCGAATACCGTGCTCGGCGCAATACGGACCAGCGCGGACGGCGCCGTCACATTCCCAGCCGCCCGCCTGTGCTGCCTCTCGGTGCTGGAGGAGGGCAGCAGCGCAACGGCCGTCCGCTACCTGCTGCGCCGGATCGAGCGGCAAATGCCCGGCGCGCTGATCGCCATCTGCCTGTGGCACGCCGCCAGCGACAGCGCGATGCTTGCGGATTTGCGCTCGGACGGAAAGGAGGAACTGATCGTCCTCTCAATCGGTGAACTCGTGGCGCTGACCAGGGCCGTCTCCGCTCGCGGCAACTAGGCCAAGGGGGATAGCCGGCCGGTCCGGCCGAAGGTGTTTCCGCAGCCAGGCGCTAGGCCATGCAAGCTAAACCGTTCCAGTCCTCGCCTCTGCCGTTCCATTCCGATTAAGGCTTCAGTACGGAGTGGACCGGTCAACGAACGGCCTTCCCCGAACGGATTTTATCGGGCCGGTAAACATCGAAGCATGAGCAGCGCATTACCGAACCATCCAGACGCGGTTCTCGGCATGGATGGGCTTTACCGCAACTCCAAGAAGCTGCCGTTGCACGGCCTCATTAGCCGGTTCCTGCGCCTCGGTTCTGCCGGAAGCTTCCGGCAGGGCTTCGAACAGGCGATTATGAACATGACGCAGGGCGTCTGCCTTTATGACGCCGACGACCGACTGCAACTGTGTAACGAGCAGTTTTGCCGGATCTACAACCAGCCCATGTCCGAGCTGTATGTCGGCATGCGGTTCTGCGACATGATGGCCGCCAGCGCCGCCAAGGGGAATTACCCCGGCCGGACCGGGGAGGAAATCTGGCGCGAGCGCAAGGCCTTCATCGATCAGCGCCAACCCGGCACGTTCCTGCAAGTCTTGGGCGATGGCCGGCAAATCGCGATCTCGCATCAGCCGTTGCAGGATGGCGGCTGGGTTGCAACCTATGAAGACGTCACCGAACGGCGGCGGGCCGAGGCGCAGATCGAATTCATGGCGCACCACGATGCGCTGACCAAGCTGCCAAACCGAATCCTGTTCAGTGAGAGGCTCGAGGCCAGCGTCAAAGCCAGCCGCACCGGGCTGCCTTGCGCACTGCTCTGCCTCGACCTCGACGGGTTCAAGCCCGTCAATGATCGTCTAGGCCACGCGGCTGGGGACACGCTGCTGCAAGCCGTGGCCGGCCGGTTGCGCATGGAGTTGCGGGACACCGACTTCGCGGCCAGGCTCGGCGGCGACGAATTCGCCATGCTGCTGTGCGACGTGACGCCGGCCGAAGCGGTGATGGTCGCCAACCGTGTCAACGCATCGCTATGCCAGGTCTATCACCTTGGGGTTCACGGCCCTGCGCAAATCGGGGCCAGTATCGGGGTGGCCTGCGCGCCCGAGCACGCGACGGTGCCGGGCGCTTTGCTGCAGCAGGCCGACAAGGCGCTGTATGCGGCCAAGCAAGCCGGACTATCCATCCCGAGGCTCTATTGCGGCCTCCTGAACAACCCCAGCATCAAGCCGGAGCGCAAGGGGATCGCCCGCCCCGAACCGGCGGGACTGGCAACCCTGCGGGCCGCGGCCGCGATGGCGAACGACCTGCGCGTCGCTCTGCAGGCGGGCCATATCAGCCTGCAATACCAGCCGATTTGCGCGGTCGATGGCCTGGCGCCGGTCGCGTTCGAAGTCACCTCGCGCTGGTGCGATCCGGACCGCGGCGTTATTCCGGCGGAACAGTTCATTCCGGCGGCAGAGGAGAGCGGCTTCATCGTCACGCTCATGGAATGGGTGCTGCGTCAGGCTTGCCTCGAAGCTGCGAAGTGGGATCCCAGCCTGAAGATCGGCGTGAACTTGTCGCCGGTGAACTTCAGCGATCCCGGCTTGCTGTCGATGGTCCGCACGGTGCTGGCCCAGACCGGGATGCCGGCCAACCGCCTCATTGTGGAACTGACCGAAGGGCTGATGCTGGATAACTCGGACGATGTGGAGAGAACCATCGCAGGGCTGCGCGACCTCGGCGTCGAGATTTGGCTGGACGACTTCGGGACCGGTTACGCGAACTTCGCCTACCTGCAGACCTTGCCGTTCTCCGCCATCAAGATCGATCGTTCGTTCCTCGCCGACCGGCCGCAGCGCGAGGCCGTGCTCGGCGGCATCATCGCCCTGGGGCATGTCTGCGGCTTCCAGATCATCGCCGAGGGCGTCGAAACGCAGGAACATCAGGACCTGCTGGTCAAGCTCGGCTGCGACCGCCTGCAAGGCTACCTGCTCGGCCGCCCCACGGCCTCGCCGTTCCCCGCAACCCAGATGCAAACGGTGCCGCGCCCGTAAAAACCCGTCGTGATCGCATGGACGTCCGGCCGTCATGGATGCCAAATAGTCGCATGACCCCGCTAGGCCGCCCGCTGCTCGCCGCCGCTCTGCTGATCCCGCTCGCTGCCCGCGCCCAGACAGCCGAGCCCGCCAAAGCGGCCGATTTCGTGCGCCAGGCCGGCGCCGAACTGGCCGCCGTCGTCGCCGGGGCCGCGTCGCCGGCCGACAAGGCCGCCCGGCTCACCCCCTATCTCGCGCGGGTGGTGGACGAGGACGGCGTGGGACGGTTCTGCCTCGGCCGCTATTGGCAGACCGCCACGCCGGAACAGCGCACCGAATACCTGCGCCTGTTCCGCCTGCAATTGCTGCAAGGGGTGGTGCAGCGGTTGGGAGACTACCAGGCTGGCGCCATCAAGATCACCATCAACACGCCCGTGCAGAAAGCCGACGGCATCTACGTGCCGACCATCGTCGAGCGCGAGGGCAGCAAGCCCGTCAACATCACCTGGATGGTCGAAGCGAATGGCGGCACGATGCAGATCGGCGACGTCACGGCCGAGGGCATGAGCCTGCGGATGACCGAACGCAGCGACTACGCATCCTTCCTGCAGCACAATAACGGCGACGTTGGCGCGCTGATCGCAGCGCTCAAGAAGCAGGTCGGGGAGTGATCCGGTCCGCGACCAGCAACACGCTCGCGAACGGCGTTCCCTGGGAGCAGGGTTCTTGCCGCACCATGAAGCCCAGGCCCTCGACCGCTGACACCAGCCGGGCGATCGGCAAAGGGTTGAACCGCTCGCCGTAGGTTGGCCAGATACCCCGGCCGATGCGTTCCAGGGCGTGGCTGAGCCCGGAGCGCCAGCCGCCGGCCGGATTGCCGGTGCGGATGATGACCCGCCGCCCGGCCGCCTCCGCCACCCGCCGCAGCACGTCCAACTGAACGTCGCTCGGCAACTGGTAGAGCACGTCGATCAGCAGCACCGTCTCGGCCGCATCCGGTTGGTGGCTCGCCAGGTCACCCAAGACCGTCTCTAGGGCGAGGCCGTTTGCCGCGACGCGCAATTGCGTCAGCGCGCGGGCGTCCCGGTCCATGCACAGGATGGACGTCGCACCGCCGTCCTCCATCAGCGCCACCGCCAACTGGCCGCGCCCGCATCCGGCATCGATCACCCGGCCAAATGGGGCCGCGCGCGCCAGGTCCAGCACCGCGCGGTGCACCGGGTCCATCCGCAGCTTGCAGGCGACGTAGTAGCGCGTGAACTTGTCGCAGCCCCGGTAGCGGGCGGCTGTGCGCTGGATCGCGTCCCGGGTGGACGCTGCGGGCACGCTACTCGGCCGGCAGCGCGGCCGCTGCGGGCTCCTGCTCCAGCTTCAGGCCAAGGCGGCTGAGCACGACCAGCATGTAGTAGGCGCTTTTGAACGCCAGCACGGGCACGCGCATGCGCCAGCTGATTTGCAGATTGCCTGCCAGCATCGCCACCAATCCGTCACGCATGCGGAACTTGTTGGACGGGGACATGAACATCGCGCGAAGCACCGGCGTGTTGATCCGGTACACCAGCCAGCCCAGCGTATCCATGGCGCGGCAGATCTTGCGCTCCGCCCGGCGTGCCTCGGCCATGCCGGCCGCCGGATCCCGCAGCGACACCTCCGCCACCTTCGCCCCCATCTCGCCGGACGTCATCGCCAGCAGCACCCCGGAGGAGAACACCGGGTCAAGGAATGCGAACGCGTCGCCGATCGCCATCCAGCCGGGGCCGGAGGCGGTGGTCGCGCGATACGAGTAGTTCCCTGTGCTGGTGATGCCGGTGACCATCTCCGCATTGCGCATGCGGGCCGCTACGGTGGGTGCACGGCTCAGCCGGTCCAAGTACAGCGAATCCGTGCTGCCCTGGCGCTGCTTGAACACGCCGGCATTGCCGACGAAGCCCACGCTCATGATGCCCTCGGGCAGCGGGATCATCCAGAACCAGCCGTCATCGACCAGGTGGATGGTGATGTAGCCGGGCGCGTCGCCCAGTTGCATCTGCACGCCGCGCCAATGCGCATACAGCGCAGCCGTCGAATTCTTCTTGTTCGCCCGCTTCAGGCCGAGCTTGCCCACCATCAGCGTGTCGCGCCCGCTCGCGTCCAGGATGAAGCGCGGATTGTACTCCACAGCCTCGCCATCCTGCTCTGCGGCCACGCTCGCCCGCTCGCCCGGCGCCAACGTCACCGAGGTCACGCGCGTGCGTTCGCTGGCACGTGCGCCGCGGCTGCGCGCTGCCTCGAACAGCGCCGCGTCGAACGGCGCCCGCTTGACCTGGAAGGCGGAGGTGGTGGCCTTGTTCAGCGACAGCCCGAAGGAGAAGGTGCTGCGCTGCCCCGTCGCGTCATCGACGAATTCGGCGCCCGGTTTGTGCACGCCGATAACGGGTAGTTGCTGCGCCACGCCGAGCCGTTCCAGCAGCGGCATGTTCGCCGGCAGTAGGGACTCGCCGATGTGGAAGCGCGGGTGCTCCGCTTGTTCCAGCAACACGACATCGCAGCCGCGTTCGGCCAGCAGGGCGGCCGCGGTGCTTCCGGCAGGTCCGCCGCCGATCACCAGAACGTCGCATTCCACGCCCATCTACGCCATCCCACCGTTGATCGAGATAACCTGTCCCGTGATGTAGCCTGCGGCATCGGAACAAAGAAAGCTTATCAGGTCGGCAACCTCCTCTGGGCGCCCGGCGCGCTTCATCGGAACAAGTTCAGCGATCCTCGCGCTGTCCATCGCCGCCGCTATGGCGGGGGAGGCGATGATGCCGGGCGCTACCGCGTTCGCCGTGATGCCCCGCGTCGCCACTTCCCGCGCCAGCGAGCGAACCGCGCCGATCAGCCCCGCCTTGGCGGCGGCGTAGTTCACCTGGCCCCGGTTGCCCATCACAGCGCTGACCGAGGACACCGCCACCACGCGGCCCCAGCGCGTGCCCATCATCGGCAGGATCACCGGGCGCAGCGCTGCGAAGAACCCGGTCAACGACACGTCCAGCACCCGGCGCCATTGCGCCTCGCTCATGCCCGCAAGCGGCACGTCGTCATGCGCGCCCGCATTGTGCACCAGCACCTGCACGGGGCCGGCTGACAGCACGGGCGCAAGGGCGGCGGCGGTCGCGTCCACGCCGGTGATGTCGCAAATCAGGGACTCGCCACCGATTGCCTCGGCAAGTGCGTGTGCGGCGGCCGGGTTAGAGTAGCCGTGGACGATGACGTGCAAGCCGTGCGCAGCCAACCGGCGGCAGATCGCCTCCCCGATCGGCGAAGCGCCGCCGGTGACCAGGGCACGTTTCA
>CAZZVB010000019.1:26625-32623 GCA_964657445.1 uncultured Burkholderiaceae bacterium | reverse complement strand
CCCGAGGTCCGGCGTGCGCGGCAGTAGCGCGGCGTGGCTTAGCCGGTCCTCCAGGAAGGCATGGAACGCGTCCAGCCGGTCAACGGGAAGGCTGAAGCCGGCGGCCATGGCGTGCCCGCCGCCGGTGGCGAGCAAACCCTCCTGCCGGGCGGCTAGAACGGCGGCGCCGAGATCGACGCCGTCGACCGACCGGCCCGACCCTTTCACGATGCCATTGGCCAATGCCCCGGCCAGAGCGGGACGGTTCTGCCGTTGCTTGATACGGCCCGCGATGATGCCGACCACCCCGGGGTGCCACCCGGCGCCGTGCACCATCAGCACGGCCCGGCCGGAGTCGGCTTGGGCGTGCGCCGCAAGGTGGGCCGCCTCGAGCACCGCGGCCTCGATCTCCTGACGCTGGCCGTTGATGGCGTCCAGCCGGATGGCGAGCGCACGCGCCTCGACCGGATCCTCGGTCAGCAGCAGCCGGACCCCGAGGTCGGCCTCGTCGATCCGCCCGGCGGCGTTGATGCGCGGCCCCAAGGCCCACCCGAGCGTGGCCGCGGTCACGATGTCCTTCGCGGACGCGACCTCCAGCAGGGCGGCGATGCCGGGCCGCTCGCGGCGGCCCATAATCTTCAGCCCTTGCGTGACCAGGGCACGATTGACCCCGGTCAGCGGCATCACATCGCACACCGTCGCGAGTGCCACGAGGTCGAGCAGGGTGCGCAGGTCCGGCTCGGGCCGCGTCATGAACCACCCTGCCCGGCGCAACGCCCGCAGCGTCGCCACCGCGGTCAGGAACGCGACACCGGCGGCGCACAGCCCGCGCAACCCCGACGTATCGGCCGGCTGGTTGGGGTTGACCAGGGCGAGAACAGGCGGCCGCAATCCCTCCGCCTTGTGGTGGTCCAGCACGACCACATCCGCCAGCCCCTGCAAGACGGCGAGCGGACCAGCCGCTGCAGTGCCGCAGTCCACGCACACCACCAGGGTGGCGCCCCGCTGGGCGAGCGCCTGCAGCGCCGGGCCGTTCGGGCCGTAGCCTTCCGTGATGCGATCGGGGATGTGGATCAGCACGGGGCAATCCAAGCCGCGCAACAGCGCCGCGATCAGCGCGGCCGAACAGGCGCCGTCCACGTCGTAGTCGCCAAACACGGCCACGGTCTCGTTGGCCGTCACGGCGCGGGCCAAACGGTCGGCCGCGCCATCCATCCCGTCGAGCACGGACGGGTCTGGCAGCAAAGCGCGCAGCGTCGGCGCCAAAAAGTCCGCCACCGCCTCGGCGCCAACGCCGCGGGCCGCCAGCAACTGACCGACGACCTCCGGCACGCCGGCACGCTGCGCCAGCATCAGCCCGGCCCGTTCCTCGCCGCCGCGCCATGTCCAGCGGCGATTGGTGAGGCTGCTCGTAACACCCAGGGCGGGTGGCGCGACCGGGATCGCGTTCACTGCGCCGGATCGCGGCGCGAAGCGGGGCCTAGCTCGGCTGCCACGTCTTCGTCGTGAAGTTGTGGTGCGCCTCGATGTAGCGAACCGTCCCGGACTTCGAGCGCATCACCAGGGAATGCGTCACCGCGCCGGTCGCGAAACGGCGCACGCCGCGCAGCATGGGGCCGGTCGTGACGCCGGTGGCCGCGAACATGACGTCGCCCTTCGCCATCTCGGACAGGTCGTATTTCCGCTTCGGGTCGGCGACGCCCATATCGCGGGCACGGGCGATCTGGGCGTCATCCTCGAACAGCAAGCGACCCTGCATCTGGCCGCCGAGGCAGCGGAGAGCTGCGGCGGCCAGCACGCCTTCCGGAGCGCCGCCGGAGCCGCAAAAGATGTCCACCCCGCTATTCGGCTGGGCCGCCATGATCACGCCGGACACGTCGCCATCGCCGATCAGCATGATTCTCGCCCCGGCCTCGCGGGCCTTGGCGATCATCTCCTGATGGCGGTCGCGGTCCAGCGTGCAGAGCACCAGCTCGCCGATATCGATCTGCTTTGCGGCTGCAAGATTTCGAAGGTTCTCGGCGATGCCCGCGTCGAGATCGACCACGCCGGGCGGCAGGCCGGGGCCGACCGCGATCTTGTCCATGTAGATGTCGGGCGCGTGCAGGAAGTTGCCGGCCTCGGCCAGCGCCACCGTGGCCATCGCGTTCGGGCCGCCCTTTGCAGTGATGGTGGTGCCTTCCAGCGGGTCCACCGCGATATCCATCGCCGGGCCGCCGCTGCCGACCTTCTCGCCGATATAGAGCATCGGCGCTTCGTCCATCTCGCCCTCGCCGATCACCACCGTGCCGTCGATGGCGACGCTGTCGAACGCCCGGCGCATCGCCTCCACGGCCGCGCCATCGGCCTCGTTCTTCTTGCCGCGCCCCATCCAGCGGCTGGCCGCCAGCGCCCCGGCCTCGCTGACCCGGACCAGTTCCAGGGCCAGGTTGCGGTCGTAATTCACTTCAGGACGGGTCTGCATCGCGGTCATCCTTCTCAGCCGGGCTCGATTCGGATCAAGGCGGGCGGTTCCAGCACGGCGTCCAGCGCCGCAATGGCGTTCACCACGTCCCGCATCGCGTGTTCGCGGACCTCGTGCGTCACCAGCACCACCGGCACAGCCTCGCCCGGGCTGCGGCCGTGCTGCAGCAGGGATGCCAGGGACACGCCGTGGTCGCGAAGAATGGCGGCGACGTCGGCGATCACGCCGGGCCGGTCGATCACCATGAGCCGCAAATAGTAGGCGCCGAGGTGCTGCCCGATCGGCACCATCGGCCCGGCGGCGACCTCATCCTGTCCCCACACCGGGGTCAGCCGCTTGCGCGCCAGGTCGATCAGGTCGGCGACCACCGCCGAAGCGGTCGGCCCGGCGCCGGCTCCCCTGCCCTCGAGCATGACCCGGCCTGCAGCATCCCCTTCCGCGACCACGGCGTTGAACACGCCATCCACCCGGGCGATCGGGGCTGTGGCCGGCACTAGGCACGGATGCACCCGGGCCTCGACCCCAGCCTCGGTGCGGCGGGCAATGCCCAGCAGCTTGATCCGGTAGCCGAGTTCCTCGGCGAAGGAGATGTCGAGCGCGTTGATCTGGCGGATGCCCTCGACGTGGACCATGTCGAACGGAATGGGCTGGCTGAAGGCTAGCGCCGCCAGGATGGCAAGCTTGTGGGCGGCGTCGATCCCGTCGATGTCGGTTGCCGGGTCAGCCTCCGCGTAGCCCAGCGCCTGCGCTTCCGCGAGCACATCGGCAAAGCTGCGCTTTTGTTCGCGCATGGCCGTCAGGATGTAGTTGCAGGTGCCGTTAAGGATACCGGCAACACGGCTGATGCGGTTGGCAGCGAGACCCTCCCGCAGTGCCTTGATCACCGGGATGCCACCGGCGACCGCCGCTTCGAACGCCAGCGGCGCGGTGGCTGGCAGGGATGCGCCATGCACCGCGACCAGCGCCTTGTTGGCCGTGACCACCGGGCGGCCGCTGGCGAGGGACGCGGTGACAAGCTCGCGCGCTGGCCCCTCCGCACCACCGATCAGTTCGACGACGACATCGATCCCCGCAAGCGTGGCAAGGTCCTGAGCCGTGCCGGCCCAATGGACGTCAGCGAGATCCAGGCCTCTGTCCCGGTTGCGATCCCTGGCGGACACGGCGGCAACCGTAATCGGCTGGCCGGCGCGCGCGGTGATGAGCTCCGCATTGCTTTGCAGGAGCCTGACAACGCCCGCGCCGACTGTGCCGAGGCCGGCGATGGCTACGCGCATAGGTCGTCGCTCGCGCCCTCACCCCGGCCCTCTCCCACAGGGAGAGGGAGAAGACACGAGCGCCTTTCTAAGCCCTCTCCCTCCGGGAGAGGGTTGGGTGAGGGGCCCGGAGAGGGCTTTGAAACCAGGGTAGGAATCACCCCGCCACCTCTTCCAACGCACCCACATTCGTCCCGGCGCCAAGGAAGGTCTTGATGCTCCGCACCGCCTGCCGCAGACGCTGGGTGTTTTCGACCAAGGCGATCCGCACATGGCCGTCGCCTTGCTCGCCAAACCCGATGCCCGGCGCCACCGCCACCTTCGCGCGGGCGAGCAGCAACTTGCTGAACTCCACGCTGCCGAGGTGAGCGTATCGCGGCGGGATCGGCGCCCAAGCAAACATTGACGCCTCGGGGCTGGGGACGGCCCAGCCCGCGCTATTGAGGCCGCGCACCAGCACGTCGCGGCGTTCCTTATAGAGCGCCCGCATCTCCGCCACACAGTCCTGCGGGCCGTTCAGGGCGGCCGTCGCCGCGACCTGGATCGGGGTGAACGCGCCGTAGTCCAGGTAGGACTTCATGCGCGCGAGGGCTGCGATCATGCGCGCATTCCCGGCGGCGAAACCCATCCGCCAGCCCGGCATGGAGTAGGTTTTGGACAGCGACGTGAATTCCACCGTGATGTCGCGCGCACCCGGCACCTGCAGCATCGAAGGCGGCACCTCGTCGCCGAAGTAAATCTCGGCATAGGCAAGATCCGACAGGATGAAGATGTCGTGCTTGCGGCAGAACGCGACGACCTCGCGGTAGAAGTCGAGCGAGGCGACATAGGCGGTGGGGTTGGACGGGAAGTTCACGATCAGCGCCGTGGGCGGCGGGACCGAGTGGCGCACCGCCTGGTCCAGCGCGCTCAGCATGGTGTCGTCCGGCACAGCGGGGATCGAGCGGACGGACGCGCCGGCGATGATGAAGCCAAACTGGTGGATAGGATAGGACGGGTTGGGCACCAGGATCGTGTCGCCGGGGCTGGTGATCGCGGCGGCGAGGTTCGCCAGGCCCTCCTTGCTGCCGAGCGTTGCGACGACCTCGGTATCCGGGTCCAGCTTCACGTCGAAGCGCCGGGCGTAGTAGCCGGCCAGGGCGCGGCGCAGTCCGGGTATGCCCTTGCTGGTGCTGTAGCGGTGCGTGCGCGGGTCCTGCACGGCTTCCACCAGCTTGGCCACGATATGCGGCGGGGTCGCGCCGTCCGGGTTGCCCATGCCGAGGTCGATAATGTCCTCCCCGGCAGCACGGGCACGCGCCTTGGCGTCGTTGACCGACGCGAACACGTAGGGCGGCAGACGGCGGATGCGGTGGAACTCGGCGACCATAGCGAACAATGCTTTCTTGTCAGGCGCGTCGCATCAACAGCGACTCAGAGGGTGATCATACCGCCTTGTCCGGCGGCTTCGGCATGCAAATGCAAATTCGAGGCGGGGACCCCGGCCGCAGACAGTGATCCGGCGATGGCTTGCGCACGCCGCAGCCCGAGATCGAGAGCCCGGGATTGCGACTCCAGCGTCGGCAACACGACTTCGCCGTGGCCCGTGATGTTGAAGTTGCCGCCTCGATGCGCGAGCGCGAACCGGCGCAGGTCGAGCGTGGCGGACGGAGGTAGCATCGCGGAACCTGGCGTGAAGACAATCACCACACCGCCGGCCGGAGCACTGGCTGCGGGAGGCGGCGCGTTGGCCGCAGCGGGCGGCGCGGCGGGGATCTCGAGGCCGACATTGCCAGGCGCAGGCGGGGGAGCCGCGGCGAAATTGGGCAGCGGGCCAGACGCGACCGTCGCGGGTATGGCAGTCAGCGAACTGATGTCCGGCAAGGGAGGAACCGAAGGGCCTTGCGCTCCGGCGGCAGCCGGCGATGACGCCGGCGTCGCCGCCGTTGTGGTGGCCGCCGGCGCTGGCGCGGCATCGACGACGACGCGGTTCGAAGGCGGAGCATCAGCAGCAGTTGCCGCGGCAGGCGGCTTCGCAGGCGGGGTCGCGGGCTTCGGCGCCGGTAGCGCTGTCACCGGGTTCTGGGCAGCCAGCCGGCTCGCGGCATCACGCTGCGCAGCCAACTGGTCGGATAGACGTTCCTGCGCGGTGATATCGGGCGCGGCCGGGCGCGGCGGAATGCTCGCTACCTTGGGATAAGGGTCATCCACACCTGGCGGCGGCGGCCGCTCATCGGCGATCACGCCGCCCTGCAGGCTGTGATAGAAGTCCACTGTGGACGTCACCGCATTGCCGGGATCGCAACCGCCCAGTCCTGCACTG
>CAZZVB010000019.1:10802-26615 GCA_964657445.1 uncultured Burkholderiaceae bacterium | reverse complement strand
CGCAACTGCGGCCAGTGCCACCGCGGCTTGCCGCAGCCGATCGCCACGCCTAGGTATAAGAAAAGCATCAACCATAAGTCGGTGAACATCTCCGCTGCGTACTCTCTAGCGGGGTGCGAACCCGACGGGAAGGACGCCAATGCCCGAGGGCACTATAGACACATCCGACAACCGGCCGGCCGATGCCGCTCTCGCAGACCCGCTGAAGCTCAGCCGCTCCATGGCGGACATCGCCGAGCGGTCGCAGCGGATCGTCGCGGACTGGTTGAAGCGGCAGCAAGGCCAGACGCCGACGGCCGATCCGCTCAACATCGGCACGGCGTTCATGGAAATGACAGCCAAGCTGATGAGCGACCCGGCGCGGCTGATGCAGGCCCAAATCGGGTTCTGGCAGGACTACATGACCCTGTGGCAGCACACGGCGCGCCGCATGATGGGCGGCGAGGACGCGAACAGCGGCCCCGTGATCCAGCCCGATGCCAAGGACAAGCGGTTCAAGGACGACGCCTGGAAAGAGAATGAGGTCTTCGACTTCATCAAGCAGTCCTACCTGCTCTCCGCCCGATACGTGCAGGACGTGGTCGGGCATGCCGAGGGCCTGGATCGCAAGACCGCGCAAAAAGTCGATTTCTACTCGCGCCAGTTCATCGATGCGATGAGCCCGTCCAACTTCGTGCTCACCAACCCGGAAGTGCTACGCAAAACAGCCGAAACCGGCGGCGAGAACCTGTTGCGCGGCCTGAACAACATGCTCGGCGACCTGGAGCGGGGCCGCGGCAAGCTCGCCATCAAGATGACGGATATGGATGCCTTCAAGCTCGGGGAGAACATCGCCGTCTCGCCGGGGAAGGTCGTGTTTCAAAACGAGCTGATGCAGCTCATTCAATACACGCCGGCAACCGAAACGGTGCTGAAGCGGCCGCTGCTGATCATCCCGCCTTGGATCAATAAGTTCTACATCCTCGACCTGCGCCCGAAGAACAGCTTCGTCCGCTGGGCGGTCAGCCAGGGCCACACCGTGTTCATGGTGAGTTGGGTCAACCCAGACGAGTCGCTCGGCGAGAAGGAGTTCGCCGACTATATGTCGGACGGCGTGTTTGCTGCCCTGGACGCGATCGAACAGGCGACCGGCGAACGTGACGTCAACGCGATCGGCTACTGCCTGGGCGGCACGCTGCTGGCCTGCACCATGGCCTGGATGAAGAGCCAGGGTGACGAGCGGATCAGGAGCGCCACCTTCTTCGTGACGATGACCGATTTTGCCGAGGCCGGCGAACTCGGCGTGTTCATCGACGAGGAACAATTGGCCCAACTCGAGGCCAAGATGGAGCGCCAGGGCGTGCTGGAAGGCGCCGACATGGCGCAGACCTTCAACATGCTGCGCGCCAACGACCTGATCTGGTCGTTCGTCGTCAACAACTATCTGCTCGGCAACGAGCCATTCCAATTCGACCTGCTCTATTGGAACAGCGACGCCACGCGCATGCCGGCCAAGATGCACAGCTATTACCTGCGCAACATGTATCACCAGAACAAGCTGGCCAAGGGTGAGTTGGAGCTGGCAGGCGAGCGGATCGACCTCGGCACGATCACCGCCCCGGCCTACTTCATCTCCACTCGCGAAGACCACATCGCTCCCTGGCGCAGCACCTACCGCGGCACGCAGATGCTGGGCGGCCCGGTGCGCTTCGTGCTTGCCGCCAGCGGACATATCGCCGGCGTAGTCAACCCGCCCGCTGGCGGGAAATACAGCCATTGGGTGAACGACTCGCTGCCTCCGACACCGGAGGAGTGGTTTGCCGGTGCGCACGAGATGGCCGGGTCCTGGTGGCCAGACTGGCAGCGCTGGGTCGGCGCGCTGGCCCCCGAGCACGTCCCGGCCCGCGTGCCCGGCGATGGCGCCCTATCCACAATCGAGGAGGCCCCAGGAAGTTACGTGCGGGTGAAAGCGTAGGATCTCAGCCCTGGCCGGTGCCTTGAGTAAGTCTTCGGGCAGCGCGCGACAGCACCATGCGGTCATGCACGAGGCCATGGACTTCAACAACAGCATCCGGTGCCAGCCGGTATAGCACGAGGTGACGAGGAGAGCCGACGCGGCGCGAGGGTTCAAGACGGCGCCTCGCAAGGCGGATCGGGTAGGCGCGAAAACCGGCCAGGCGGGGAACCTCGACCGATCCGATCATGTCCGGTTGCTCACTCAGTGCCGCCATCACCGTCAAGATCAGTTGGCCGTAACGGCCTGCCGCTTCCAGCCCGTAAACACGCGCGCTATCGAGTAGAAGAGCATCGATTTGCTCTTCCGCCGCCTTCGTGAGCCGGTACGCCAACTAGCCTTCGGCAGAAAAGCGGGCTCGCAGCCTCGCCATAATGCTTTGCTGCAGGCGGCGTTCGTCATCGTGGTTTGCCACCGTCATGAAGCGACCGTTTGCGATGTCGCCCGACCCAGCCTCGGCAGCCTGCAGAAGCTCGTCTTCTTCGACCGCAGTGTCTTCGATCAACCGTTTAACCGCCTCTTCAAGGAAGGCCGTGGAACTCACAGCCCTGCCATCGGCCACTTGCCGCTCGATCACTCGTTGAAGTTCGTCCGGTAACTGAACTGCGCCCATGCGAGCCTCCGCAAAAAGAATAACACTGGAACGGTAAGCTGTCGCAAACTGCCTGCCCCCAGGGAGGATCATTACGCAGCGGCGCTGCGGCCTCTCGCCAAGTCCATGCGCGCTTCGACCAGTTCCGGGTCCTCTTCCGACCGGTGCACCGAAAACCCCAGCTTGCGCATGAAGGCCAGCATGGGCGCATTGTCGGACAGCACCTGGCCCACGATCGCCGTCATGCCCTGGGAGCGGCCCCAATCGATCAGCCGCTGCATCAGCCGCCGGGCGATCCCCTTCCCCTTCATGCTGCGTTCGACGACGACGGCAAACTCGCCGGTGTCACCGTCACAGACCAGGCGGCCGACGCCGACTGTGTCGCCATTCGCACGGACGGCGACGAACGCCATTTCACGGTCGTAATCCACCTGGGTCATGCGCGCGATGCGTTCGGGCGAAAGCTGGCGGATGGAGGAGAAGAACCGGTAGCGCACGTCTTCCGGCGTCAAGCGCGCAAACATCGCGGCATGCGCTTCGGCGTCTTCGGGACGGATTGGGCGGATGATCAGCGCCTCACCGCTTGCGTCCCACTCCTCCGCAAGATCGGCGGGATAAGGCGGGATCGCCATGGCGCTGCGCTGACCCGGCGGCCGCAAGGCCGCCTGCGGCACGCCGCCAGGACCGAACGACAGCGACAGCAGTTCCGGCACGTCCACGACCAACTGGCTGGTGCGTACCAGCGCGTCGATCAGGCTCTGCGCCTGTTCGGCCGTCAGCCTCCTTGCAGCCGGGGCATGCGCGACCAGCCCGGCGGCCAGGGACAGGTTTAGCGGCGGCAGGTCGAAGGCGCGATCGCCCATCCGGCCACCCCCCAGGCCTATGGCCGGGCCGAACAGGGCATCTTCGGTGACGCTGATATCGAGCGGCGGAGACGCGTTCGCGAGGCCGTAGACGCCCAGCAAAGCCTCGATCTCCGTAGCCGTAAGCTCCGACCGCTCCGAGGCGCGAAGCTCGCCGATGATGGCGCGGACCGCAGCCCGGTCCGGCGCCAGGTCGAGCACGGCGCTGGACGGCAGTTCCTGCGCCGCAGCCCGCGCCCGGCGCAGGCTCAGCAGGTGCTGGAATCCCTGCACCGCCTGCTCGGGCGAGGCGAAGACGGGAACGCCTGCCTCGGCTAGGCGCCGGCGGTGCGCAGCGCCCGTCGTCTCCCCCATGGCGCAGACCAGAAGTGGCACCCTGCCGGCGCCGGGCTTGGTCGCGGCCAACGCCGCAAGACTCTCGACGCCGGCTTGGTCGGCCGGCCCCGTGGGCGCCATCACAGTCAGGATACAGCCCACCTCGCGGGCGCCGGCGAGCATGGCGGCTGCCTCGGCCAGGCGCGTTGGTTCATCCACGCCGACGTACACGATCCCGGTCGCGTCGCCGCCGGGGAAGCGCAACCGCAACACGTCGCGGGTTTCCGGGGCCAATTCGGCCAGCGTAATGCCGGTGGCAAGTGCCGCATCGGCGGCCATCCGTCCGGGTCCGATGGCATTGGTGACGATCGCGATCGTCTCGCAGCGCGGGGATGGCGCCCTGGTGAGCGTCTCCAGCGCCGCAAGCAGCTCGTCGAGCCGGGAGACGGTCAGCACGCCGGCGCGGTTGAGTGCCGCGTCGAACACCATCTCGGCCCGGCCGGTCGGGTCCATCAGCCGGCTGCCCGCCCGCAATGCGAGCACCGGCCGCAGCCGCGCCGCCGCCCGCGCGGCCGACAGGAATTGCCGCGCGTCCCGGATCCGCCGGATGTCCAGGAGGATTGGCCCGGTCGCGGAGTCGCGGGACAGGAAATCCAGCACTTGGTTGAAGCCGGTGCCGGCGTTGCCGCCAATGCCGACGATCTGGCTGAAGCCAACGCCGTTCGGCTCCGCCCAGTCCAGCACCGCCCGGCACAGTGCCGCCGATTGCGAAACCAGCGCGACCCGCCCGAGCTTCGGCTTCAGGTGCGACAAGGTGGCATTGAGACCGAGCGACGGGCAGGCCACACCGAAGGAGCCCGGACCGAGCACATGCACGCCCGTTTCGGCCTGTGCTGCGGCAATATCCATCGACATGCCCAGCGCCACGCCCGCGTAGATGCCCGCACGCGCCAGCCCGGCCAAAACCGGACGGACCGGAACGCCTTCCCCGGTCAGGATCGCCAAATCGGCCGGGGATAGCTCCTCTCCCGGCTGCGCCACCTGGATTGGACCTGCGAAAGCCCCCGCATCGAGGTTTGCCAGGAGTTGCCGGGCAACCCGCCCCTCGGTCCCGATGACTGCGAGGGAACGCGGTCGGAACATACGCTCAGGGTCGAAGCGCGTTGCGGCTGGTGAACGGTCGAGGTTCATGCTGCGATGCAACATAGGCATTCAGATGCCCTCCACCAACTCGGCCAGCCGTATCAAAGGCGGCTGCCGTGATTTACAGCGCGAGCTTCAGCCTCGCCCCGAGCTCTCCGATGATGCCACGGCGGAACGCGAGCACGCAGACGACGAAGATGCAGCCTTGCACCACCGTCACCCATGACCCGAAGCCGGCCAGATAGTTTTCCATGCCTTTCAGCACGAGTGCGCCGACGCCGGGTCCGAAGATCGTGCCCATGCCACCGACCAGGGTCATCAGCACGATGTCGCCGGATGTGGTGAAGTTCACGTCCGTCAGCGTGGCAATGCCGAACACCAGGGCCTTGGCGCCGCCGGCGATGCCCGCGATGAAGCAGGACAGGATGAAGGCGATCAGCTTGTAGTCGTCGGTCCGGTAGCCCAGCGACGTCGCACGCGGCTCATTCTCGCGGATCGCCTTCAGCACCTGGCCGAAAGGCGAATGCACAATGCGATGGATTAGCAGGAAGAACACCAGAAACAGGACGGCGATGAAGCCATACATCGCGAGGTCGGGCTCGAGCGAGAACACGCCGAACAAGGCGCCGCGGGGGATTTGCTGGATACCGTCTTCACCATGGGTGAACGGCGCTTGCAGGCAAAAGAAGTAATTCATCTGCGCCAAAGCCAGCGTGATCATGGCGAAGTAGATGCCTTGCCGCCGAATGGCGACCCAGCCGAACACCACGCCCAGCAAGCCACCCGTCAGGCCGCCCAGCAGCACGCAGACCTCGGGCGTGAGGCCCCAGGCCTTGGCGGCGTAGGCCGACACATAGGCGCCCATGCCGAAATACGCGGCATGGCCGAAGCTCATGAGCCCGACATAGCCGATCAGCAGGTTGAACGCGCACGCCAGCAACGCGAAGCACAGCACGTTCATCAGGAACACGGGGTAGAGCACGAAGGGGCAGACCACGACCAAGACGAGCATGATCAGGAACGCGATGCCCTGCGGCCGCGAGAAACCGAACGGCAAGCCGCGCACCAGGGAGGGCTGCAAGGGACTGACGACGACACCCATCTAGGCTGCCTTTCCGAACAGGCCCGAAGGCCGGGCCAGCAGCACGATTACCATGACCACGAAGATCACCGTGGCCGACGCCTGCGGATAAAACACCTTTGTTAAGCCCTCCGCCACGCCCAGCCCGAACCCGGTGACGATCGAACCGAGGATCGACCCCATTCCCCCGATCACCACGACGGCGAATACCACAATGATGAGGTTCGACCCCATGTTCGGGTTCACCGAATAGATCGGCGCCGCGAGCACGCCGGCGAACGCAGCCAGCGCCACTCCTGCCGCATAGGTCAGGGTGATCATACGCGGCACATTGACCCCGAAGGCCTGCACCAGACCGGGGTTCTCCGTCGCCGCCCGCAGCTTGGCGCCGATCGATGTCTTCTCGATCACCAGCCACGTCGTGAGGCAGACCACGAACGCCACCACGACCACCCAGCCGCGGTAGTTGGGCATGAACATGAAGCCGAGATTCGTCCCGCCCGAGAGCGATTGCGGGATCTGGTAGGGCAGCCCGGATGAGCCGTACTCGTTGCGGAACAAGCCCTCGAGGATCAGCGCCAGCCCGAAGGTCAGCAGCAGCCCATACAGATGGTCGATGCGGTAGAGCCTGCTGATCACCGTCTTTTCCAGCAGCACTCCGAAAATGCCCACGACGAGGGGAGATACCAGCAGCGCCCACCAGTAGTTCACGCCGAGATAGGCCTGCAGCATCCACGCCACGAAGGCGCCCACCATGAACAGGGCCCCGTGCGCGAAGTTGATGATGTTCAGCATGCCGAAGATGATGGCCAGCCCGAGCGACAACAGCGCGTAGAATGCCCCGTTGATCAGCCCGAGCAGCAATTGTCCGAACAGCAGCGGAGCCGGGTAGCCGAAGATGGTGAACATCGGGTGGTCCTAGCTGTGCACGAGGGAACAAGCGCCCTCGGTGAGCGGCCGGAAAGCCTCATCTGCCGGCGTGGTGGCAAGCAGCTTGTAGTAGTCCCACGGCCCTTTGCTTTCCGCCGGAGACTTGACCTGGAACAGATATGACGGGAACAGGCCGCGGCCGTCCTGCCGGATGGAGCCCTTGCCGAATGCGTCGTCATCGGTCGGCATCGCCTTCATCTGGGCGACGACGGCCGCACCGTCCTTGGCTTTCGCAGCGCCGAGCGCTGCCACCGCCTTCAGGTAGTGGTTGGTGACGGCATAGCAGCCAGCCTGGTCCATGCCGGGCCGTGCCGACGGATACACCGCTTCCATTCGCTTGGAGAACGCACGGGTGCGGTCGTTCATGTCCCAGTAGAAGGTTTCGGTCAGCACCAGGCCCTGCGCCGTCTGCAGACCCAGCCCGTGCACGTCGCTGATGAACATCAGCATCGCCGCCAGCTTGGCCGTGGTGTTGAGCCCGAATTCGTGGGCCTGCTTGATGCAGTTGATCGTGTCGGCGCCGGCGTTGGCGAAGCCCACCACCTTGGCGCCGGATGACTGCGCCTGCAGCAGGAAGGACGAGAAGTCCGACGTCGAGGGGAACGGGTATTTCGAATCGCCCAGCACCTTGCCGCCCGCCGCCTTGACGAAGCGCGACGTGTAGTCGTCGAGCTGCTGGCCGAACACGTAGTCGGCCGTGATGAAATACCAGCTATCGCCACCCGCCTTCACCAGCGCGCCGCCGGTGGACTTCGCCAGCATGTAAACGTCGTACGTCCAGTGCACCGTCGTCGGGGAGCACTGCGCGCCCGTCAGGTCCACCGTGCCGGCGCCGCTGTTCAGATAGGCCTTGTTCTTCTCGCGGCAGACCGAGTTCACCGCCAACGCCACGGAGGATGTGGGCACGTCAACGATCACGTCCACGCCGTCCTCGTCGAACCACCGGCGGGCGATCGAGGCGCCCAGATCCGGCTTGTTCTGGTGGTCTGCGCTGACGACCTCGACCTTGAAGCCCTTGTCGCCGAACTCCGTCACCGCCTGCTTGGTGCAGGCCAGCGAGAGCGGGCCGCCCGTGTCGCGGTATGGGCCGGACATGTCGTTCAGCAGGCCGATCTTGATCCCCGGCGCCTGGGCGCGCGCACCGCTTGCCCCGGCTGCGGCGATTGCGGCGGCGCCGGCCAGCAGCGGACGGCGGCCGATCATGCGTGCACCATCGGGCAGCCGCCCTGGTTCAGCGGCCGGAACGCCTGGTCGATCGGCGTTGTCGCGACGAGTTTGTAATAATCCCATGGCGCCTTGCTCTCCGATGGCGTTTTGACTTCGAACAGATACACCGGATGCAGCGCCCGGCCGTCCTCGCGGATCGATCCCGGGCCGAACGCGTCGTCATCGGTCGGCATCGACTTCATCTTGCTGACGGTCGCAGCCCCGCTCTTTTTGGCATCCGCAATGCCCATCGCTGCAACCGCCTTCAGGTAGTGCATCATCCCGCCGTAGCAGCCGGCCTGTCCCATGCCCGGATGGAAGCCGTCCGTCTTCTTGATGACCCGGCTGGTAAACGCGCGGGTCCGGTCATTGAGGTCCCAGTAGAAACTCTCGGTCAGGTTCAGCCCCTGCGCGGTCTGCAGGCCGAGGGCGTGCACGTCGCTGATGAACACCAGCAGGCCGGCCAGCTTGATGCCCGCCTGGGTCAGGCCGAACTCGCCCGCCTGCTTGATCGAGTTCACCGTGTCCGACCCGGCGTTGCACAGCCCGATCACCTTGGCGCCGGACGACTGCCCTTGCAGCAGGAACGATGAGAAGTCGCTCGTTGGGAACGGCGCCTTGACCGAGCCCAGCACCGTGCCGCCGGCCTGCTTGACGAAGTTCGTCGTATCCCGCTCGAGCGCCAGGCCGAATGCATAGTCGGCAGTGATGAAGAACCAACTCGTGCCGCCCGCCTTCACCAGCGCGCCGCCGGTGGAATGGGCCAGCGCCCAGGTATCCATCGTCCAGTGCACCGTGGTGGGCGCGCATTGCGGGCCGGTCAGATCGGCGATCATCCCGGGGCTGTTGATGTAAGCCTTGTCCTTCTCGTGGCACACGCCGGCCACGGCCAACGCAACCGCGCTGTTCGGGCAATCGATCACCACGTCCACGCTGTCGCGGTCGAACCATTGGCGCACGATCGAGGCGCCGATGTCAGGCTTGTTCTGGTGGTCGCCGACGACGACCTGCACGTCGGCGCCGTTGAGGTGCGGCATCGACTCCTCGATCGCCTGCTTCACGCAGGCAATCGCGACCGGCCCGCTCAGGTCCCGGTAAACGCCAGACTCGTCGCCCAGAATGCCCACCTTCAGCGACGCGGTTTGGGCACGCGCGCTATGGCTGCGCATGGCGGGCAGGACGGCGCTCGCCGCGGTGGCGGCGAGTAGGCTACGGCGTGGAAGCATTGCGGTCCTCACGTCACGAGAGAGCATTTGCCATCACCGAGCGGCCGGAAAGCCTCATCCGCCGCCGTCGTGGCCAATGGCTTGTAGTAGTCCCAAGGATACTTGCTGGCGGACGGTGACTTCACTTCCCAGAGATACGACGGATGGATCACCCGGCCGTCGACGCGGATCTTGCCGGCGCCGAAGCAATCGTCATCGGTCGGCATCGCCTTCATGCGCGCGATCGTGGCTGCGCCATCCTTCTTCGCCTCCGTGATCCCCATCGCGTCCGCAGTCTTCAGGTAGTGCAGCGTGCTGGCATAGACCCCAGCCTGCACCATCGTCGGGCGCACGGTCGGCGCTTTCGGCTTGAAGCGTTCGGAGAACTTCCGCGTGCGGTCATTCGCGTCCCAATAGAAGCTGTTGGTCACCACCAGGCCTTGCGCCGTCTCCAGCCCCAGCGAGTGCACATCGCTGATGAACACCAGCAACCCGGCCAGCTTCACGCCGCGTTCGGCGAGCCCGAATTCCTTGGCTTGCTTGATCTGGTTCGTCGTGTCGGCGCCAGCGCTGGCCAGGCCGATCACCTTGGCCCCGCTTGCCTGGCCCTGCAGCAACTGGGACGAGAAGTCCGACGAGCCGGGGAACGGATAATCCGTCTCGCCCAGCACCTTGCCGCCCGCCGCAACGATGAACTGCGTGGTGTCCCGGGTCAGCGCATGGCCGAACGCGTAATCGGCGGTGATGAAGAACCAGCTCGTGCCGCCGGCCTTCACCATGGCGCCGCCGGTGGACTTGGCGAGCATGTAGGTGTCGTAGGTCCAGTGAATGGTGTTCGCATTGCACTGCGTGCCGGTGAGGTCGGACGTTGCGGCGCCGCTGTTGATGTAGGCCTTGTTCTTTTCCTTCGCGACGCCGGCGACGGCCAGGCCGACGGCCGAATTGGCGACTTCGGTGATCAGGTCCACGCCGTCCCGGTCGAACCAGGCGCGGGCGACGCTGGCCCCGATATCGGCCTTGTTCTGGTGGTCGGCGGTCACGACCTCGACCCGGAAGCCCTTCCCGGCGACGCCAAAGTCCTCAAGCGCCTGGGTCACGCACTGCACCGCCACCGGACCGGCCAGATCCTTGTAGGGGCCGGACATGTCGGTCAGCACGCCGATCTTCAGCGTCGGCGTCGGTTGCGCCCGCAGCGCCGACGGCATGGCGGCGGCGATGGTGGCCGCGCCCAGCAAATCACGTCTTTTGAAGGTCATCCTGGTTTCCCCTGAGCGGCGCTCGTTGACGCCGAGACGGCTTAGACGCCGAGATAGTCGTGCAGCTTGCCCATATTGGCTTCAATGTCGCTGTTCGGAATCATGTCGATCACCCGGCCATGCTCCATCACGTAATGCCGGTCGGCCACGGTCGCGGCGAAGCGGAAGTTCTGTTCCACCAGCAGCACCGTGAACCCGCGCGACCGTAGCTCCCGGATAGTGCGTCCGATCTGCTGCACGATCACCGGGGCCAAGCCTTCGGTCGGCTCGTCAAGCAGCAGGAATCGCGCACCCGTCCGCAGGATCCGCCCGATGGCCAGCATCTGCTGCTCGCCCCCGGACAGCTTGGTTCCCTGGGAAGATGCACGCTCCTTCAAATTGGGGAACAGCGTGTAGATGGTGGGGACGTCGAGGCCGCCGGGCGCGATGACCGGCGGCAGCATCAGGTTTTCGGTGACGTTCAGGCTGGAGAAGATGCCACGTTCCTCCGGGCAGATCGCAATCCCGGTCTTGGCGACCTCGTCCGGCCGCATCTTCACCGTCTCGCGGCCTTTGAACACGATCGACCCGGCGCGGCGCGGCACCAAACCCATGATCGACTTCATCGTGGTCGTCTTGCCGGCGCCGTTGCGGCCAAGCAACGTCACCACCTCGCCCTCACCCACGTGGAAATCGACGCCGTGCAGGACGTGGCTTTCGCCATACCAGGCGTTCAGTCCCTTGACGGCGAACATCGCAGCGTCAGACATGGGTCACACCGGCAGTCTCGGTGCCGAGATAGGCGGCGATCACCTCGGGATTGCCCGATACGCTGGCATAATCGCCCTCCGCCAGCACCTGGCCGCGCGCCAGCACGGTGATGGTGTCGCAAAGCCCCTCCACCACCGACAGATTATGCTCGACCATCAGGATCGTGCGGCCGATGCGGATGCGCTTCACCAAGGCCACGATGCGGTCCACGTCCTCATGGGTCATCCCCGCCGTCGGCTCGTCCAGCAGCAGCATGCGGGGCTCGAGCGCAAGTGTGGTTGCGATCTCCAGGGCACGCTTCCGGCCGTAGGAGAGCAACACCGCAGGCGTATCGACGTATTCCGAAAGACCGACATCCTCCAGCAGGGATCTGGCCTGTTCGTCATACTGTTCCAGCAAACGCTCCGAACGCCACCAGTCGTATGACCCGCCGCGCTTGCGTTGCAGGGCGAGCCGGACGTTCTCCAGCGACGATAGATGCGGGAACACGGCCGATATCTGGAAGGAGCGCACGAGGCCCAGCCGCGCGATTTGGGCCGGCTTCAACCCGGTGATGTCACGGCCCTCGAAGCGGATCGTGCCACGCGTGGGCTGCAGGAATTTCGTCAGCAGGTTGAAGCAGGTCGTCTTTCCGGCGCCGTTTGGGCCGATCAACGCATGGGTCGTCCCCGGCATGACCCGGAGATTGACGCTGTTGACCGCGACGAAGCCGCGGAACTCACGAGTCATGCCTTCTGTCTGAAGGATCGGCTCTGCCACCCGGACGTCCTTTGTTGAGTTTGATTGCCGTGGTGATTTGCATATCGCGTCCTGCCACGCAAGATTGTTCCACAGCCGAGGCTTTCACGCATCGCAGACGCATGGTTCAGCCCTGTGTCAATTGCCGAATGGCAAACTCAAGATAATTTTTGCAATGCCTTAATTACCGGTTGACGGGGGGCTCGGGTAATAGAACGATACGCTCCACAAAAACCCGCTTGGCACTTGCGGGACTAATCAGAACGCTCAGGTGCTGCGGGATAAAACAACCCGGCGGGTTAGCTTGTTGATGGATGCACACCCGGCCAATGAGCCGCTCCAGTGTAGCGTGTAGACAGCTAATTTCGTCCTAGCCGTGGGGATGAGATGTCTGAAGCAGTGATCTCGGTTCCGAGGGCGTCCAGCGAATCACAGTCCCAGCGTGCAGCAAATGACGGCGCAATCGCGAAAGTCGTCTATCGAAGCCGCGCGAGCCGGGACTTTTCCGTGGACGAGCTTCGCCAACTCACGCTGGCGGCCCAGTCCCGGAACCACGTCGAGTCGATCACGGGGCTGATGCTCTACGCCGACCATTGTTTCTACCAATGGCTCGAGGGGCCGGCCGAGAACGTCAGCAAGATCATGCATGCCATCCGCAATGATGAGCGGCACACCGACGTACAGGTTCTCGAGGAACAGCCAGCCTCCATGCGGAGGTTCGGCGACTGGACGATGAAGCTTGCTGCCGCCGGGCCGGACGCGCCGTCCGCGTGGCGGCATGAAGTCATCGAACCGCCGAGCGACGTCATCGAGACGTTGAGGCAGCGCCCCGAGGCTGCCCCGTCACTGCTGATCCGCCTGATCCCGGCCAATGTCGGCGTCGCCATTGCCGGGGCGCTGGAGGTGGAGCCGGACGCGTTAGGGACAGTGGAACGACGCTCCGCCGCCATTCTGCGGGACGTGTTCCTCACCTCCATCGTCCCCCACCTCGCCGACCGGCATGGCGTTTTCCAGCCCGCCGGAAAGCACTGGCCAGTCCATGCACGGGCGGCCGAGCTGGTTGATCTGCTGCTGAGCGCGGATGCGACGGCGGCGCAGCAACTGATCAAGGAGTTGCGTGGCGATCACGTCGTGTTCCTGCCGCTGCTCGCCACGTTGTTCGAGCCTGCGGCGAGGCGTCTCGGCGACCTCTGGAATGAGGACGATTGTAGCGACGCGGACGTGACGATCGGCCTGTCGCGCCTGCAGATGGCGCTGCGGCTGCTGAGCGATGGCTCGGCGCTCCAGTTGCCGAAACTCGCTCACGCGCCGGTCACGCTGATCGTGCCCGAGCCGGGTGAGCTTCACCGCATCGGCGCGGCGCTCGACTCGACCGTCATGTCACAAGCCGGCTGGCAGCCCCGCTGCGAATACCCGGTCGATGATGCCGCCCTCGCGGATATCCTGGCCGGCACGTGGTTCGACACGCTCGACCTTTCGCTGAGCACGGCGTTCCGGCGCGAACACCTGTTGCCCCGCATGACCGAGACCATCGCTTTGGCCCGGCGCGCATCCTGCAACCCGGCTCTGGTCGTCGTCGTCGGCGGCCGGGTCTTCGTGGAAGAGATCGGCGCGGGGAACAAAGTCGGGGCTGACGTGACAAGCACGACCTCCCTGGAGGTCAACCGGTCAATCATCGAAGGTGTGCGGTCGGCCCAGGCCTGTCAGCCCAAGACGACGCTGCACTAAACAGCCGGTCTGCCGCAGGTCAGGCGGGTTCGCCCGCCTGACCGTCCCAACCCGTTGCTTTCTCGATGGCCCGGCCGGCCCGGAAGACCGTCGCCTCGTCGAACGGCCGCCCTACGATCTGCAGCGATAAGGGCAGCCCCGTCGCGCCCTTTCCAGTCGGCACGCTCATCGCCGGGTGCCCGGTGACGTTGAACGGGATCGTCTGCATCGGTGCGATGAACGACTTCGCCGGGTCCGGCACATTGTCGAACCGGGGCGCTTCGGCGAGTGCCGAGGCGGTCAGCAAGGCGTCGTAGCGGCCAAGCACGCCATTCACTGCGTCGGTCAATTCGCGGCGCGCCCTGAATGCCTGCACGAGGTCGGCGGCGGTGATCGTGGCGCCCAGCAAGAAGCGCTGCTGGGTGAGCGCACCGTAGTCGCCGAGCCTGGTGCGCAGATCCTTCTCATGGATCGCGTAGGCCTCTGCCGACAGGATGACCCGGCCGCACGCCGCGTAGATCGCGTAATCGGGCAGTTCCACATCTTCCACAGTGGCGCCAGCGTCCCGCAAGGCGTCGCAGACATGGTCAAAGGCGGCCAGCATGTCGGGCGTCGTCGCCGCCGCCTTGGCAAAGAACGCCCGCGGAACGCCGAACCGCATGCCGGCCACGCCCCGCTCCATCCCGGCCAAATAGTCACCGACCGGCTCGTCTGCGCTGGCCGGGTCGAGAGGATCGTGCCCGGCGATGACTTGCAGCGTGATCGCCGCGTCCTCGACGCTGCGGGTCAGCGGCCCGGTATGATCGAGCGTGTAGGACAGCGGGAACACGCCGCGGCGGCTGACCCGGCCGTAGGTCGCCTTGATGCCGACGGTGCCGCAATAGGCCGCCGGGCCGCGAATCGAACCGCCTGTGTCCGATCCCATCGCCATGCGGACGATCCCCGCCGCCACGGCCGCGCCCGACCCGGATGACGACCCGCCGGTGATGTGGTCGAGGTTCCACGGGTTGCGCGCGGGCGGGAACGGCAAATCGAAGGACGGCCCGCCAATGGCGAACTCATGCGTCGCGAGCTTGCCGACCATAACGCCGCCGGCTGCGGTCAGCTTCTCCGCCACCACGCAGTCGGCGGCCGGCACGTTGTCCACCAGCAGCTTGGAGTGGCAGGTCGTCCGGATGCCAGCCGTGTCGTAGATGTCCTTCAGCGCGTATGGGATGCCCTGCATCGGCCCGGCATCATGCCCTGCGGCAAAGGCAGCATCCGCCTTGTGCGCCTGCGCCATGGCGTGATCCGCGGTGACGGTGATGAAGGCGTGCAGCGCGCCGTCCTTCTCCGCGATCCGGCCCAGTACGGCCTTGGTCAGCGTTTCGGACGTGGTGTCCCCGGCGCGCAGCATCCGCCCCATCTCGGCGATCGACGGCTCCATCTCAGGCCACCTTCAACGGATGCAGGCGGAAGATGTTGGCAGGCTCGGCCGCCGCCGTCCTCGGGCCGCGCAGCAACTCCAACTGGTCACGCAATTCTGCGTACGCAACGAGCACCTGGTTGCGCCGCTCCGTTGGAACAGTCAGCCCTGCCCGGCTCATCAGCATATCGAACTCCACGGCGAGCATTTCAGGTTCGTGCGGCACTGACAGTCTCCTCGAACATCTCGGGCAAAACCACTAGCGCGCTGCAAAACCCGAGCCAGACGGTTCCAGCCCGAAGAACGCACCCAACAATTGGCTGACTGCGGCCATGGTCGATGGATCAAGATGCCCGAACACCGGCCCAATCTTCTCGCGCGGCACCGACACCGCCTTGTCGATCATGAGTACGCGTCCGATTGGATGATCAATGCCGGCCGAGGTTTACCGTCGTCGCCACCGACGGCAACCGTCACTAAATCGCCGCGCTTCACGCCTCCGGCCAAGTATCAGGGCTTTCCGCGTCGAGTTCAGCGGCGATCTCGCGCATGACAGCATACTCGTCTGTCCGCGGATCGTGCGCCCGTTCCGCGATCGCTTTCGATTGCTTGCGGGCTTCCACTTCGAA
>CAZZVB010000019.1:0-10702 GCA_964657445.1 uncultured Burkholderiaceae bacterium | reverse complement strand
GGCAAAATCCCACCAATGCACGACGATGCCTGCTTGACCGCGGCATGCCGTAAGGTCACCTGACGCAAACACGCCGCGCTGAACCGGGGAGCCACCATGGCCGCCTATCAATACGCCTACGTCATCAAGGACCTCACCAAGGCCTATCCAGGCGGCCGCGAGGTCTTCAAGGGCATCACCCTTTCCTTCCTCCCAGGCGTGAAGATCGGCGTGCTCGGCGTGAACGGCGCCGGAAAGTCCACCCTGCTGAAGATCATGGCCGGGCGCGAAACCGAGTATGGCGGCGAGGCCTGGGCCGCCGAGGGCGTGCGCGTCGGCTACCTCGAGCAGGAGCCGCATCTCGACCCGGAGCTGACGGTGTCGGAGAACGTCGCCCTCGCCTTCAAGCCGCTCAAGGCGGCACTCGACCGCTTCAACGCCATCAGTGAGCTGTTTGGCGAGGAGATGACCGACGACCGCATGAACGAGCTGCTCGCCGAGCAGGCCGAGCTGCAGGAGAAGATCGACGCCGAGGACGGCTGGGAGCTTGACCGCCGGATCGAGATCGCGCTCGACGCGCTGCGCTGCCCCCCTCCGGACAGCAGCATCGAAAAGCTGTCCGGTGGCGAACGCCGGCGCGTGGCGCTCTGCCGCCTGCTGCTGGAAAAGCCGGAAATTCTGCTGCTGGACGAGCCGACCAACCATCTGGACGCCGAAAGCGTCGCCTGGCTGGAAAAGACGCTGCGGGAATATGCCGGCACGATCCTGATCGTCACCCACGACCGCTACTTCCTGGACAACGTCACCAACTGGATCCTCGAGATCGAGCGCGGCCGCGGCTACCCGTTCGAGGGCAACTACTCGTCCTGGCTGGACCAGAAGCGCAAGCGGCTGAAGCAGGAGGAGAAGGAGGAATCGGCCCGGCAGCGCTCCCTCGCCGCCGAGCAGGAGTGGATCCAGTCCTCCGCCCGCGCCCGCCAGACCAAGAGCCGCGCCCGTATCGAGAAATACGAGCAGATGCTGGCGCAATCGGCCGAGCTGGCCGGCGGCGTGGCGGAGATCGTCATTCCGCCGGGTCCGCGTCTCGGCGGCACCGTCATCACGGCGGAAAAGCTGCGCAAGGTGTTCGGCAACCGGCTGCTGATCGACGACCTGACGTTCAAGCTGCCGCCGGGTGGCATCGTCGGCGTAATCGGGCCCAACGGCGCCGGCAAGACCACGCTGTTCCGCATGATCACCGGGCAGGAGCATCCCGACGGCGGCAGCCTGGTCGTCGGCGAGACGGTGAAGCTCGGCTACGTGGATCAGTCGCGCGACAGCCTGGATGGCAGCAAGTCCGTCTGGGAGGAGATCAGCGGCGGCACCGACGTGATCTACCTCGGCAAGCGCGCCGTGCAGTCCCGCGCATACGTCGGCGCGTTCAACTTCAAGGGCAGCGACCAGCAGAAGAAGGTCGGCATCCTCTCGGGTGGTGAGCGCAACCGCGTCCACCTGGCCAAGATGCTGAAAAGCGAGAGCAACGTCATCCTGCTGGACGAGCCGACGAACGACCTCGACGTCGATACGTTGCGGGCCCTCGAAGAGGCGCTGGCGGAGTTCGCCGGCTGCGCGGTGATTATCAGCCATGACCGCTGGTTCCTGGACCGGCTCGCCACGCACATCCTAGCCTTCGAGGGTGACAGTCACGTCGAATGGTTCGAAGGCAACTTCCAGGCCTATGAGGCAGACAAGCGCCGGCGCCTGGGCGAGAACAGCACCGACCCGCACCGGATCAAATACCGGCCCCTCGCCCGGTAAGGCCGCCAGGCGGGAGGCGCGCCGGGTGCATCCGCTTCGCACGGGCCGGATGTTGCTGACGCCGTTTGGGGCGCAGGATCTGGCGGATCTGGTGCGCTTCAAGGGCAACCCGCTGACCTGGGCGACCATGCTCGGCGGGGTCCGCACGCCGCAACAGACGGCCGAGGACCTGGCCGCCGAACTGGCCTTCTGGGGCCGGCATGATGTCGGCATGTGGACGGCGCGGGATGCGGCCGGGGCACTACTCGGCGTGACTGGCTTGCATGAACGCCCGGACGCCAGGGGCATCGCGTTGCGGTTCGCGTTCGAACCAGCGACCAGGGGCCATGGTCTTGCCCGGGAAGCTGCAGGCGCCGTGTTGCGCGACGCCCACGAACGCGGTGGTTTGACGCGGGTGATCGGCGTGGCGCGCGACAGCAACATTGCGTCCCGCACTGTGCTCGGTGCGATCGGCATGCGCCAGGAGAGCACGTTCATGCAGGCGGGCACGCTGATGCACTTGTTTGCCAGCCAGCGGCCGACCAGGCTGTGATGGCGTGAGACAATCAAGACCGGAGCAAACCGTCATGCCGCAAACAACCGTGCATCACGCCAACGACGCCGATTTCGCCGTTGGCCTCAGGCCCTTCTTCGCCTATCGCGACCTCGGCGTGAACGGCGTCACCTCGGCCGCATTCGGCGCCCACGTGATCCGCGCCGTGCCCGGCAAGCACGCCGAGCCCGAATGGCACCAGCATGAGGTCGGCTTCCAGTTTATCTACATCCTCAACGGCTGGGTGGAGTTCGAGTATGAGGATGTCGGCCGGGTCCGGCTCGAACGCGGCTCCTCCGCGTATCAGCCGCCGCGCGTCAAGCACCGCGAACTCGCCCACAGCGAGGACTTGGAAATCCTCGAGATCACCATGCCGGGCGAGTTCGCCACCAAGCTGGCGTGATTTCTATTCGTCCCTGAACGCATCGGTGATGCGCCGCACCTGCCCGGCGGCGTCCACCACCATCACGTCGAAGCGGACCCCGGCGGTGCCCCAGCCTGGGTTCTCGCCAAGCAACACCGTCGCAGCGGCCAATAGCCGCGCACGCTGAAGCGGCCCGATCGCAGCGGCGGCCTCGGCCAGCTTGGGGCGGGCCTTTACCTCCACCAGCGCCAGCAGGCCATCCCGCTCGGCAGCAATATCGATCTCGCCAGCCCCAGTCCGGATGCGGCGGGCAAGGATCGTCCATCCCTCGGCGAGCAAGACGGCACAGGCTGTGTCCTCCGCGGCAGCGCCTCGGACGTGCGCCACCAGGCCGCGGGACCGCCTGATCACACTCATACATTAGTATTGCCAGTCAGAACTCACCCGGCAATGGCGGAATCGTCGCTTTGCGTTCGCCGCCGGCTGCGCCATGTAGCCGGCCATGTGGCTTGTTCGCGTCCTGCGCTGGTTCGGTGCGCTCGTTTCGACCCTTGTGCTTCTGGCCGTGGCTGTCATTGGCGGAGCGATCTTCCTCTGCCTCCCGGCGAGTGACGAAGAGGCGGGCATTCCCGGCCTGTCCGACCACGTCGCGATCGCGTTTGACACCGCCGGCATCCCGCACATCACCGCGGCCACTGCAACGGATGCCGCTTCGGCCCTCGGCTGGGTGCACGCGCGCGACCGCATGTTCCAGATGGAGCTGATGCGGCGCGCGGCGTCGGGGCGCGTGTCGGAGCTGGCGGGCGCGCGGGCCTTGCCGCTGGACCGCACCATGCGCGTGCTCGGTCTGCGGATTCGCGCCGAGGAGCAACTCGCCACCCTCCCCGCCGCAACGCGCACCATGCTGGATGCCTACGCCCGCGGCGTGAACGCCTACATTGGCGCCCATGGCCGCTGGACGGCGATGCAGTTCGCCGTGCTGGGACGGCCGGAGCCATGGTCGGCCGCCGACAGTCTGCTGTGGGGCAAGACGATGGGGCTTTACCTGTCCGGCAACTGGCGGTCCGAACTTGCTCGCCAAGCGTTGTCTGCCTCGGTGCCGCGCAGCCTGATCGACGAACTCTGGCCGCCGCAGGATACGACGCCCGGCCCGGGCGCGACGGCGTCGAGTAGCCGCTTCGCCGGGCTGGCCGGCGCGATCGATGCGTTCATGCCCCGCTTCCCGGACCCGTTCACCCTGCCGGACACCGCATCCAACGAATGGGCGGTGGATGGGGCGCACAGCACCACGGGCGCGCCATTGCTCGCCGGCGACCCGCATCTCGGCTACAGCACGCCGGGCATCTGGTACTTGGCGCGGATCGACACGCCAGGCGGCACGCTGGCAGGCGCCTTCGCACCTGGGGTGCCGTTCCTTGTCATCGGCCGCAACCGCCACGTTGCCTGGACCTTCACCACCAACGGCGCCGACACGCAGGATGTGTTCGCGGAAACCGTGCTGCCGGACGGCCGCTATGCCACCCCGTCCGGCCCCGCCGCTTTCACGACGCGCACCGAGCACATTGCGGTCCGCGGCGCGCCCACGCAGGACCTGGTGGTGCGCGAAACCCGCCATGGCCCGGTCGTCAGCGACCTTTCCAGCACGCCCGCGCCCGGCGGCACCGTCTATGCGGCCGAAATGGCCGATCTCGCACCCGGCGACGATGCGGCCACCGGGCTGCTGGCACTGAACCGCGCCGGCAACGTGGCCCAGGCTGGCTGGGCGGCCGCACTCATCACCTCGCCCGTGCAGAACCTGCTGGTCGCCGACAGAGACGGCATCGGCCAGTTCACCACCGGCCGAGTGCCTATCCGCCGGGCTGGCGATGGGGAATGGCCGCAACCCGGCGCCGATGGCGCACATGACTGGACCGGCTGGGCAAGCGGCGACCAGTTGCCGCATGTGACCGACCCGCCCAGTGGGCGTTTGGTCAACACCAATGAAAGGGTGGCGGCGCCGGATTTCCCCATCTTCATGGGCCGCGACTGGTTCGGCGACTGGCGCGCCCGGCGCGTCCGCGACCTGCTGGGCATCGGCAAGCTGTCGCCGGACGACTTCGCAAGAATACAGGTGGACGTGACCAGCACCTTCGCGCAACAGATCTTGCCGGCGCTGCTGGCGCGTCCGCGGAGCAGCGACCTGCCTGGCCATGCCGCCGCATTGCTGGCCGGTTGGGACGGCCGCATGGCCATGGACCTCCCGCAGCCCGTGATCTTCAACGCCTGGATCCGCAAGTTCGAAGCGCTCGTGCTGCAGCAGCACGCCGTTCCCGTCACCACGGCGCATCCCTGGGCGGACTTCGTCGCTTACGTGCTCAGCCCGGCCGGCGCGCATTGGTGCGGCGGGGATTGCGGCCCGCTGCTGGACAAAGCCCTCTCCGAAGCCATCCCACCACTCGCCGTGCAGCTCGGTCCCGATCCCGCGACATGGCGCTGGGGCGACGTGCACATTGCCACCTTCGCCGACCCGGTGCTGCCACCATTGGGCAACCACATCCCGCAGCCCGGCGACGACACGACGATCTTCCGCGGCGGCAGCTACGCAGGCACGTTCGATGCCGTGCACGGGCCGGGCTACCGCGGCGTCTATAATCTTGCCGACCTCGACAGCAGCCGCTTCATCACCGCGCCGGGCGAGTCGGGTAATCCACTCGCCCCGCATGCCCGCGACCTGATGGCCCGGTGGCGAAACGGTGAAGGCCTGACGCTCGGACCTGCCCCAGATTTGCAAACGGCGACGGTGATGTTGCAGCCAGCCGACGCCACATACGCTGGACAATGACAGAACCGTTGACCGTCGCGCGCTGCCCGTGGACGATAGGGGACCGATGACCTACAAGCCCCCGCGCCGGCCGCAATTCTTCTACACCACGGCCCCTTTGCCGTGCCCCTACGTCGCGGGCCGCACCGAGCGCAAAGTCGTCACCGAGATCACCGGCCCCGAGAGCGAGACTTTGCACGACCGCCTATCGCGCGCCGGCTTCCGCCGCAGCCACAACATCGCCTATGCGCCCGTTTGCCCGGCCTGCAATGCCTGCGTGCCTATCCGCATTCCCGTCGCCAGCTTCCAGCCGGACCGGACGCTGCGCCGTATCACCCGCTACAACGCGGGGGTGGACGGGTTCGAGGTGCCCGCACGCGCCACGGCCGAGCAGTTCCAGCTGTTTCAGCGCTACCAGCTCGCCCGGCACGGCGACGGCGATATGGCGACGATGAGCTTTTACGACTATCGCGCCATGGTCGAAGATACCCCGATCGAGACTACCATCATCGAGTTTCGCGATCCGGACGACCGCCTGGTAGGCGCCTGCCTGACCGACCGGCTGGGCGACGGCTTATCGGCGGTTTACAGCTTCTTCGCGCCGGAGCTGGAGCGCCGCTCGCTCGGCAATTATGCGATTCTTTGGCTGATCGACCGCGCCCGCGTGTTGGGGCTGCCGTATGTCTATCTCGGCTACTGGGTGCCGGAATCGGCCAAGATGGCCTACAAGGCCCGCTTCCGCCCCTCCGAAGTGCTCGCCGGCGGCTCCTGGCGCGTCCTCGCTGACGGCGATCAGGTCCCGATGCCGGTCCGGGAAACCGCGATGGTGTCCGAAAGCGGCTGAGATCGGCAGTCTAACCCTTTAGGTCGTAGGTTGCGGACTGCCCAGCGGCACTGGGTCAGCAAACCATACGGACGGCGCCCTGGATTGCGATTGCCTTTGCAGCCAAAGGGCCGTCCGCACGCGAGTGATGACCGGTGGTGTTCAGCCCTCGGGTTGGCTGCTGGCGATCGGGATCTCTCGCGGCTCGCTTTGGCCCTGCTCGCCGCGGAGTTCGCGTTCGAGGTCGGGCTGCTCGTCACCGTCACTGTCCTCGGGTTCGTCGCGCCGGGGACCGTTATGCTGCAACTGGGGCGATTGCGGCGCATGGCTGGTCCCGTTGCCGTTGGGCTGCCCGTGCTGCGGCTGGTTTTGCTGCTGTGCCTGATTGATCGCATTGATGATGCGGAAGTAGTGCTCGGCGTGCTGGAAATAGCCCTCCGCCATCACCCGGTCACCGCCGCTGGTCGCATCGCGGCCAAGCTGAAGATATTTTTCGAACAGCTGCTGGGCCGTGCCACGGATCCGCAGGTCCGGGCCGTTGCTGTCGAAAACGTGGTTCCGGTTTAGCGGAACGTTCCCGCTCTGGTGCCGGGGCGGACCGCCGCCGCCCCCTCCGCCACCGCCGCCGCGATTGTTCCGGCCACGCATGCGTTTGATATTCATTCTTGCCTAAAGCTCTTCCAGTTTCGATGTCGGGTCGGGCCTGGCGGCCAGTGTCCACGGACTGCACGGCGAGGCAAATGGGCCCCGCCAAACACCTGGCGACCTGTCTGAGACAGCTTGGATCGCCGGAATACCCGCAGCGGATTCGACCCTAAAGGTGGCGCCGTGCTTCGCCAAACGATTTTTTCCGCCCGGCCCGGATGGGCAAGGCTCGCTCCACACCTGCAAGGTCCTGCTGGGGCGTCTGAGGCGCCAATCCGGCGGAACTTGCCATCGCGGCGACCTGGGCCGCCTGCCCTGCCCCAAGCTCTAGGATGGCCACGCCGCCCTTCCGCAACAAGGCTGGCAGCACCGCTAGGATGGAACGGTAGCAGTCCAAGCCGTCAATGCCGCCGTCGAGCGCCGTAGAAGGCTCGTATAGTGCGACTTCCGGCATGAGCCCGGCCATATCGGGGGTGGCGATGTAGGGCGGGTTGGCCAGGACAAGGTCGAAGCCACCGCTGAGTGCATCGGCCCACCGTCCGCAGAACACGGCCATGCGGTCGCCCAGGCCTAATGATATTGCGTTGGCGCGGGCCAAAGCCGCGGCTTTGGCAGACAGATCGACGCCAATGCCGATGGCGGACGGGAACTCCAAGAGCGCAGCGAGCAGAAGGCAACCCGTGCCGGTGCCAAGGTCCAGGACCCGGCCTACAGCTCGGTTGGGAAAGGCCTTCAGCGCCGCCTCGATCAGCGTCTCCGAGTCCGCCCGAGGAATGAGGGTGTCCGCCGAAACGGCGACGTCAAACGTCCAGAACGGCTGGCGCCCGGTGATCAGCGCCAGTGGCTCGCGGGCTGCCCGGCGCGTGACCAAGGCCTGGAAACCCGGCGCAGGCCGCGGCAATCGCATGTCCCTGAGCAGGGAGGCGGGATCGAGGCCGGTGGCATGGGCCAGCAGCAATCGCGCCTCACGCCGTGGCTGATCGACGCCCGCGTCCGCCAGCCGCGCCGTCGCGTCGGCCAGCAAATCCGCCAAGGTCGCGGCGGCGATCACTCCTCGGCCGCGAGCCGCGCCGCTTGGTCCTCCGCGGTCAGCGCATCGACGATCTCGTCCAGCTCGCCCAGCATAATGCGGTCGATCTTATGCAGCGTCAGGTTGATGCGGTGGTCGGACACCCGCCCTTGCGGGAAGTTGTAAGTCCGTATCCGCTCCGACCGGTCCCCGGTGCCGACCTGCGCCTTGCGGTCCGCCCCGCGCGCTGCCGCGAGGCTAGAGCGTTGCTGCTCGTATAGCTTGGCGCGCAGCAGCTTCATCGCTTTGGCGCGGTTCTTATGCTGCGACCGCTCCTCCTGCATGGCGACGACGATGCCGCTGGGCATGTGCGTGATGCGGACGGCGCTGTCCGTCTTATTGACGTGCTGGCCGCCCGCTCCCGACGCGCGATACGTGTCGATGCGCAGATCGGCCTCGTTCACCTGCACATCCACCTCCTCTGCCTCCGGCAGCACGGCCACGGTGACGGTCGAGGTGTGAATGCGGCCTTGGCTTTCGGTGGCGGGAACGCGCTGCACACGATGAACACCCGATTCGTACTTCAGGCGGGCGAAGACGCTGCGGCCGGTGATTTCGGCCACGCCCTCCTTCAGACCGCCGAGTTCGGAGTCGTTGTAGTCCAGCACCTCGCAGCGCCAGCCTTGGGATGCGGCATAGCGCTGATACATGCCGAACAGCTCGGCCGCGAACAGCGCCGCCTCGTCGCCGCCGGCCGCCGGCCGCACCTCCAAAATCGCTGAACGGTCGTCCGCCTCGTCCCGTGGCAGCAGCGACAGGCGGATCTCGTGCTGCAGGCCCGGCAGCGTGCTGCGCAGCTCGAACAGCTCGGCCTGCGCCAGATCCTTCATTTCCGGGTCTTCCAGCATCGCCTCCGCCTCGCGCGCCGCCTTCTCCGCGGCGCGAAGATCGCCTATGCGGGCGACCACCGGTTCCAGCTCCGATAACTCTCGCGACGCACGGGCGAACGCGTCGCCGGACAGTCCGGCCGTGAGCTGGGATCGCAGTTCCTCCGCGCGGTCCACCACACGGTCGAGCTTGACGTCGAGCGGCGTCACGCCAGGCGCGTGACAATCGCCTCGATCGCCACCTCCTCCTGCGCGCCGGTGTCCAGGTGCTTCAACTGCACGACGCCGCGCGCCGCTTCGTCCTCGCCGATGATGATCGCGGCGCGGGCACCAATGCGGTTGGCACGCTCCATCCGGCGCTTGAGATTGCCGCGATAGGCCATCTCCGCGCGCAACCCGGCGCGCCGCAGCGTCTGCATGATGTCCGCCGCAACACCCTGCACGGCGTCGCCCACGGGTATGACGGCGATGCTGGCGGGCGCCGGCCCTGCATCGTCCAGCAACATGGACAGCCGCTCGATACCCGCCGCCCAGCCAACGGCCGGGGTGGGCGGGCCGCCCATCTGCTCGACCAGACCGTCATAGCGGCCGCCGCCCATCACCGTGCCCTGCGCGCCGAGCCGGCCGGTGACGAACTCGAACGCAGTATGATTGTAGTAGTCCAAGCCGCGGACGATCCGAGGGTTCTCGCGGAACGGCACGCCGAAGCGGGCCAAATGCTCCAGCAACCCGGCATAGAAGGTGGCGGCTTCTGGCGTCAGATACGGCGCGATGGTCGGCGCGTCCGCCACGATGGCGCGGTCGGCAGCGTCCTTGCTGTCGAGTACGCGCATCGGATTGCGCTCCAGCCGTTCCTGGCTGTCGCCTGACAAAGCCCCGCGGTGCTGCGACAGGTAAGCAACCAGCGCGGCCCGATAAGCATCCCGGCTGGTCCGGTCGCCGAGCGTGTTGACCTCGAGCACGACGTCGGCCGCGATGCCGAGCTGCTGCAGGATGTCCCAGCCGCAGGCGATCACCTCGGCGTCGGCCAGCGGCTCGGACGGGCCGATCAGTTCCGCGCCAATCTGGTGGAACTGGCGATAGCGCCCCTTCTGCGGGCGCTCGTAGCGGAACATCGGCCCGGCGTAGAACACCTTCTGCGGCAACGACTGGGTCAGCCCGTTGGTCACCAGCGCGCGGCAGATGCCGGCGGTGCCTTCCGGCCGCAGCGTGATGCTCTCGCCGCCCCGGTCGTCGAAGGTGTACATCTCCTTGGTCACGACGTCGGACGTATCGCCGAGCGTGCGGGAGAACACCCGGGTGTCCTCGAACACCGGCGTCGCCCATTCGTCGAAGCCATAGAGCGACGTGACGTTGCGGGCGGTCTCCACCACGCGCCCATAGCGGCGCTGGTCGTCAGCGATCAGATCGTGAGTGCCGCGAGGCGGCTGCAAGGCGGCCATGGTGGTCCAGAGTTGGGAATGAAGCGGGCGCGTGTCATCGCCGGTCGCGCAGCATGGCGCAAGTCGGATGGTTGAGAGCCGGACGGAAAGACGGCAATCAGGGGACATGACCGAGCAGCAGCTTGCCGTTTTACTCTGCCAATGCCCGACGCTTTACCACATGGCGGAGCGCGGCAGTTGGCCCAGCATCCAGCGTCATGGCTTGCTCAGCACCGCCGCCCTGCTGAATAAGTTCGAGGTGGCGGAGCCCCGTCGCGGCCAGATCGAAGCCGCGCATCGTCCAGAGTGCGAAGAGCTGGTTCATCCACTTCACGGGCAGGCGGTCGTGCGCGACCAGAAACCGATGAGCGACGCCGCATTACGGCGGTGCCTGCAAGATGGCATGTCCCCAGCGGACTGGTATCAGCTGTTGAACGGCAAGGTG
>CAZZVB010000018.1:25479-33364 GCA_964657445.1 uncultured Burkholderiaceae bacterium | reverse complement strand
GTTTTCGCGCGCCTTTGTCATGGCCGGGGGAGCCGGCCACCCACGCTGTTCAGCGCCTGGCCCAGGTCCGGCCATGACGGTATGATATCAGTGCATCATCTCGATCGCGACCGCCGCGGCTTCGCCGCCGCCGGTGCTGATGGCGGATCGAAGCGCATAGCACACTACGCTGCTGCGGCCATTGGCTTGGCGGCCAGCGCCGCGAGTAAAGCATCCCGCTTTGGGGCGGCGTCGCGCATGGCCGCTTCCTTGATGGGGCCGAAACCCCTGACTTGATTGGGAATTTCCGCCAGCGCCACGGCGGAGTCCAGAGTGTCGGGACGCAGGGCGGCTATTGCGCGATCGAGGCTCGCCTCCGTGTCGCGGGCGAACTGCCGCTCCTGCCGCCGCTCGGCCTGCCAGCCGAACGGGTCGAGGGGCGTGCCCCGCAGCAGCTTGCCGTGCCGCAGCGCGCGGAACAGCGGCAGTGCGATACGGCCGGAGATCGCGATCTTTTTGCGGCGGCCGGTGGCCGGGTCGGTGCCGGAAATCAGCGGCGGCGCCATGTGGAAGACGGGCTTGTCGCCGTATTCGGCCGAGGCGTGCAGGCGGGCGACCTCATACTCGTCCTTGTAGGCGAGCGCGCGGAAGAAGCCCTCCGCCACCGCCCGGGTCAATCGGCCGGGCTGCCCGAACACGGTGGTTTCGCGCGTCGCAGCCTGGTCCACGACCCGGCGGTAGCGCTTAGCCAGGCGCTTGCCCTGATAACGCACCAGTTCGGCTTCCCGCGCCGCGATCAGGGCGTCGAGCGTGGCGGGGGGCAGGTCCTCACCGGCCAACACTTCGTCGGCCAGCTCCGGCCGGGATTGCAGGATGCGGCCCCAGGTGAAGGCGCGGCGGTTCAGCGCGACGGCTGTGCCGTTCAGCTCGATGGCGCGCAACAGCGCGTCCTGGCTGACCGGCAGTAGCCCCGCCTGCCACGCCAGCCCCATCATCAGCGTGTTCAACGCTTGCGATTGACCGAACAACCGCTCCGAAAGGGCGGTCGCGCGCAGATACACGCTGGCATTGCCGCCCACGGCGCGGTCGATCACCCGGCGGTGCAGCCCGGCGTCGATCACCAGGTCGCGGTCGGACAGGAAGCCCGTGTTGGCTTGCAGATCGAGGTTGCCCAGCACGGCGCCGCCGCGGCGCATCCGCTCCAGCACGCCCTTCTGGGCGCCGACCGCGAGATCGGCCGCCAGCATGAGGTCCGCCTCGCCGGTCGGGATGCGCACCACGTCCAGGCCGCCCTCCCCGGCATGAGCGGCGATCTGCACGTGGGACACAACGGCCCCGTTCTTCTGCGCCAACCCGGTGAAATCGAGCGTGCTGACCTGCTTGCCTTCCAGAGAAGCCGCCATGGCCACGATCGCGCCAGCGGTCACGATTCCGCCGCCGCCGATGCCGGCGAACAGGCCACGCCAGGGCGTTGCCAGGTCCGGCAGCGCCGGGTCGGCCAGCGTGGATGCGAGTGCGGCTTCGCGTGCCTCCCACTCCGCCGCATTATCGCGCTTCGGCGCGTCGGTGGCGGAGGTCACGAAGGATGGGCAGAAGCCCTTGAGGCACGATAGATCGGTGTTGCAGCTGGTGGGCGATATCCGGCGCTTGCGGCCATACTCCGTGTCGATCGGCTCGATGGCGATGCAATGGGACTGCGCGGTGCAATCGCCGCAATTCTCGCAGACCCGCGGATTGATGCTGACCTTGACGTCAGCGGCCTGCATCGTGCCGCGCTTGCGGCGGCGGCGCTTTTCGGTCGCGCACACCTGGTCGTAGATGAGGACGGACGTGCCCTCAAAGGCCGCGCATTCGGCCTGCACCTGCGGCAGCGCGTCCCGGCCACGCCGGATCACGCCAGGCGGTAGTTCGCTCGCGGCCGGCAGGCGGTCCTCGTCGTCGGCGACCAGGAAAATCTTGCCGGCGCCCTCGGCCCAGACCTGCCGGGCAATGTCGGTCACCTTAGGGCTGCCCTCAGCCGGCTGCCCGCCCGTCATCGCGACGGCGTCGTTGTAGAGGATCTTGTAGGTGATGCGCGTCTTCGCCGCGACCGACTGGCGGATCGCCAGCAGGCCGGAGTGCTGGTAGGTGCCATCACCCATGTTGGCGAACACGTGCGGCAGGCTGGTGAACGGCGCCAGGCCGGTCCAGGCCACGCCCTCGCCGCCCATGACGCTGAACAGCCCGGTGCCCGGCGTGTTCTGCATGGCCATCACATGACAGCCGATGCCCGCCATCGCGAACGAGCCGTCCGGCAGCTGGGTCGAGGTATTGTGCGGACAGCCGGCGCAGAAGGTGGGCGCGCGGGCCAGCAGCCCGTCCGGGCGATCCGGCGCCTCGGCTTGGTGCGGCGCTTCGGCGGCGATGCCGAACTCCGGCAGAACCCGCGCCAGCGCGCGTGCCACCAACTCGGGCGACAGCTCCATCACGGCCGGCAGCAACGGCGCGTCATCGAGTGCGACCTTGCCGATCACGGCCGGGCGCTGGTCTGCGGGCAGGTTATAAAGTGCGGAGCGGACCTGCTGCTCGACAAAGGAGCGCTTCTCCTCGACCACCAGCAGAACCTTGCGGCCATGCGCAAAGTCCCGCAGCCCGGCGGTTTCCAGCGGCCAGGTCATGCCGACCTTGTAGATCGCGAGCGCCGGGTGATGGGACAGGCCCATCTCGGCCAGCGCGTGCAGCACGTCCTGGTGCGCCTTGCCGACTGTGATGATTCCGAACGGCGCATCCGCGGCGCCGTGCGTGACCCGGTCCAGGCCGTTGGCGCGCCACCAGGCCCGGGCGGCGGGAAGCCGCTCGTCCATCATGCGGCTTTCGATGACGAATCGCTCGGCAGGCCATTTCAGATGGGTGTCGATGTTGAAGCCATGCGGCGGGATGGCGATGCCGGGCCGTACGAACTGCCTGGCGGACGGCACGATCACAGTTGCCGCCTGCTCCGCCGTCTCGGCGATGGTCTTCATCGCGACCCACAGCCCGCAAAAGCGGGACAGCGCCAGCCCTGCCAGTCCGAAGCTCACGATCTCCGCGGCGTCGGCCGGTTGCAGGACCGGCATCATGACGGCTTCGAAGATCTGGTCGGTCTGATGCGGAAAGGTGGATGAGTGCGCGCCGTGGTCGTCCCCGGCGACGGCAAGAACGCCGCCGTTCGGGTGCGTGCCGAAGGCATTGGCCACCCGCAACGCGTCTGCCGACCGGTCAACACCAGGGCCCTTGCCGTACCACATGCCGAACACGCCATCGACCTGCGCGCCAGGATAGAAGTCGAGCTGCTGCGGGCCGGACAGCATGGTCACAGCCAGATCCTCGTTCAGGCCCGGCTGGAATCGCACATTATGCGCCTCCAGCAGCTTAGCCCGGCGCCACAACTCCTGGTCCAACCCGCCCAGCGGGGAACCGCGATAGCCAGACACGAGCCCACCCGTGTTCAGCCCGGCGGCGCGGTCCAGCCGCGCCTGTTCGAGCAGGATCCGGACGAGCGCCTGAATGCCGGTCAGCAGGACGGGCGTGTCCAACTCGGCATAGCGGCTTTCGAGGGTGGTCGGAGCGATCCCGAGACCTACGTCCATGCGTGTTCTCCCTCAGGGGATGTCGGGTCGAGCCTAGGCCCAAACTAGGAGGTGATTGCTGCCGTATTTGGGGCCAGTATGTTGCGAAATTGGCAGGATCTGCCAATGCTGCGGTGCGATATGGGAAGATTGCCCGTGCGACTGGACAAAATCGACCTCTCCATCCTGGAGCACCTGCAGCGCGACGGCCGCGCCACAACGGTGGAACTGAGCGATTCCGCCGGACTGTCGCCCTCGCCCTGCCACCGCCGCCAGAAGCTGCTGGAAGAAAGCGGCGTGATCACCGGATACGTGGCGCTGCTGGATCAGGACCGCGTCGGGCTTCCGGTCAACGTCATGGTGTCGGTGGAATTGGCCGGGCAAACGCAGGAGCACCTGGAGGCGTTCGAAGCCGCCGTTTCAGAGCTGCCCGAGGTGATGGAGTGCATGCTGATGACGGGCACCAGCGACTACCTGTTGCGGGTCGTATCGTCGGATCTTGGATCGTATGAGGAGTTTTTGCGGACGCGGCTCACGCGCTTGCCCGGCGTGCGTGGCGTGCGTTCGGCATTCGCGTTGAAGCGGGTGATCTACCGCACGAACCTGCCGCTGAAGCGTCCCGCGCGGGGCCGTTAAGCCAAGGGCCGGCCCTGACTGGACCGGCCCGTTTGGCCATTAGCCGTTGTGGCGCGTCTGGCCAGCCTGCTGCTGGGCGAAGCGGTGATCGGCCTGCTGGGCATACCAGCGATTGACCGATTGCGCCTGCTCGTAGGCGGGCGTCCCGTCCAGGGCACCGGCGGGCAAGCCGGCCGTCACCGGCAGCATGCTGACCTGGGTCTGGCCGGTCGTGGCATTCAGGGTCACGCTCAGCGGGAACGGCTCGTAGTTCGCCTCCCCGGCAAACGCAGTGGTTGCCAGGCTCAGGGCGGCGACCGTAGCGGCAATGATGATCTTGGTGCTCATAGTCTTGGTCCTCTTTCAAAGAGGTCCGTCTCAAGAGGCGGGCCATTCGGCGGTGCTGGCGGGAAATCCGCTGCCCTGTCGATGGCGCCTATCTAGTTGCCCCGCGCGGATCGCAGAACGCCCGGAAAACAACTGTCATTCATAACTCAAAGTATGAGCATGCCGTTGCTAGGTGGAATCGCCGAACGCCCGTCGCTTCAGGTCCTTCAAACGATCCACCCCGCCCGGAGTCTTCGGGTCCAACTCCATGGCACGGCTCCAGGCGGCGTAGGCGCCCTTCCAGTCGCCCTGGCCTTCCGCGATCCGCGACAGGTCCTCTAGCGCCGCGAATTGCCGCGGTTCGCGCCGCATGACCTCCTGGATGTCACGCGTGGCGCCCGCGGCGTCGCCCATGCGGGCGCGGGCCATGGCGCGGCCGTGCCAGCCTTCCTGCAGATCGGGCTGCAGATCCAGCGCGGCATCGAAATCATCCAGCGCGTCCGCTGGTTCGTTATCGGTCAGCCCCTTGAAGCCGTGCATCAGCAACAGCTTCGTCGCAGGCGTCGCCTCGGCCAGCCATTGCCCCTGGATCGATCCTTCCACCGATGCGGCCGAGGTTTCATCGGGCGCGACTTTCAGCATGCCGAACAGCCGGTCCAGCGTTTCCTCCCGGGTCGGGCGCGCAGGGGCAGGGCCCGCTGATGGTGCGGGAGTTTCCGCCGCTGCTGGGATCGCCAGCAGCAGGAAGGCCGCCGCCAGCCTCACGCGGCCGCAGGGATGGCTGGCTCCGGCAGGTTCGCCGGGCGTGGACCGCCGGACATCCAGTCCAGCAATTCGATCGTGTGCACCGTGGGCAATCCCCCGCCCGCAAGCTGCGTCAGGCAACCGATATTCCCGGCCGCGATCAAGTCCGGCTTGGTCCGCCGGATATTGTCGAGCTTGCGCTCACGTAGCCGGCCTGCGATCTCCGGCTGCATCAGGTTGTAGGTCCCGGCCGAGCCGCAGCAGAGGTGGCCTTCGCCTGGATCCACCACCTTGAAGCCTGCCTTGCGCAGCAGAGTCTTGGGTTCCGCCGTCACGCGCTGGCCGTGCTGCAGCGAGCAGGCGGAGTGATACGCCACCGTCAGGCCGGGCATCGCCCGCGTCGGCGTATAGTCGGCCTTGGCCAGGAACTCCGAGACGTCGGCGGCCAGGGCAGACACGCGCTCGGCGGCCACGCGCCCGGGGTCGGTGCGGAACATGAAGCCGTAATCCTTGACCGTCGTGCCGCAGCCGGAGGTGTTGACCAGGATGGCGTCCAGCCCCTCGCCCTCGATCTCCCGCGTCCAGGCGGCGATGTTGGCGCGTGCGGAGGCCATCGCCGGGTCATGCTGGCCCATGTGGTGGGTGAGCGCGCCGCAGCACCCGGCGGAGGGTGGAACGATGACGTCATAGCCCAGCCGGTTGAGCAGCCGGATGGTCGCGGCGTTGATCGAAGGCGCCAGCACCTGCTGGGCGCAGCCGGCCAGCAGGGCCACCCTGCCGATGCGGGGGCCATCTGCCTTATGCACGCCGGTGACAGCCTGGGCCGGCGGCACTTGGGCGGGCGCCAGATCCAGCATGGCGCGCAGGCGGTCACCGAGTACGCCGCGCGGCATCAGGCCCCGGAACGGCTTACCGAGCCGCGCCGCCGTCATCGCCAGCCGCATCCGCCCGGGATGCGGCAGCACGCGCACCAGCACGCTGCGCAACAGCCGCTCATGCAAGGGGCGGGTGTAAGTCTCCTCGATGTAGCGGCGCCCGTGATCGACCAGGTGCATGTAGTTCACGCCGGACGGGCAGGTCGTCATGCAGGACAGGCAGGAAAGGCAGCGGTCAACGTGCTTGACCACGTCGGCGGTGGCGGGCTTCCCGGACTCCAGCATCTCCTTCATCAGGTAGATGCGGCCGCGCGGGCTATCCAGCTCGTCGCCGAGCAGCACGAAGGTCGGGCAGGTCGCGGTGCAGAAACCGCAATGCACGCAGGTCCGCAGCACCTGGTTGGACGAGGCGGTATCGGGGTCGCGTAGTTGCTCGGCGGTGAAGGTCGTTTGCATTGCGTAACTCTAAAGGCCGGGGAACAGCCGGCCGGGATTGAGGATCGCGGCCGGGTCCATCACCGACTTGACCCGGCGGCTCAGCGCAGCCAGCGCGGGCGGCTCGGGTGGCACGACATCGACCGCGGTGCGCAGGCTGTCGGGTCCCCGCATCAGCGTCCAGGTGCCTCCGGCCGCAGCCGCAGCAGCGGTCACCACGCCATGAGCCGCCGGGCTGCCGGCGAGCCAGACCAGCCCGCCGCCCCAGTCGAGGAAGCCGCGAAGGTTTGCCGCTGCCAAAACGCCCGGCCCGCGGGATGGCCGGACCGACACCCGCCAGACCGCATCCCCCGGCTCCGGCTGCAACGGCGCAGCGTCCCGCACAGCTTTCCAGGCCGCACGGCTGGCCGCATCGTATAGCAGCTCGGATTGGCCGTGGTGCTGAAGGTCGAGTACGAGGCGGGCGGAGCGGTAGGCAACGCTGGCGGCGAAATCTTCCAGCCGGATGAGCGCGACCGCGCTGCCGAACCGTGCCAGTTCCGGCACCAGCGCAGCGGCGTCGGCCGGCAGCCAGGCGGCTCCGGACACGCCATAGGGCGAACCCAAGGCATCGGACAACGCCGCAACACCCGCGGCTGCGTCCAGGCCCGGCAGGACCAGCGTTCCCGTGCATTCAGGCGCAGGCAGCACCTTCAGCGTCACCTCGGTGATGACGCCGAGCGTGCCGTGACTGCCGGCCAGCAGCTTGCAAAGGTCGAGGCCAGTGACGTTCTTCAGCACCCGGCCGCCGGAGTGGAAGATATCGCCCGCGCCATCGACCGCCCGGATGCCGAGAACATGGTCGCGCATCGCACCCCAGGCGATCCGGCGCGGCCCTGACAGGTTGGTCGCGGTGATGCCGCCGATCGTCTGGCGGCCAGCGCTGCCGAGCAGCCCGGTGAAATCCGGCGGCTCGGCGATCAGGTGCTGGCCATTGTCCGCGAGCAAGGCTTCGATCTCGGCGACCGGCGTGCCGGCTTTGGCCGAGATCACCAATTCCTTCGGCGCGTACAGCGTCACGCCGGTTAGATTGCGCGTCGAGATGGACCGTGCGGCCTGCACCGGGCGCAGCATGCCGCGCTTGGTGCCCGCACCTTCCACCAGTATGGGTTCGCGGTTCGCGTGGGCACTGGCAAGCAGGCTGGCGATCCCGGCTTCGTCGGCGGGGGCATTCGGTGGTCGGAGAGTGACGACTTCGCTCAATCGCTCCTGCCCTTACCCCGGCCCTCTCCCGCAGCCGGGTGAGCGAGCCGAATGAATGCTACACGGGTCTCTCTCGCCCCT
>CAZZVB010000018.1:0-25469 GCA_964657445.1 uncultured Burkholderiaceae bacterium | reverse complement strand
GAGCCGCCAAAAGCCCCACCTAAGCGGCCTGCTTGGGTGCGTCCGGCTTCATCGGGAACACCTTCGCCGGGTTCAGCAGCCACGCGGGGTCGAACGCGCCCTTGATGAGCCGCTGCCGCTCCAGCTCCGGTTCGCTGAACTGGTAGCCCATCAGATCGCGCTTCTCGATCCCCACGCCGTGTTCGCCGGTGAGGCAGCCTTCCACTTCGACGCAGAGCTTGAGGATGTCGGCGCCGAAATCTTCGGCCTTGCGGAAGCTGATCGGGTCGTTGGCGTCGAACATGATCAGCGGGTGCAGGTTGCCGTCACCGGCGTGGAAGATGTTGGCAACCTTCAGGCCGTATTGGTCGCTCATCTCACCGATCCGGCGTAGCACCTCAGGCAGTCGGCTGGTCGGGATGGTGCCGTCCATGCAGAGGTAGTCGGGGCTGATGCGGCCGACGGCGCCGAATGCGCCCTTGCGGCCCTTCCAGATCGCCAGGCTTTCCTCGGCCGATTGCGACACTTTCATGCTGATGGGCGCAAACGGCTCACACAACGCCTTGATGCGGTTCAACAGATCGTCCTGCTCGGCCACGCTGCCTTCGACCTCAATGATCAGCATGGCTTCCGCGTCGAGCGGATAGCCGGCATGGGCGTAGGCCTCGCAGGCGTGGATCGCCGGCTTGTCCATGAACTCCAGCGCCACCGGAATGATGCCGGAGCCGATGATGGCGTCCACGCACTGCCCGGCGACCTCGTTCGAGGTGAACGCCGCCAGCATCGCCCGCGCACCCTCCGGCGCCCGCAGGATGCGCACGACCACCTCGGTAATCACGGCGAGCTGGCCCTCGCTGCCGGTGAGCAGGCCGAGCCAGTCATAGCCCGCCGCATCCACGTGCTCACCGCCGATCTGGATGATGTCGCCATCGACCGTCACCGCGGTCAGGCCGAGCAAGTTGTTGGCGGTGACGCCGTATTTCAGGCAGTGCGCACCGCCCGAGTTCATGTTGACGTTGCCGCCGATCATGCAGGCGAGTTGCGACGACGGATCGGGCGCATAGAAGAAGCCGTCGGCGGAGACGGCGTTGGTGATGCCGATATTCGTGACCCCGGCCTGCACGGTGGCGCAGCGGTCGGCATAGTTGATGTCGAGGATGCGGTTCATCCGCATCAGGCCAATCACCACGGAATCGGCAAGCGGCATCGCGCCGCCGGCCAGGCTGGTGCCGGCGCCGCGGGGGATCACCCGCACGCCGATGCGGCTGCACAGCTTGAGGATCGCTGCCACCTGCTCCGTAGTTTCGGGCAGCGCGACAGCCATGGGCACTTGTTTGTAGGCAAGCAGCCCGTCCGCCTCGTAGGGCTTCAGGCGAACCGGTTCCGAGATGACGCCGCTATCCGGGAGGATCGCGCGCAATCCGGCGATAATTTCATCACGCCGGGCTAGGACGTCCGCCTTCGGCTCTGGCAGGGCGAGCATTTGAGGTGCGCTCCGGGTCTTTTCGTTACCCAGAACATGATGGCTGAGGCTCCGCCCGGCAAGCGTGGACCGTGCGAAATCGACCGGCGGTTAGCCCTGGCGAGCCTTCATGCGCGGGTTCTTTTTGTTGATCACATAGACCCGGCCATGACGGCGCACCACGCGGCAATTCTTGTCGCGCACTTTGGCCGACTTGAGGCTGTTACGGATCTTCATGATGCGAACCTGGCTCTACGAATGGCAAAACGGGCCGCCCGTCGAGCGGGGACCACAGCGAGGGCGTGCGGATACCGGCGGCCCGGCCGCCTGTCAAGCCAATGACAGCCGTCCTGTCGCCAACGCGGCTGTACTCATGCGCGGCTTGGCGCTTGGAACGAAGCCGTATCTGACCCGTTCCTGGTCCTCGCGCGGAGAACTTCGGCTTTCGCTCGAGCAACCTAAACGAAGGGTGACGAATTTGGACAAGTCGATTGCGGGCCTCATCGGGGCAATGGGCGCTTTGGCTGCGGGGGCTTCAGCGCACGCGGCGAGCGCCGTGCCCAATGGGGTGGTCAACGCTCTGCAAGCGTCCTCCTACGGTGATCTGCTCAAGCCGATCCCGAACGCCAAGGCTTTGCTGCAGGCGTCGGACGCGAGTCCTGCGGCCACTGCCGCGGACGCCGGCGGCGATCCGGCGATCCAAACGGTGCAATACCGCCATCACCACCACCATCATCATCGCTACGTTCGCCGCCGCTACCACCACCATCACCACCACCAGGACTGACGCCCTTCGCAGGGGGCGGCGCGCCGCATGGCCTACTTCAATGAGCGGGCCGCCCCATGGATGCGCCGGTAGGTGCCGTCGAACACCGTGTCGGTGGACGAGGTCCATTGGGTTTCAGCGGACAGTGTCGAGCGGCTTGCGTAGATCCGGCGTGACTGCAGCTCTCGCTCAGCCGCCTCTTCCTCCGGCATCTCGACCAAATCGAGCTTCTCGTCCGCGGCGACGATCGTGATCTGCAGGAACGGCTCGCCTGGGCGAAAGATGTGGGTTTGGCCTTCGGCAGGCGACTTGAATACGACGAAGTAGATCATCGGCCACCAGCGGCGGATCACCGCCGGCACCGCGATGGGCACTGTTCCGGTCGCATCGGTGTAGAAGCGCGGGTGCGTCTCAACCTTGACGGCGTAGCCCTCGTCCACCTTCAGGTCGATAAGGCTTTGGTAGGTGTAGTAGATGCCGCCGAAATCCCGGAAGGGCGGCCGCGCTTCGTCCGGGTCGGCCGCCTGCTCGAAGTCGCCGCTGAAGACCGGTGAGCCGTTCTGGGTGGTGACCCTAAACTCTCCATCATGCGGAAAGGGCAATTCGATCCCGGCTTTAGCGGCTTCGGAGAACGGGATGCAGTGCCACGCATATTCATGGGAGCCATCGGCGCGCGGCTCCGGCTCGCCGGCCCATCCCGGCACCGCCAGTTTCGTGCGCCGGGGCTTCAGGTTGGGATGGGCTGCCCGGAACTTCACGGTTGGCATCTGGCCTTGCCTCTTTTCGCATGTGTCTGGCCGATCATCTTCGGAACGCGCGTCCGGACCAAGCTGTTCTGCGGCCGAGTTGCCATTTTGGATCGCCAACCCCGGCGGCCAGCCTGTAGGTAGCGCGCGGAGACCGTATGATGAAGCGCAACACCGCACCTTGGATCGCATTCCTGGCCATGGCCTTCGCCGTGGTCGGCCTGGTCGGGGTGTTCGCCACCTATGCCGGCCCGCTGCCTTACGAGCGGATGATGTCGCACGACGTGGCGTTGGACGAAGCGCTGGCGGCCGGCGACAGCAAGGCCGCGCTGGAGCCGCTGCGCGAGCGGCTGGGCGATGACGCCGATCGGGTGATCGAGGGCAAGGACCCCCTGGCCGCCCGCGTCGCCATGGCCCGCGGCGCCAACCATGCGGAGATGGTGCACGAAGCCGACGCGATCGCGTTCCGGCTGCGGCTGGAGCTGGTGGTCGTCACGATCGTCGCTGCTGTGTTCGGCGCGGTGACGCTGGTTGCGGTCACGCGGGCCGCCTAACCCGCCAGCAGCGCGTCCAGTTCGGCCATGATCTCGGCCGTGTGCTGCCCGACGGCCGGTAAACCGGAGCGTTGGGCGGGCCGCGCGCCATCGAAGCTGAGCGGCAAGGCCGGCAGCTTGGTCGCCACCCCATTCGGCAGGTCCACCGGCACCAGGCCGCCGGACGCGTTCAGGTGCGCGTCGTCGAACAACTCGACCGGGCGCGTGATCGGGGCGAACGGCAGGCCAAGGCGCTCGCACTTCTCCATCAGCGCCGCCTTGTCGTATTGCCGCAGGGCGGCGGCCACGATCGGCAGCACCCGGGCGCGGGACTGCACGCGCTGCGGCTGGGTCAGCAGCGCCGGGTCACTGGCGAGGTCGGGAAGGTGGAACTCGCTGCAGAACAGCCGCCATTGCGTGTCCGTCACCACGCCGACGAACACCTGCGCGCCGTCCGCGGTGTCGAACAGGTCGTAGATCGGCCAGGCCACCTGCCGCACGCTCATTGGTGGGGCTTCGGTGCCGAGCGTGGCGTATTGCGCCATATGCTGAGACATCAGCAGCACGTTGTTTTCGAACAATCCCGCTTGCACGTGGCGGCCGCGCCCGGTGACGTGACGCTCCTGCACGGCGGCCAGGATGCCGATGGCGGCGAACATGCCGCCCATGATGTCGTTCACCGACGACCCGGCGCGCAGCGGCTGGCCCGGCGGCCCCGTCATATAGGCCAGGCCGCCCATCATCTGCACGACCTCATCCAAGGCCACCCGGTGCTCGTAGGGCCCCGGCAGGAAGCCCTTGCACGAGGTGTAGATCAACCGCGGGTTCTCCCGCCGCAGCACTTCCCAGGACAGGCCGAGCTTGTCGAGCGCGCCGGGCCGGAAGTTCTCGATCAGCACATCGGCCGTCGCCAGCAGGCGCTTGACCGCCGCGAGCCCGTCGGGCGACTTCATGTCCACCGCCATCGAGCGCTTGTTGCGGTTCATGATGGCGAAGAACCCGGCGCCCGAGCCGCCCAGACGCCGGGTGTTGTCGCCATCCGGGCTCGGTTCCACCTTGATCACGTCCGCGCCGAGATCGGCCAGCACCAGCCCGCAGGCCGGTCCCATGACCATGTGGGTGAATTCGACGACCCGCAGGCCGGCCAGCAAGCCGCTCATGCCGCGAGCCGGAACGTTTTCGGCAAGCCGGCACGCGCGACGCCCCCGTGCATCGGCTCGTTCGGCAACGCCGCTGCCAGCAGATCGCGCGCCGCGACCAGTTTCTGCAGATCGATGCCGGTGCGGAAGCCCATGCTTTCCAGCATGAACACCAGATCCTCGGTGACGATGTTGCCCGACGCGCCCGGCGCATACGGGCAACCGCCCAACCCGGCCAGGGAGCTATCGAACCAGCGTATCCCCTCCTCCAGCCCGGCCAGCGCGTTCGCCAAGCCAAGCCCCATCGTGTCGTGCAGGTGCAAATTGTCGAGCCGCGCACCCACTTCGGCCCGCACCGCCCGGACCAGGCTGCGGATTTGCGCCGGGTGCGCGTAGCCGACCGTGTCCGCCAGGCTGATGGTATCCACACCGGCCTGCGCCAACCCGTTCGCAACGGCCAGCACCGCCGATGGCGCGACCGCCCCGTCGATCGAACAGCCAAACGCGGTCGAGCACGCGGCGGCCACCACCATCGCCCGAGGCTGCGCCCGCACCCACGCCACGACACGGGCCACTTCGGCGATCTGCTCCGCCGGTGAGCGGTTGAGGTTGGCGCGGCTGTGGCCCTCGCTGACCGAGACGGGGAGCATGAGGCGGTGCGCCCCCGCTTCGTAGGCCGCTTGGGCGCCGCGCAGATTGGGGGCGAGTGCCGTGATTCGGACGCCGGGCAGCCCGGCCGTTGCACGGACGACCGCGTCGGTATCGGCCAGTTGCGGAATGACGCGGGCCGGCACGAAGCTGCCGACTTCGATTTCGCTCACTCCGGCCGCAGCCAGCGCCTTGATCCAGGCGATCTTGGCGACGGTGTCCATGCGCGCAGACGCCATCTGCAACCCGTCGCGCGGCCCTACTTCGGAAACTCGTACGCTATCAGACATGTGACCGGCCTCCCGGTCCCAAAGATGCGACTAGGGGCATCTCACCGCAAGGCAACGCCCTTGCCGGGTTCCAGAACTGGCTCTAGTTGATGCAACCATGCGAGTGACAACGCCTGTTCTTTGGCTCTCATTTGTTATCGCCGCGGCAGCCACTCCGCTGGCGGCGAGGGCGCAGGGCGGACCGCCTGGACCACCCGCGGTCGGCACCACCGTGGTCGCCCCGCAGTCCATCACCGAGACGGATGAGTTCGTCGGGCGTATCCAGGCGACCAACCGGGTCGCCCTTGTGGCGCGCGTCACCGGGTTTCTGGAGAAGCAGCTTTTCACCGAGGGCGCCGAGGTGAAGACCGGCGACGTGCTGTATCAGATCGAGAAGCCGCCGTTCGAGGCCGATGTCGAGGCGAAGCAAGCCGCCGTCGCCCAGGCCGCAGCGCAATTGCAGAACGCCACCATCACCCTGGGCCGGGCGCAAGCGCTGCTGAACACACCAGCCGGTCAGCGCTCCACCGTCGATGATGCAACGGCGAGCCAGCGGTCCAACGCCGCCTTGCTGCTGGCGGCGCAGTCCAACCTGCGGACGTCGCAGATCAACCTCGGCTACACGGATATCGTGGCGCCGATCGCAGGCAAGATCAGCCGGACGCAGGTCACCATCGGCAACGTGGTCACACCCTCGACCGGCACCCTGGCGACCATCGTCAGTCAGGACCCGATGTATGTGTACTTCCCGATCGCGGTGCGCACGGCGCTGGAATTGCGGGACCGCTATGCCGACAAGGGCGGCGCATCCGCAGTCGTCGTCAAGCTGAAGCTGCCGGATGGGAAGATGTATGGGTCCGAGGGTCACATCGACTACTTCGACCCGAGCGTGTCGGCCAACACCGACACCATCAGCCTGCGCGGCGTGATCCCCAACCCGTATTATCCAGGGTCCAAACCGGGGACGCCCGGCGACCGCATCCTGACCGACGGCGAGTTCGTCACGGTGCTGCTGGAGGGCGCGCAGCCGATCAAGACACTGGCGATCCCGGCGGCAGCCGTCCTGTCGGACCAGCAAGGCAGCTACGTCTATGTGCTGGGCGACGGCAACAAGGCCGTGCAGCGCCGCGTAACGCTCGGCCAGACGTCGGGCGCGCTCGCCACCGTCACCACCGGGTTGAAAGAGGGCGAAGTCATCATTTCCGACGGCGTGCAGCGCGTGCGGCCGGATCAGCCGGTCAGCCCAGCGCCGGCCGCCCCCGGACCCGGCGGCGCCAGCGGGCCGCCCGGCGGCAAACCCCCGTCGGGCAATGGCACGGCGCCGGCGGCCGCGACCCCGCAGGGCGGATCAGCAGGCGGCGCTGGCGCGGGCCAACACTAGATGATCTCCGCCGTCTTCGTTGACCGGCCACGCCTCGCGGTCGTCATCGCGATCGTCATCACCATCGCCGGCGCGCTGTCGATGCTGCGCATCCCGGTCGCGCAGTTCCCCGACATCGTCCCGCCGCAGGTGCAGGTCACCGCTAACTTCCCCGGCGCGTCCGCCGCCGTGGTCGAAGCCTCCGTCGCGCAGCCGATCGAGGCCCAGGTCATCGGCGTGGACAAGATGATCTACATGAAGAGCACGAACGGCAACGACGGCAGCTACAACCTGACCGTCAGCTTCGAGCTCGGCACCAATCCGGACATCAACACGGTCAACGTGAACAACCGGGTGCAGACGGCGATGGCGGAGCTGCCGGCATCGGTGACGCAGCAGGGATTGGTGATCCAGAAACGGTCCTCGGCGATCCTGGAATTCGTGAACCTGTACAGCGACGGCGCGAAGCAGGATCCGCTGTTCATCACCAACTACGCCACGATCAACATCCTGGACGAGATCAGCCGGTCGCCCGGCGTTGGCCAGGCAAACCTGTTCAGCAAGCTGAATTACTCGATGCGGATCTGGTTCGACACCAACCGCCTCACCAGCCTCAATCTGGCGCCGCAGGACGTGATCACCGCAATCCAGGCGCAGAACGTGGTGGCGCCGATCGGACGCATCGGCGCGCGGCCCGTCTCGTCGGACGTGCAGTTCCAGTTCAACCTGCAGACGCAGGGGCGCCTGACCACCACCGACCAGTTCGGCAACATCGTCATCCGCGCCAACCCGGATGGCTCGGTGCTGCGGGTCAAGGATGTGGCGCGGCTGGAGCTCGGGGCGCAGAACCAGGACAGCGAAAGCCGGCTGAACGGCCAACCATCGGTAGCGATCGCCATCTATCTCGCACCCGGCGCCAATGCGGTGAACACCGCCGCGGCCGTGAACGGCAAGCTTGCGGCGTTGAGCAAGCGGTTCCCGGACGGATTGCACTTCCAGGTCACCTACGACAGCACGACCTTCGTCACCGACACGATCCGCGAGGTGATCAAGACGCTGGGCGAGGCATTCATCCTCGTGATCATCGTGGTGTTCCTGTTCCTGGGCAATCTGCGCGCCACGCTGATCCCGACCATCGCCGTCCCGGTCAGCCTGATCGGCGCTTTCGCCGGGCTGCTGGCGCTGGGCTACTCGGCCAATACCGTGTCGCTGCTGGCTCTCGTGCTCGCCATCGGCATTGTCGTCGATGACGCCATCGTCGTGGTCGAGAACGTCGAGCGGGTGATGGAGGAGAACCCCGAGTGGACGCCGGCGCAGGCGACCAAGGTGGCGATGCAGCAGATCACCGCGCCGATCATTGCGATCACGCTGGTGCTGCTGTCGGTGTTCGTGCCGATCGCGTTCATCCCGGGCATTTCAGGCCAATTATTCCGCCAGTTCGCCGTCACCATCAGCGTGTCGGTGCTGATCTCGGCGGTGAACGCGCTGACCCTGTCGCCGGCCCTGTGCGCGGTGTTCCTGCGCCATAGCGGCCCGAAGCGCGGCGTGATGGCATGGGTGGGCCGGCGGATCGACAACGTGCGCGACGGCTACGGTTACATCGTGGGCAAGACGCTGCGCCTCTCGATCATGGGCATCGTGCTGGCACTGGTGTTCGCCGGCGGCATATTCGGGCTGGCCACCATCACGCCGACCGGGTTCCTGCCGTCCGAGGACCAGGGCGGCTTCTTCGTCGCGATCCAGTTGCCGGACGGCGCGTCCGTCGCCCGCACCGGCAGCGTGGTGCGCCAGGTGGAAGATCTGGCCAAGGCGCTGCCCGGCGTCCACGACACGTTCGCGATCGTCGGTTTCTCCCTGCTGGACAATGCGCAGGAGAGCAACGCAGGGTTCATGTTCATCAAGCTCAACCCGTTCGCCGACCGCACCGCGACAAGCGAGAAGGCGCAGGCGCTGATCGGCCGGATGTTCGGCGCCGTGCAGCAGGTGCGCGCGGCGACGGTATTCCCGTTCAACCTGCCGCCGATCATCGGTCTTTCGACCACCGGCGGGTTCGAATACCAGCTCGAGGCGCTCGAAGGGCAGGACTCGGTGGTGCTCGGCCAGGCGATGAACGGCCTGCTGGGCGCGGCCAACAGCGATCCGCGCATGTCGCGCGTGTTCTCGACCTTCACCGCGACCAACCCGTCGCTGTTCCTCAACATCGACCGGGAGAAGGCGCAGGCGCTCGGCCTGTCGATCACCGACATCTTCACCTCGTTGCAGGCGACCCTGGGCGGCATCTACATCAACGACTTCAACCTGTTCGGCCGGGTCTGGCAGGTGAACGTCGAAGGCGAGGCCTACGACCGCAGCAAGGTGGACGATCTTTGGAAGATCTACATCCGCAACAGCATGGGTGGCGTCGTCCCGCTGCGGTCGATCGCCGACGTCAGCTTCACGCTCGGGCCGCAGGTCATCACCCGCTACAACAACTACCGCTCGATCACCATCAATGGCAGCCCGGCCCCGGGCGGGTCGTCGGGGACCGCGCTGCAGGCGATGGCCCAGGTTTCGGCGAAGACATTGGCGCCGGGCTATTCCTTTGAATGGACCGGGACTGCCTACCAGGAAGCCTCGGCGACCGGGCAGACAGGATACATCCTCGCCCTGGCGATCCTGTTCGCCTACCTGTTCCTGGTCGGGCTTTATGAGAGCTGGGTCATTCCCATCCCGGTGCTGTTGTCGGTATCGGTCGGCGTGTTCGGCTCTTTCCTGGGGATCATGATCGCGGGGCTGGCGCTGGACCTGTATGCCCAGATCGGGCTGGTGGTGCTGATCGCCCTGGCGGCGAAAAACGGCATCCTGATCGTCGAGTTCGCCAAGGACCGTCGCGAGGCGGGCGACAGCATTCACGATGCTGCCGTGCTCGGCGCGCGCACGCGGTTCCGCGCTGTGATGATGACGTCCTTTGCGTTCATCTTGGGGCTGGTCCCGCTGGTGATCGCAAATGGCGCTGCCGAGATCAGCAGGCGGGACGTCGGCACACCGGTGTTCGCCGGCATGCTGTTTTCGTCCAGCATCGGGATCTTCCTGATCCCGATGCTTTACGTGACATTCCAGTCCATGCGCGAAGGCACCGCCCGGCGCTTCCGCCGCCAACCGCCGATCAGCCACCAGCCATAGTCAGTCAGCGTGTCATTGCGCCTTCGGCTCGCGATGACAGCTTTTTCCTAAGGAACGTTGGCGCCGGCAGAACCGGCCTCACCGGTGGTGCCGGTGGTCGTGCCCGGCGTAGTCGTGGTGCCGAACACGGTGCTGCTGGCGCCAGGGCCGGTGTTGGCGGTCGCGGCGCCTGCCGAGCCCGGTCCGCCGAGCGACAGGGCGCTCGATCCTTCGCCCGGAGTGGACGCGCCAGTTCGTCCGGCAACGCCGGGCGTGCTGCCGCCCGGGGCGGTTCCGGTGACGCCGGGGGCTGCAAGCCCAGCAGTTGAACCGCCTGTGCCCGCGCCGCCCGCCGCGAAGGCCGGACCGGACAAGGTTGCCAGCAGGACCGCGGCTGAAACCGCATTGATCGGACGCATCGCCATTCTCCCGTTTGCGGGTTCCACACCCGCTGCCTCGATCGAACGCCACGCCGGTCCGGGAGGTTGAACGCCCGCCGCGAAGCGTGATGGCTTGCCCGCCGCCGCTCGTTTCGAGCATGGTTGCGAACCGGCTCGTCAGAAGCCGGGGTGCAACCGGGATGCTGTCCAATGATCAACCGCCGCCTTTTCGTCTCCTGCGCGATTTGCGCCACCGCCGCGCTGGCGACCGAGCACGCCAATGGGCAAACGCCGCCGCTGACCCGCACCATCCTGCGGACGATCGACGCGCCGACGCCGGGTTACGAGATTATCCTGGCCAAGGTGGACGCAGTGCCCAACGCCATCGTCGCCCGCCACACGCATTTCGGCGTGGAGTCGACGGTATTGCTCGAAGGCGGCGGCGAGCTGCTGGTTGACGGCCAGCCCAACCGCCTGCTGAAGCCGGGCGACAGCTTCCAGATCCCGCCGGGGGTGATCCACGCGCTCAACAACGGTCCGGCGCCTTCGGTGCTGTCCGGCACCTACATCGTCGAGAAGGGCAAGCCGCTCGCCACCCCGGCATGAGCGAGACCGCCGCGCTGGCGCGCCGGGCGGGCCGCAACACGATCGGCGACCTGATCCGCCGGTCGGCCGAGCGTTACCGCGGCAAAACCGCGCTGCATTGGGGCGACAGGGCCTGGAGCTACCGCGAGCTGGACGCGGCAGCCGAGCGATCCGCGGCGGCGTTGCTGGCGGGCGGGCTTGCGCCGGGCAACCGGGTGGTGGCCTTCGGCCGCAACTCCGACCTTTATCTGCTCGCCTGGCTGGCCTGCTGCAAAGCCGGGCTGATCCACGTGTCGGCCAATTACGCGCTGACCGCGCCGGAGCTGCGCTACATCGTGGAGCAGTCCGGGGCTAGCCTGCTGCTGCATGACTCGGCGTTGAGCGAAACAGCGCACGCCACCGGCGCCCCCACCCGCCTGTTCGCCGACGCGCTGGCGGGCGGCGCAGCGGGTCCGGTGGGCGAGGCCGTGGATGACGGCGACATCGCCCAGCTCTGCTACACCTCCGGCACCACCGGGTCGCCGAAAGGCGCCGTCATGACGCACCGCGCGCTGATGGCGGAGTACGTGAGCTGCATCGTCGAATGCGAGCATAGCGCCGCCGACCGCGTGCTCGCCGCGCTGCCGCTGTATCACACCGCGCAACTGCACTGCTTCATGATGCCGCAGCTCATGGCCGGGGCGGAGATCGTGCTGATCGAAGCTCCTGCCCCGGCGCTGTGCCTTGAGCTGATCGAGCGCCACCGCATCACCTCGTTCTTCGCCCCGCCGACGGTGTGGATCAACCTGCTGCGCCATGCCGATTTCGACCGGCGCGACCTGTCCAGCCTGCAGCGGATCTACTACGGCGCGGCGATCATGCCTGTGCCGGTGTTGCACGAACTCCGCGCGCGCATACCCGGCGTGCGGCCGTTCAACTGCTACGGCCAAAGCGAACTGGCCCCGCTGGCGACGGTGCTGAAGCCGGACGAGCACGACGCCCGCCCGGCGTCGGTCGGCCGCCCCGTGCTGCACGTGCAGACCAGAGTGGTCGATCTGGACATGAACGACGCGCCGCCGGGTGTTCAGGGCGAGATCGTCCACCGCTCCCCGCACGTCATGCTGCGCTACTGGGACAAGCCGGACGCCACCGCTGAGGCGTTCGCCGGCGGCTGGTTCCACTCCGGCGACGTCGGCGTAATGGACGCGGAGGGCTACCTGACGGTGGTGGACCGTATCAAGGACGTCATCAACACCGGCGGCGTGCTGGTCGCGAGCCGCGAAGTGGAAGACGCGCTGTTCACCCACCCGGCTGTCGCGGAATGCGCGGTGATTGCCGTGCCGGATGAACGCTGGATTGAGGCGATTGCGGCAGTGGTGGTACTGCGGGAGGGGATGGAGGCGACGGAGGAAGCGCTGGTGGGGCATGCCCGGCAGACACTGGCGCCGTTCAAGGTGCCGAAGCGCGTGTTCTTCGCCGACGCGTTGCCGAAGAACACGGCGGGGAAGCTGCTGAAGCGGGAGTTACGGGTGCGCTATGCGGGGCAGGCTGGCGCTGTGATGGGATTGTAGCTGGCGACGGGTCCCGCATCGCAAAGCGCGATACCGGCTACAAGTGATGGGCGATTGAGAAGAACGTTCTTCCGGCTCGCGTCAGCCTTATTCGCCATCAAACCTTCCGCCGTAGGCGCCGTTCTATCTCCGCGGCGAGGGGCATGCAGCCTGGCTGGCTCAGTCGCCACACGGGCGTTGCATCCGCTGCAGGGAGATTTCGATGAACGAGATGACGATCGACAAAACCTTTACCACGACGCACGAAATGATCGGCAAATGCCCGTTCGGCGGCGACAGGGTTGGCGGTGCATTCGGAACCCCTCCGACATTGGAGAACTGGTATCCGGACCGCCTGCGGGTCGAGCTCCTGCATCAGAATGGCCTGGCGGCCGATCCGCTCGGCGCGGATTTCGACTATGCTGCTGAGTTCGCGAAGATCGATTTCGCGGCGCTCAAGCAGGACATCAAGCAGTTCCTGACGACCTCGGTCGATTGGTGGCCGGCCGACTACAACAACTATGGCCCGCAGATGATCCGGATGGCGTGGCACGCGGCCGGCACCTACCGGATCGCGGACGGCCGGGGCGGCGCCGGCACGGCGATGCAGCGCTTCGCCCCGATCAGCAGTTGGTGGGACAACGGCAACACGGACAAGTCGCGGCGCCTGCTGCAGCCGATCAAGCACAAGTATGGCAACGGCCTGTCTTGGGGCGACCTGATGATCCTGACGGGCAATTGCGCCCTGGAGATCATGGGCTTCCCGACCTACGGCTTCGGCGCCGGACGGCTCGACGCTTGGGAAGCGGACAACGCGACCTACTGGGGCCCGGAAATCTGGAACCCGAAGGACGTCGCCAGCTTCGACAGCATGGTCACGCGCGACAAAAGGTGGCGCGGCCAGAACGGCGACGCCGATTACGACCTGGAAAACCCACTGGCTGCCTCACACCAGGCGCTCATCTACGTCAACCCGGAAGGCCCGTATGCGAACGGCGACCCGATGGGATCGGCACGCGATATCCGGACCACCTTCACGCGCATGGCGATGAATGACGAAGAGACCGTGGCGCTGATCGCAGGCGGCCACGCCTTCGGCAAAAGTCACGGCATGGTGCCGGCGAAGGAGGTCGGCCCGCCGCCCGAAATCGCGCCGATGGAGGCCATGGGCCTTGGCTGGCACAACCCGAAGGGCCCTGGTTTCGCGCAATACACCATGACCAACGGCATCGAGGGCAGTTGGACGCCGAACCCGACGCAATGGGACAACAGCTACCTCGAGAATCTGTTCAAGTTCGAATGGGAGCAGACCAGGAGCCCGGCGGGCGCGCTGCAATGGAAGCCGATCAATCCGGATGCGCCCAAGACGCCTGACGCGCACGTCGAGGGTCAGATGCACGACCTGATGATGATGACCAGCGACATCGCGCTGAAGGTCGATCCGGAATACCGGAAGGTGTGCGAGAAGTTCCTGGCGGATTTCGACGCCTTCACCCAGGCATTTTCCAAGGCGTGGTACAAGCTCACCCATCGCGATATGGGGCCGAAGCACCGCTATCTTGGCCCGGAAAAGGCGATCGAGGACGGCTTGCTTTGGCAGGACCCGCTGCCGGAGCGCGACTATGATCTCATCGGCGAGGCAGAGATCGCCGGGTTGAAGCAGGCGATCCTGGCGACGGGCCTTTCGGTGTCCGATCTGGCCTTCACCGCGTTCTCCGCCGCCGTGACGTATCGCGACAGCGACAAGCGCGGCGGCGCCAATGGCGGCCGTCTTGCCCTGGCGCCGCAGAAGGATTGGGATGTGAACCGCCGGGCGGCACCGGTGGTCGAGCGGCTGCGCGGCGTGATGGCCGAGTTCAACGGCACGCAGGCGTCCGGCAAGAAGGTTTCGCTGGCAGACCTAATCGTGCTGGGTGGCTGTGCGGCGGTCGAGAAGGCGGCGGCAGACGCAGGCGTGGAGGCAAAGGTTCCGTTCACGCCGGGTCGCGTGGACACGACGCAGACGCTCACCGACATCGAGATGTTCGAGTGGCTGAAGCCGGTGGTGGACGGTTTCCGCAACTATGCCGGCGACACGTTCCGGCAGGTGTCGCAGGGCGTGGCGCCCGAGGAATTCTTCCTCGACAAGGCCAATCTGATGACGCTGACTGCTCCGGAGTGGACTGTGCTCACGGGCGGGTTGCGCGTGCTGAACGTCAATCATGATGGCTCGGCCAACGGCGTCTTCACCGAGCGGGTCGGGGTTCTGACCAACGACTTCTTCGTCAACCTGACCGATACCGATTTGGTTTGGGAAAAGGCCAGCGAGGACGCGACGAGCTTCACCCTCAAGGACCGCCGGACTGGCACGGCGAAGTTCACGGCGACCCGCAATGACTTGGTGTTCGGATCGAACTCGCAATTGCGCTCGATCGCCGACGTGTATGCCGGCAGCGACGGTCACCAGCGTTTCGTGCGGGACTTCATCAAGGCGTGGGACAAGGTGATGATGCTCGACCGTTACGACGTGAAGGGCCACAAGCGGTATGCGCCGATGGCCGCGTGAGCCGGCCAAATTAGAGTGTGCTGAGCAGGGCCGCCTTGTTGGTGCGGCCCTGCTTGGGTGTAAAAGTGAAAGATGCACCGGCGTGCCGACACGTCGGATCACCTCCCGTTTTTCTCTCGCACCAAGCCGCCTCGACCGCCCACTACTTCGCCAACGGACACCCACCCGCCGCCAACGACCGGAACGCCTCCCCTGCCGGCACCGTCGAGATCAGCTTGTAGTCGTCCCAAGGCCCCTTCGACTCCGCCGGCGACTTCACCTGGAATAGGTGGAAGTCGTGGATTGCCCGCCCATCCCGGCGAACGCTGCCCTTCCCGAACGCATCATCGTCGGCTGGGAGCGCCTGCATCGCCGCCATCACGGCTGGGGCGTCCGCGCTGCCGGCCTGTTTCACTGCCTTGAAGTAGTGGACCGTGCCGGAATAGACGCCGGCCTGTAGCATCGTCGGCTTTGCGCCTTTCATTCTGGCCGCAAAACGCGCGGAGAAGGCGCGGGTGCGGTCGTCCAAATCCCAGTAGAACGGCGAGGCCAAATACAGCCCCTGCGCCGTTTGCAGCCCGATCGACTGCACGTCCGTAATCAGCATCAGCAATGCCGTCATTCGCTGCTTCGCGCCTGCGTCCAAGCCGAACTCGTGAGCCTGCTTCACCAGATTCACCAGGTCGATCGAGGCGTTGGCGAGGGCGATAACCTGCGCCTGGCTGCTTTGGGCGCGCAGCAGGTAGGACGAGAAATCCGCGGCGAAGGCCGGGTTCTTCACGTCGCCCACCACGGTGCCACCACCCGCGGTGATGACCTGGGTGGCATCGCGTTCCAGGGACGCGCCGAACGCGTAGTCGGCCGTGATGAAAAACCAGGAGCGTTGGCCCTGCCCCAGCAGCGCCCGCACCACGGAGTTGGCCAGCGCATAGGTGTCGTACGTCCAGTGCACCGTGTTGGGGGAGCAGGCCGGGCCCGTCAGATCGCTGGTGCCGGGTCCTGACGCGATGAACAGCGTGTGCGGCGCGCCTCGCGTTGCCTCACTGACGGCCAGCCCGGCGGAGGAGAACGGCACGTCCGCGATGACGTTCACGCCTGTGTTGGCGATCCAGCCACGGGCGATCGAGGACGCGAGGTCCGCCTTGTTCTCGTGATCCGCCGAGATCACCTCAACCGCGACGCCGGGCAGGATCGCCGCCGCATCCTCCGCCGCCAACTGGGCCGCGACGACCGAGCCAGGGCCGGCCGCCGTCGCGTTGCCGCCGTTCATGTCGGTGAGGACGCCGATGATGAGTTTGCGCGGGATCTCCGCCCGGGACGCCTGCGGGACGATCGCCAACGCCAGGCCAAGCGCCCCGGCGCACAACCAGCCCCATGTCCCGCCGCCCCGATCCGCCATGGCCCAGCTCCCCGTCATTTCACTTTTGTTGCGCGCACGCTAGGAGGGCGCACCGCCGGGGGTCAACCACCGGCGGCCAAATACGGGGGAGGCTGGCGGTGGCCATTTTCGTGCTCGTCCATGGTGCGTTCCACGGCGGCTGGTGCTGGTCCCGCGTCGCGCGGCGCTTGCGCGCAGCCGGTCATGACGTGTTCACGCCGACGCAAACGGGGCTGGGCGAGCGCCGCCACTTGCTGTCCGCCGCCATAACGCTGGACACCTTCGTGGCCGACATCTGCGAGGTGTTGGAAGCCGAGGAGTTGCAGGACGCCGTGCTCGTCGGCCACAGCTTCGGCGGCATCACCATCACCGGCGTGGCGGACCGCATGCCGGACCGGGTGCGCCACCTGGTGTACCTGGACAGCCGTATCCTGGAGGCCGGGCAATCCATGCTCGACGCCGATCCTGAGCGCAGCGGCACATGGACGCGCCTCGCCCGGGAAGGCGACGGCATGAGCGTAGCACCGCCGCCGGCCAGCTACTTCGATTGCCCCGACCCGGCGGACGTGGCGTGGATCGCCCGCCGCCTGACACCGCATCCACTGGGCACGTTCACCAGTCCGCTCAATCTACGGAACGCAACTGTCGGCAATGGCCGCCCGTGCACCTACGTCGCCTGCACCAACCCGGTCTATCCTTGGCTGGAAGACTGCCGCCAGTGGGCTCGCGGACGGCCCGGATGGAACTGGGCCGAGGTCGCAGCCGGGCACGACGCCATGGTGTCCGCCCCCGCCGAGTTGACGGCCCTGCTGATTCGCATCGCCCAGGCGGAAGGCTGACCCTAAGCTACCGTCCGCCGTCGATGGTCATCAGTTCGCCCCTGATGACGTCCAATTTGGACCGGATGCTGGCGTCCACGTCATGCCGGCTGATTTCCTCGAGGAGATACTTCCTCGTGAGGTCGTGCGGCAGGCCCGCCCAAACACGGCATTTCTCCAGTATCTCGTTCGGTTGCCATACCCAATCGATGCGGTCCGCCCACCGGCGCTGATCGTGTTCACCCAACGCCATCATATCGACCCACGCTTCCGGCTGGATCTGGCCGGGTGGCGCATAGATCCAGCGAGCGCCCTCGACTCGGAACACCTTATAGCCACACCCTTCCAGCGTCCTTCGCAAATCATCCACGGTCCGCCCGCCTTGGGCGAGAGTCGGCCCATTGGATTCGAACCAGATGATCGGATGGTCACGCTGAAGCATCGTTAGGCCGGTTTCGATAGCGACGCACTCGGAGCCTTCGATGTCCATTTTAATGAATTTCACAGGGCTGGTGACATGCCCGTCAATCGCGTCATCGAGGCGGCTTCCCTGGACTTCGATCGCGTTCGTTGCTTCTCCCGAGAAATCGACGGCTCCGAACAGGCCGTCCTCCACGAAGCGCACGATGCCGGGTTCCGGAGAGATCGCGGCATGTAGGATCGACAGATCGCCGAGCCGGTTCAACGCCTTGCTACGCTCCAGCGCAACGATGTGAGTGGGCGATGCGTCAACGGCCAGCACTTTCCGCCCCATGGCCGCCGCGCCGATGGAGAATGTTCCGACATGGGCGCCGAGATCGATGATCTGATCGCCCGGGGACGTAACGTCCATCGCGATCCGCAGGATATCTTCGTTCTCGACCTCGCCTCGCAAGAACTGGGCGACGACAGGATCCCGGGTTTCATGCGGAAGAACGAGAAACCAGCCGTCTGAACCATCAAGCGACTGCCATTTACAGACCAGGTCACGCTCTGAGTAGATGATCCGACTGTCTGGTGCGCTCACCGACGGGATTGCGGCTTTCGGCGGCGTTACCTCAATAAACTTCCGCTCAATCAGCGCATCGGAGAGACGCCTAAGATCTGTCTGTATACTTGATACAGCTTGGGTTAATTGATCCAGTCCCAACCGCGACCTGATATTGGAACCCAAGGCACGGAAGACTTGACGCATTCGAACAGCCTTCGTCTGTTACTTCAATCCGTGATGGAGTGGACTGGCTCCGGACGTTCGTCAAGGTGCTGCACAGAAAGCCATCCGTCCGGAACCGCCCCGCGATACGCGCTACAAATATCTGGCGGTCAGGTGTGCCTCGAAGTCGGTGGGGTCGAGGGGCTTGCCTGTCGCCTGGCGCAGCAGGTCGTTAAAGCCGAGCAGGCTGCCCTGGCTGTGCACGTTGGCGCGCAGCCATGCGAGGAGCGGGCCATGGTCGCCTTCACCCAGCGCATCGTCCAGGCCGGGAACGGAACGGCGGGCGGCTGCCATCAACTGCGCGGCGGCCATGGCGCCGAGGGTGTACGACGGAAAGTAGCCGAATGCGCCGTCGTACCAGTGGATGTCCTGCAGGCAGCCCAACGCGTCGTTCGGCGGGGTGATGCCGAGCAGGGTGTGCAGCCCCTCGTTCCAGGCAGCGGGCAGGCCGGACACGCCCAGCTCGCCGGACATCAGCGCCTGTTCCAGCCGGAAGCGCAGGATGACGTGGGCCGGGTAAGTCATCTCGTCGGCGTCCACGCGGATGAAGCCGCGATGGATGCGGCGCCATAGCCTTGCCAGGTTTGCCGGAGCGTAGGGCGCCGGGTCACCGCCGAAGGTCGCGTGCAGCTTGGGGCCGAGCCAGGACAAATAGGCGTCGGTGCGGCAGGCCTGCATCTCGATGATGAGGGACTGGCTTTCGTGCGCGCCCATCCCGGCGGCCTCGCCGACAGGCTGGCGGGCGTGGGCGGTGGGCAGGCCGCGTTCGTACAGCGCGTGGCCGGTTTCGTGCAGCACGCCCATGATGGCCTGCGCCGGGTCAGCCTCGTCGTAGCGTGTGGTGATGCGGATATCGGTGGGCGTGCCGCCGCAAAACGGGTGGGCGGAGCGGTCCAGCCGGGCGTGGGTAAACTCAAGCCCGGCACGCTGGGACAGGCTGCGGCACAGCGCCTCCTGCGCGTCGGCGGAAAAATGACCTGGCAGGGGCAGCGCTGCAGGGGCAGCAGCTTGCTTGGCCTCGGCGCGCGGCAGGGCGTCACGCAGGAAGGCTTCATACCGTGTGAACACCGGCCCGACGTCGGCAGCGCCGATGCCGGGCTGGTAGCCGTCCATCAAGGCGTCATAGGGGGACAGACCCAAGCTGGGCGCCATGGCCTCGGCCGCGTGCCGGGTCAGGCGGACAACCTCGGCCAGATACGGCGCGACCAGGCCGAAATCGGCGGTGCGGCGGGCCTCGCGCCAGACTTTCTCGCACGCGGAATTGGCGCGGGCGGTGGCTTCGACGAGGTCGGGCGGCAAGGCGGTCGCGCGCGTGTAGGCGTGGCGCATCAGGCGCAGATTGGCCTCGCGCCAGGGTTCGGCAGGGGCCTCGGCCTCGGCCAAATCGTCCGCCACGGACGACGCGGTAAGTTGCTGGTGCGCCAGCCCAGCCAGCACGGCCAATTGGTCACCCCGTGCCGCCCCGCCGCCGTCGGGCATCATAGCCGCGGCATCCCAGCCCAGCATGGATGAGGCTTCGTTCAAGGTCGCGATGCGGGTGAAGCGGTCCTGCAAGCGGGCGTAAGCGGTGTCGGCGGATGCGTTCATGCACGGAAAGCCTTGCGGACGTAGGCGCCGAACACGACCAGCAGCGAGAATGCCAGGCCGAACCAGGTCAGCGCGTAGTTGAGGTGATCGTTTGGCGGGCGCGGCAAGGTGGCCGCCGGCTGCAGCCCCGCCGCCGGCGGCCCCATCGCAACGAGCGTGAAGGGCGCCACGCGCGGCAGACCGAGCGCGGCGCCGATCTTCTCCGGGTCCAGAGTGTAGAAGTGCTGGGCGGCAAGATCATCGGTCGCGCTAAACAGGCCCGGCGCATCCGGCGCGCGGACGTAGCCCACGACGGTGTCGCCGGGCGGCGGCAGCGGCGCGCCGTCGGCGATCCAGCCGCGCTCGACCAGCACCGGGTCCTGCCCGGGCCGCTCCAGCGGTTCGATGAGTTGCGCACCCATGACGGACCCACCGGGCTCGTCGCGCACATCGGCGCCGTAGAGCGCGTGGACGTCGCCGCGCATATGGCCTGCGGCGCTCACCTTGGCGAAGGGCAGCGGGTGGCCGGTCAGCGGAACGGGTGGGGACTGCTCGGCGCGGGCGATATCGGCCAGGATGCCCTCTTTCCAAGCCAGCCGATGAAGCTGCCAAAGTCCCAGGCCCACCAAGGTGGCAAACATCACGGCAGTCACCACGCCGGGCACCAGCAACGGCCGTAAGCGGGACGGCAGGTGCGATGCGGCTGCCGCCCGCATCACACACCCATCTCGTCAGCGCGATTGCGGAACTGCTGCGCCACCAGGAACGCCTTCAAGGGGCGCATGAGCAGGATGGTGATTGGGATCGCCAGCGCCGGCCACAGCACGGCATGCACCCAGAGCGGCGGGTTGAACCGGAACTCGACCCAGAAGGCGAGCGCCACCAGCAAAGTGCCTTCGATCAAGAGGATGAACACGGCGGCGCCGTCGCCGGTGTCCGCCTCGGCCAGGTTCAGGTCGCAGATCGGGCAGCGGTCACGCACAGTCAGCACGCCCTGGAACAGCTTGCCCTTGCCGCAGCGCGGGCAGCGGCAGCCGAGCGAAACCGCTAGCAGGCTGGGCAGCGGGCCTCCCGCCGGGTCGCCTGGGCCGTCCGCCACGCTACTCCGCGACCGTGACGCCGGCGCCCCACCAATAGACGGCGACGAACAGGAACAGCCACACCACGTCCACGAAGTGCCAATACCAGGCGGCCGCCTCGAAGCCGAAGTGACGCGCCGGGGTGAATTGGCCGGCGCGCGAGCGGAACCAGCACACGGTGAGGAAGATGGTGCCGATGATCACGTGCACGCCGTGGAAGCCCGTGGCGAGGAAGAACACCGCCGGGTAAACACCGCCGCCGTCGAACTTGAACGGTGCGTCGGAATATTCGATCGCCTGGAAGCAGGTGAACGACATGCCGAGCAGGATGGTCAGCCCCAGCGCCATGATCAGGTGCTTGCGGTCACCCTCGATCAGCGAGTGGTGCGCCCAGGTGACGGTGCACCCGGACAGCAGCAGGATCATCGTATTCAGGAACGGCAGCTTGAACGGATCGAACGTCTCGACGCCCGCCGGCGGCCACATCGCGGGGCCGGTCACGTCGAGCACGTGCTCCGGATAGATGGCGAAGTGGAAGAACGCCCAGAAGAAGCCGACGAAGAACATGACCTCACTGGCGATGAACAGGGTCATGCCGTAGCGCAGGCCGAGCCGGACGACCGGGGAATGCAGACCCGGCGTGCTGCTTTCCGATAGCACGTCGCGCCACCACAATGCGGCCGTCGCCATGACGACCAGCATGCCCAGCGCCAGGATCAGGTAGCTGCCGAAATGCGCGGCATGGATGATGCCGACCACGGTCAAACCAGCGCCGAGCGCTCCGGCCAGCGGCCAAGGGCTCGGGTTCACCAGGTGGTAGGGCTGCTTCATCCCGGACGAGATCGTGGGCGCGGTCGTGGCGTGCGTGTCCATGGACAGACCTATCGAGTGACGCGGTTCAATACCGCGAGGTGAGCGGATGCGGCAACCCTTACGGTCACCCCTTGGACGCCGAACCCGGCTCCAGCACACGGACCGCGCCGGTGTTGCCGGTGTGGGGGCCCGCCTTCGCCAGCGCGCCCGACTTGGCCGCTTCCTCAAGCGAGGGGAAGAACGTGTAGGACAGGGTGATGGTGTGGATGTCGCGGGTCTCCGGATCCTTCAAGATAGCCGGATCGACCCAGAACGTAACGGGGAATTGGACTTGCTCGCCCGGCTTCAGCGTCTGCGACGTGAAGCAGAAGCATTCCGTCTTGTGGAAATAGCGTCCGGCCTCATCCGGCGTCACGTTATAAAGCGCGTGCCCGGTGATGGTGTGGTCGGCCAGGTTCTTGCCGTCGTAGAACGCCAACTGCTCTTCGCCGATCTTCATCGTGACGCGACGCTGCTCCGGGCTGAATGACCAGGGCAGTTGCGGGCTGGTGTCCGCGTTCATGGCGACGGTGATCGACTGCGATGCCACGCCGGGCGACGCCTGCGGGCCGATCTGCGGCGTGCCATTGTATCCGGTGGCCGAGCAGAATGCATAGTACAGTGGCACGGCGGCGAAGGAGATGCCCGTCATGCCGGCGACGACGGCGACGAGGCCTGCGCCGATTGCGGTGTTCCGGTTCATGATCCACCAAGCTTGACGATGGCGATCGCGTAGAACAGCACCGCCACAGCCACCAATGCGACCAGCAGGGCGATGTTCCGCCCGCGCTGGCGGCGCCGGAACTCGACAGCTTCGGCAGGGGTCAGCGGCTTCGGGAAGTCGTCAGCCAACGAAGTGATCGACCGCCACCGCCGCGAACAGGATGGCCAGATAGGCGAGCGAGTAGCGGAACGCCGCCCGCGCCGGCGTATCGTTGGTCAGGCTCACGCCCGCCGCGTCCTGCTTGTCGAGCCACACCCAGATCGCGCTCACGATGAACCCGGCGCCCATCACCAGGGCGGTTAACCCGTATATCGGCCCCGTGTAGCCGAGCAGCCAGGGCAGCACGGACACGGGTGTCAGCACCAGCGTGTAAAGCAGGATCTGCAGCCGCGTATTCTTGGCGCCCGCAACCACGGGCAGCATCGGCACGCCGGCCGCCGTGTAGTCCTTGCAGGCATACAATGCGAGAGCCCAGAAATGCGGCGGCGTCCACAGGAAGATCACCCCAAACAGCAGCAGCGGCATGGCCGTCACGTCGCCGGTCACCGCGGCCCAGCCGATGATCGGCGGGAACGCCCCGGCCGCGCCGCCAATAACAATGTTCTGCGGCGTGCGGCGTTTGAGCCAGATGGTATAGATGAACACGTAGAAGCCGATCGACAGCGCCAGCCAGGCCGCCGCGACGAGGTTGGTGGCGAGCGCCATCACCACGACCGAGGACACCGCCAGCACGACGCCGAACGCCAGCGCTTCGCCGGGCTGGATGCGCCCTGACGGAATCGGGCGCTTGCGGGTCCGGCGCATCAGCGCGTCGATGTCCCGCTCGTACCACATGTTGATCGCACCCGCGGCGCCGGCAGCGACGGCGATGCAAAGGATGGACGTGAAGGCCAGCACCGGATGCAGATGCCCCGGGGCAATGGCCATGCCGACCCAACCGGTCATGACCACGAGGGCCACGACGCGGGGCTTTAGCAGGTTCAGCCAGTCCCGCCACTCCGCATCAGATGATGCGAAGGGCGCGGCGGCCGGAAGGGTTGCGGCGTCGATCATCGAACCCGCGGCAGCTCCTCGAAGGTGTGGAACGGCGGCGGCGAGCTGACCGTCCACTCGAGCGTCGTGGCACCCTCACCCCAATAGTTCGCAGCGACCGGGACCTTCGAGGTGAAGGTGCGGAACAGCACGTAGAGGAAGATCAGCACCGACAGGCCGCCGATGTAGGAACCCATCGATGCCACGTGGTTCCAGCCGGCGAAGGCGTTCGGGTAGTCCGGATAGCGGCGCGGCATGCCCGCCAAGCCGAGGAAGTGCATCGGGAAGAACGTCAGGTTCACGCCGACGAAGGTGACCCAGAAGTGCACCTTGCCCCAGAACTCCGGATACTGGTGGCCGCTCATCTTGCCGATCCAGTAGTAGAAGCCAGCGAAGATCGAGAACACAGCGCCCAGCGACAGCACGTAGTGGAAGTGCGCGACCACGTAGTAGCTGTTGTGCAGGATCTGGTCGATGCCGGCGTTCGACAGCACCACGCCGGTCACGCCGCCGACGGTGAACAGGAAGATGAACCCGATCGCCCACAACATCGGCGTATTCATCTCGATCGAACCGCCCCACATCGTGGCGATCCAGGAGAAGATCTTGATGCCCGTCGGCACGGCGATGATCATCGTCGCCGCCATGAAGTAGGCGCGGGTATCGACGCTGATGCCTGAGACGAACATGTGGTGGGCCCAGACCACGAAGCCGACGACGCCGATGGCGACCATCGCGTAAGCCATGCCCAGGTAGCCGAACACCGGCTTCTTGGAGAAGGTCGAGATGATGTGGCTGATCATGCCGAAGCCCGGCAGGATCATGATGTAGACCTCGGGGTGGCCGAAGAACCAGAACAGATGCTGGAACAGCACCGGGTCGCCACCGCCCTTGGGGTCGAAGAACGAGGTGCCGAAGTTACGGTCGGTGATCAGCATGGTGATCGCGCCGGCGAGCACCGGGATGGCGAGCAGCAGCAGGAACGCCGTGACCAGCATCGACCACACGAACAGCGGCATCTTGTGCAGCGTCATGCCCGGCGTGCGCATGTTGAAGATCGTGGTAATGAAGTTGATCGCGCCGAGCAGGGAGGAGATGCCCGCGAGGTGAAGCGCGAACAGCGTGTAGTCCATCGAGATGTCTTGCTGGGCGGAGAGCGGCGGATACAGCGTCCAGCCCGAACCGGCTCCCTGCCCCGATAGCAGGCCCGCGATGATCAGCAGGAAGGCCGGGACCAGCAGCCAGAACGAGATGTTGTTCAGCCGCGGGAACGCCATGTCGGGCGCACCGATCATCAGCGGCACGAACCAGTTGCCGAACCCGCCGATCATTGCCGGCATGACGGTGAAGAAGATCATGATCAGGCCGTGCGCCGTGACCAGCGAGTTCCAGGCCTGCCCGCTTTCGACGATGTGGTTGCCGGGCGACTGGAGTTGCGCCCGCATGATGATGGACAGGATGCCGCCGGTAATCCCCGCGATGATCGCGAAGATCAGGTAGAGCGTTCCGATATCCTTATGGTTGGTCGAGAACAGCCAGCGGTGCACGAAACCCGGCGCATGGCCGTGGTGGTCGTCGTGAGCGTGGTCCTGGGTCGTCACCGACATCGCTTGGTCTCCTGCGCCGCTACGTGCGCCTTTTGGGTGCGCCTACTGGCCAAATGGGCCGATGTTACAGCGCGGCAATTGCCGCAAACGCTTATTGTGCAGCCGCGAAATGCTGCGTTCCGGGTCCGGCGTCGCTGGCAAACTTGGTTTTTGCCTGCTC
>CAZZVB010000017.1:0-34329 GCA_964657445.1 uncultured Burkholderiaceae bacterium | reverse complement strand
GGAACTTGCCGCTGCTGTGCGTCTTGCCCTTGTCGTGGTCGAAGAACACGCCGGGTGAACGGTGCATCTGGCTGACGATGACGCGTTCGGTCCCGTTGATGATGAAGGTGCCGTTATCCGTCATCAGCGGCATGTCGCCCATGTAAACGGGCTGTTCCTTGATGTCGCGGATGGAGCGCGCGCCGGTATCCTCGTCCAAATCCCAGACGATCAGGCGCAGCGTCACCTTCAGCGGGGCGGCAAACGTCATGCCGCGCTGAATGCATTCCTCGACGTCGTATTTCGGCTCTTCCAGCTCATAATCGACGAACTCGAGCCGGCCGCGGCCAGCGAAATCGTCGATCGGGAACACGGACTTGAACACTTCCTGCAGCCCGGTCTGCGTCCGGCTGTCAGGTGCGACGTTCATCTGCAGGAACGCCTCGTAGGAGGAACGCTGCACGTCGATCAGGTTGGGCATCGGAGCGACGTCGGGGATACGGCCGAAGCTCTTGCGGATCCGCTTCTGACCGGTGAAGGACTTCGTGATCGCGTTCATGCCTATCCTTGCGTCTTGGCCGGGCACCGCCCGCCGTGTCATCGTCTGCGGGCTGCAATCAGCCCGGCGTCGTCATCGCCAGCCGCTCCGTGGCCGGAAAACGGAGGATGGGCGGGCCCCGATGCCGGTTCCCGCCCACCCCAGTTCAGAACTTCACCGCCGGGCGAGTGGCCCGGCAACGAAGCGTCGCTGCTTACTTGATCTCGACGGACGCACCCTGATCCTCGAGTTGCTTCTTCAGCTTGGCAGCCTCGTCCTTGGACACGCCTTCCTTGACGGTCTTCGGCGCGCCCTCGACGAGGTCCTTGGCTTCCTTCAGGCCCAGCGCGGTGATCGCGCGGACTTCCTTAATCACGTTGATCTTCTTGTCGCCGGCCTTGGCGAGGATGACGGTGAACTCCGTCTGCTCCTCGACCGGGGCGGCCGCCACGGCTGCACCGCCGCCGCCCGCGGCAACAGCCGCCACCGGCGCTGCGGCCGACACGCCCCACTTTTCTTCGAGCAGCTTGCTCAGCTCGGCAGCTTCCAGCACCGTGAGGCTGGACAGCTCGTCCACAATCTTAGTCAGGTCAGCCATTCTGTAAGTTCCTAGATGATAGTCTGGTCGGTTCCATGCAAGGCCGGTTGCCCGCGCCCTGTTAATTCACGACAGCTAGGCTGCCTCTGCCCCCGCGTCGGACGATTGCTCGTCCTTCCTGGCGTAGGCCCCGAGGACCCGTGCGAGTTGCCCGCCCGGCGCCTGCAGCACGCCCGCGATGCGAGTCGCCGGGGCATTGAGCAGCCCCAGGATCTTGCCGCGCAGCGTGTCCAGGCTCGGAAGTTCGGCAAGTGCCTTGATCCCATCCGCATTGAGCGTCTGGGTGCCCAAGGCACCACCAATCAGAACGAGCTTCTCGTTGGTCCTGGCGAACTCGACCGCCACCTTCGCCACAGCCACCGGGTCGTGCGACCACGCGAGCGCGGTCGGTCCCTTCAGCATGGGCTTGATGCCGTCGAATCGGGTCCCATCCAAGGCGAGGGTGGCCAGCCGGTTCTTCGCGACCTTGAAGGTCGCTCCTGCCGCTCGCATCCGGGTCCGCAACAGCGTCACTTCGGCGACCGTCATGCCCTTGTTCTGGGTGACGACAACCATTGACGTCTGCGCAAACACGTCGGCGAGGGAGGAGACGAACTCCCGCTTCTCCGTACGGTCCAATACCGCTCTCCGTCGGTGGCTTCATGCGTTTGGACCGCAGGAAGCCAGGTTTCCCTCTGGAGGTGACGCGTCACCTCCGGTTCGCCTGTCCACTCAGCCGGAACCGCCCAGAGACCATACTATGATCCCGGGCATTCCCGTCTCCTGCGCGCGGGCGGATGCCCCTTAGACCGGCCCTTCGAAAAGGCCCGGTACGTGCAATCTCGGACAGGTTCGGCCAGGCCTCACGGCCCAGCCTGCCCACCGGCCCTTCACAGGGCCGGCGTATCTCGTCAGCCGGCGAGGCTCGACACATCGACCCGGATGCCCGGGCCCATCGTGGAGGAAATCGCCGCCTTCTGCAGGTAAGTGCCCTTCGCGCCGGTCGGCTTCGCCTTCTGCACGGCGTCCACCAAGGCGCGGATGTTCTGCACCAGCTTGTCGTCCTCGAAGCTCGCCTTGCCGATGCCAGCGTGGATGATCCCCGCCTTCTCGGCGCGGAACTCGACCTGGCCGGACTTTGCCGCCAGCACGGCGTCCTTCACGTTCATCGTGACGGTGCCGAGCTTGGGGTTCGGCATCAGACCGCGCGGGCCGAGGATCTTACCCAGCCGGCCGACCAGCGCCATCATGTCCGGCGTAGCGATGCAGCGGTCGAACTGGATATCGCCAGCCTGCACCCTCTCCGCGAGGTCGTCCGCGCCGACCACGTCAGCGCCCGCCTCAGTCGCCTCGATCGCCTTTTGGTTTCGCGCGAACACGCCCACGCGGAGCGTCTTGCCAGTGCCGTTCGGCAGCGAGATCAGACCGCGCACCATCTGGTCAGCATGGCGTGGGTCGATGCCGAGGTTCATTGAGAACTCGACCGTCTCGTCGAACTTGGCCTTCGCGTTGCTCTTGATGAGCGCGATCGCCTCCGGCAGCGAATAGAGCTTGCTGCGGTCCACTGTGGCCTTGGCGGCAGTCAGTCGCTTGTCGTGTGCCATGGTCAGCCCTCCACCACGGTCAAGCCCATCGAGCGGGCCGAGCCGGTCAACATGCGGACGGCGGCGTCCACGTCGTTGGCGTTCATGTCCTTCATCTTGGTCTCGGCGATCTCGCGAAGCTGCGTGATCGTCACCCGGCCGACCGTGGCGCCCTTGCCCGGCGTCGTCGTGCCCTTGGTGATGCCGGCCGCCTTCTTGAGGAAGTAGGTGTTCGGCGGCGTCTTGGTGATGAAGGTGAACGTGCGGTCACCGAACGCGGTGATCACGACGGGCACCGGCATTCCCGGCTCCATCGTCTGCGTCAGGGCATTGAACTCCTTGCAGAACTGCATGATGTTCAAGCCGCGCTGGCCGAGCGCCGGGCCAACCGGCGGGGATGGGTTCGCCTTGCCCGCCGGAATCTGCAACTTTATGTAGCCGACAACCTTCTTCGCCACGCCCTGGCTCCTTCAAACGCCCAGGGACCGCGGTGCAAACGGCAAAACAGACGCAACAAAGCGCCCGAAGCCTCCCGCGTTCCGGATGAGGGGCGCGTTCTAGAGGCGCGGGCGGCGCTTGTCCACAAGATTATTCAGCGGCAAACGCCTCAGGTCAGCAACTCGATCAGGAACGGCCCGCTGCGCCGGTTGGCTGCCGTGAGCAGGTCGTTGAACTGCTCCATCGTCTCGGCCCGCGCGCTTTCCACCCCCATGCCTGAGCCGATCCGGCACCAGTCCAGGTCCGGATTGCCCAAATCCATCATGTCGAGCGCCGTCCGCCCCGGGTTCGCGCCGACCCCGGCCAGCTCGCCCAGCAGGATCGCGTATTTGCGGTTGGACAGGATGATCGTCGTCACATCCAGCCGCTCCCGTGCCTGCGTCCAGAGCGCCTGCACCGTGTACATGGCCGATCCATCCGCCTGCAGCGTGATCACCCGGCGGCCGGGCGCGCCGACGGCGGCCCCCGTGGACAGCGGCAGACCGTCGCCGATGGCGCCGCCGGTCAGCTGCAGCCAGTCATGCGGCGCCGCGCCCCGCGTCAGGGGAAACAGCCCACGGCCGAACGTGACGCTCTCATCGACCACGATCGCACCCTCTGGCATTGCGGCTGCCAGGGTTTGGGCGACCCTTTCAGACGAGATCGCACCCTCCGCCAACTCTGACCGCGGCACCTCCGGTGCCATTGCCGGGCGGGCGCCCAGCAAATCCGCCAAAGCGGCCAATGCGGCCGGGCCGTCTTGGTCCGGCCGGGCGAGCACGTGCACCGTGCAGTCCTCGGGATACATGCGGCCGGGTTTTCCGGGATACGCGAAGAAGCCGACGGGCGCGACCGCGCCGACCAGGATGATGTGCTTCAGCCCAGCCAGCGCCTTGAGCGCCAGGTCGATCGGATACGGTATGCGCTCGATCGGCATGCGGCCGGCGCCACGTTCGATCCGGCTATTCGAGGTCTGCGCCAGCATCCGGACGCCAGCAGCCTCACAAATGCCGCCGGCAATCGCCAGAGGCCTAGACCGTAGCGCCCGCCCGGACATCACCAGCATCGCGGGCTCGCCCGACCGCAGAACCCGCGCGATCGCCTCGACCGCGCCGGCATCGGCGATCGCAGCCGGCGGAGGCGGCAGCCGCGCCGCGACGACGCCGCCTTCGTCCCAACTGGTATCGGACGGCAGGATCAGCGTCGCGATCTGACCCGGCGCCGTCAGCGCGGCCTGCACCGCCTGCGCGGCATCCGAGCCGACCGTTGCAGCGTGGCTGGCCGTCCGCACCCAGCCGGACACCGGGCGGGCCCAGCCCTCCGTGTCGGCGGTGAGCGGCGCATCGAACGGACGGTGGAACGTCGCCTGGTCGCCGACGATGTTGACCATCGGCGTGCGCGCCCTGCGCGCGTTGTGCAGATTGGCCAGGCCGTTCGCCAACCCAGGTCCGCAGTGCAGCAGCGTCGCGGCCGGACGATCCGTCATGCGGGCATAGCCGTCCGCGGCGCCGGTCACGACGCCCTCGAACAGCCCGAGCACGCATCGCATGCCGGCTATCCGGTCCAGCGCCGCGACGAAGTGCATCTCGGACGTTCCGGGATTGGCGAAACAGGTATCGACCCCGCTGTCCAACAGCGTCTGCACCAGGCTTTCCGCACCGTTCATTTGCCGCTTCTCCCTTGCCGGCCAGCCTGCCCCGCTGTCCCGGGTTGCGCCAGTCCCCGCCCGCCCGCAGGATCGGCGCCCACCGGAAAGGCTGCCTCGAACAATGACGACGGTCATCTACCCCGAACGCATGTATCCTGACGACACGGAGGAGCGCCGGATCTTCGGCGAAGGCGCCACCGTCGTGATGCGCGATGTCTCCAAGCTCTCCGAGCTGTCGGACGAGGACTGCGCCGCTGCTGACGGGCTGATGATTTTCCGGTTCTGGGTCAGCGACGCCGATCTGGCCCGCTTCACCAAGCTTCGCGCGATGGTGCGCATGGGCGTCGGCTACGACCGCCTCGACCGCGAAGCGGCGGCCCGCCGCGGCGTCATCGTGTGCAATGTTCCCGACTACGGCACGTCGGAGGTCGCGGACCACGCCATCTCCCTGGCCCTCGCCCTCTCGCGCGGCCTGATCCACCACCATGAACGGCAACGCAGCGGGGCAGCCGACTGGTCGGTGATCCGTGACCCGGCGATCCGCCGCTTCGGCAACACCACCTTCGGCATTCTCGGCCTGGGCCGCATCGGCACTGCCGCCGCGTTGCGGGCGAAGGCGCTCGGCTTCCGCGTCGTGTTCTTCGACCCGAACCTGCCCAATGGCGCCGAACTCGCGATCGGCGTCGCCCGTGTCCGGAGTCTCGAGGCGCTGCTGGAACAATCCAACATCCTCTCCGTCCACGCGCCCGCGACCCGCACCACGCAGGGCATGCTGGGGGCGGCCCAATTCGCAGCTCTGCCGCAAGGGGCTGTCGTGGTGAACACCGCCCGCGGCGCGATCATGGATTTCGACGCCCTGCTTGCAGCGTTGCGCTCGGGCCATATCGCCGCGGCCGGGCTGGACGTGATGGATGTCGAGCCGCCGGTCGAGCCGGTCCATCCCCTGCTGCAAGCCTATCGCGACCGTGACCCGGCGCTCGAGGGCCGCCTGATCATCACACCCCACTCCGCATTCTGGACGCCGGACGCGGAATGGGACATTCGCATCAAATCGGCCGAGACAATGGCGGCCGCACTTGGCAACAATCCACAGAACGTCATCAAGCCCGAGGACGAATAACGGGCCGAACACCAACGGGAGGCCGGATGCCGAGCCGCATCATCAACGTCGAATCCGTCATCGAGCAGCAGCCGATGAACGGCTTTCAGGTGCGGCTGCTGATCTGGATCGCCATCGCCATGTTCGTCGAGGGCTACGACATGCAGCTCGTCGGCTACGCGGCACCCGCGATCATCCGCGACTGGCACGTCAGCAAGGCAAGCTTCGGGGCCGTCTTCGGGTTCGGCATGGGCGGCTACATGCTCGGGGCGATGCTGCTCAGCACGCTCGGCGACCGGTTCGGCCGGCGTTCGCTGGTGATATCGGGCGTCCTGGGCTTCGGTCTGTTCACGGCGGCGGCCGCCTTCGCCTCGACCCTGACCGCAATGACCGTGTTGCGCTTCCTGGCCGGCGTGGGCCTGGGCGGCGCGATCCCGAACGTCATCGCGCTGGCCGCCGAATACGCGCCGAGCCGGTCGCGCGCCACGCGGGTGGCGCTGGTGTTCGCCTTCTATACCATTGGCAGCGCCGCCGGCGGGTTCATCGCGGCCTGGCTGCTGCCGCGCTATGGCTGGCCTTCGGTGTTCCACGTGGGTGGCTGGGGCGCCCTGCTGCTCGGCGCCGCCCTGTGCTTTGTACTCCCCGAATCGGCCCGCTTCATGGCGATCACCGGCCGCAACGGCGCTCGCCTGGCTTCGACGATGCGGCGATTGGCGCCGGGCCTGGACGTCGATGCCGCGGCGACATTCACGGCAACCGAGGACCGGGAGCAGTCACATTCGGTGGCGGAGCTGTTCCGTGGCGGCCTGTTGCCGGTGACCGCGCTTCTCTGGGCCGCCTACATCTTCAACATGCTGGCGCTGCACTTCATCACGAGCTGGCTGCCGACGGTTATCGAGGCCAGCGGGGTGGGGCTGTCCAGCGCCGCGATCGCGACCGGGCTGTTCCAAGGCGGCGGGACGGTCGGCAGCCTGGTCGCGGGGCGGCTGCTGGATAAGCGCGGCATCATCTGGCTCGCCCTGCTGTTCTTCTGCGCCGTGCCGATCGTCGTCGCGGTCGGACAAGCCGCCGGGTCGGTGCCGTTGACCATGCTGCTGGTTGCGGCGGCAGGGCTGTGCATCCCCGGCGGTCAGTGCGGCATCAATGCGCTTGCCACCACAATTTATCCGACGCGCATCCGCTCGACCGGCGCGGGCTGGGCGCTTGGGGTGGGCCGCATCGGGTCGATCCTTGGGCCCGTGCTCGGCGCCTTCGTGATCTCGCTCGACCTGCCATACGCCACGCTGTTCCTGTTGCTGGCTGCTCCGCCGCTCGTCACCGGGCTTGCGCTTGCACTCCTCGCCCGCAGCCGCCGGCAGACCCGGCAACACGGGCCAACGCCGGCCCTTGCACTCTCCTGAGAAGGCCCTCCGAATGACACGCGAAGCCCTTACGCTGGCCATCGGGGACTACGACCACGTCGCGGACATGGCGAACGGCCGCGTGCCCGTGGAGGGTATCGACCTCACCTGCCTGATCCTGCAGATCGAGGAAATCTTCTTCCGTACTCTCAACTACCGGGAGTTCGACGTCTCCGAACTCTCATTCGCGAAGTATGTGTCCCTGTTGTCCCAGGGCGACCGGTCCTTCGTGGCGATCCCCGTGTTTCCGTCGCGCATCCATCGGCACTCCAGCATCTACATCCGGCGTGACGGTCCGGTGCAGGCGCCCGCTGATCTGGCCGGCCGGAGAGTCGGCATCCCCGAATGGGCGCAGACCGCCGCGGTGTATTCCCGCGGCTTCCTCGCCCATCAGTATGGCGTGGACCTCCGCTCGATCGACTGGGTGCAGGCCGGGGTCAACCAGCCGGGGCGGACGGAAAAGGTGAAGCTGAAACTCCCGGAGGGCATTCGTCTGACCCCGGCGCCGGATCGCAGCCTGAGCGCCATGCTGGCCGCTGGCGAGGTCGATGCCGTGCTGAGCGCGCACGCCCCCGACTGCTTCAAAGACGGCCACCCGAACATACGCCGGCTGTTCGAGGACTACGTGTCGGTTGAAAGCGACTACTACCAGGCGACCGGCATCTTCCCGATCATGCACACGGTCGCAATCCGCCGCGAACGGCTGGAGCGCACGCCCTGGATCGCGCGCGAACTGCTGAAGGCGTTCGAGGTCGCCAAACGGCGCAGCATGGACCGTGCGCTCGAGGTCAGTGCGCCGCGTTTTCCGATCCCTTGGTGTTACGCCTACGCCCAAAAAGCGCAGCAGATGTTCGGCGACGATTACTGGCCCTACGGTATCGAGCCGAACCGCCCGACGCTGGACGCCTTCCTGCAGTATGCGCACGAGCAAGGGGTCTGCCATCGCCGCCTGACGCCGGAAGAGCTGTTTGCCCCCGAGACAGGCAAAGCCTTCCGGGTCTAAAGCTGGGGTTGGCGAACGTCGGAAGGGAAACGGCCATGGATCACGCAAACGGCGCATCGAAGCGTCTTCGCAGCCGCCGCTGGTTCGACGATCCGCACGACCCCGGCATGACCGCGCTCTACATCGAGCGTTACATGAACTTCGGCATCACCCGGGAGGAGCTGCAGGGCGGCAAGCCGATCATCGGCATCGCGCAGACCGGTAGTGACCTGTCGCCGTGCAACCGCCACCACATCGAATTGGCCAAGCGGACCCGCGACGGCATCCGTGACGCCGGCGGCATCCCGATGGAATTCCCGATGCACCCGATCCAGGAGACGGGTAAGCGCCCGACGGCAGCGCTTGACCGTAACCTGGCCTATCTCGGCCTAGTGGAGATCCTGCACGGCTACCCGCTGGACGGTGTCGTGCTGACCACCGGGTGCGACAAGACCACCCCCGCCTGCCTGATGGGGGCGGCCACCGTGAACATCCCCGCCATCGTGCTGTCCGGCGGGCCGATGCTGGATGGCTGGTGGAAGGGCCGGCTGTCCGGCTCCGGCACCATCGTCTGGGAGGCGCGCAAGCTGCTGGCCGAGGGCGAGATCGGCTACCAGGAATTCATGAACATGGTGGCAAGCTCGGCGCCGTCGCCGGGTCACTGCAACACCATGGGCACGGCGACCAGCATGAACAGCCTGGCCGAAGCGCTCGGCATGTCGCTGCCGGGTTGCGCCGCCATCCCCGCGCCGTACCGGGAGCGTTCCTGGATGGCCTATGAGACGGGCAAGCGCATCGTGGAGATGGTGCACGAGAATCTGCGCCCGTCCGACATCATGACGAAGCAGGCGTTCGAGAACGTGGTGGCCGCAGCCTCCGCCCTCGGCGCCAGCAGCAACTGCCCGATCCACATGGTCGCCATCGCCCGCCACATTGGCGTGGAGCACACGCTGGAGGATTGGCAGCGCGTCGGCGCCGATATCCCGTTGCTGGTGGATTGCCAGCCCGCCGGGCGTTTCCTGGGCGAGGGCTTCCACCGCGCCGGCGGCGTTCCCGCCGTCATGAAGGAGTTGCTGGACGCCGGACGCCTGCATGGCGGCGTTCGCACCGTCACCGGGCGCACGCTCGCTGAGGACCTGGCCGCCGTGCAGCCGCCGGACCGGGAAGTGATCCGCGCCTATGAGGCGCCGATGAAGCCCGCCGCCGGGTTCGTAGTGATGAGCGGCAACCTGTTCGACAGCGCCGTCATGAAGACCAGCGTCATCGACCCGGCGTTCCGCGCCCGCTATCTGTCCGACCCGGCCCATCCCAACGTGTTCGAGGGCAAGGTCGTCGTGTTCGAAGGCCCCGAGGACTATCACGCCCGCATCGAGGACCCGGCGCTTGGCATTGACGAGCACACGCTGCTGGTGATCCGCAACTGCGGCCCGATCGGCTACCCCGGCGGTGCCGAGGTGGTGAACATGCAGCCGCCCGCTGCCCTGCTGAAGCGCGGCATCGACGCCCTGCCGACCATGGGCGACGGCCGCCAGTCCGGCACATCGGGCAGCCCGTCGATCCTGAACGTATCGCCGGAGGCCGCGGTCGGCGGCGGACTAGCCCTGCTGCGCACCGGCGACCCGATCCGTATCGACCTGAACACGCGCAAGGTCGATTTGCTGATCCCCGATGCGGAAATCGCCGCCCGCCGCGCCGCCTGGACCGCACCCAAGCTGGATAACAAGACGCCGTGGGAGGAGATCTACCGCGGCATGGTCGGCCAGCAAGGCACCGGCGCCTGCCTAGAGATGGCGACGCTGTATCTGGACATCATCGAAACGCGCGGAGAGTCGCGGCACAATCACTGAGGACCGACCTGCTCAGGAGCATCGAATGGCTGAGATAGAACGCATGACGATTACTCTGCCATCCGATGTGGCAGCCGAATTGAAGGACGCAATTGAAGGTGGTGAATACGCGTCCAGCAGCGAAATCATCAGCGAAGCACTGCGCGACTGCAGATGAAGCGCGCGCTTCACTTGCGGGAACTCGCGTCTTTGAAGGATGAGATCGCCACCGGCTTGCGCGACGTGGCCAAACAGCGAGTGCGGGACTTTGACTGTGGGCGGATCAGCGAACGAGGTCGTGCGCTATCAGCCGGCCGCTGACCCTTCGCATCACCGAGACGGCCGAAGCTGATCTGGCCGACATCTGGGCCACTCTAGCTGCCAAGGCGTCGGTATTCATTGCCACCCAATTTGTAACGTCGATCGAGTCGCACTTTGAGCCACTGCGCCATTTTCCGCTCTCCGGTGCCGCACGCGAGCAACTCGCGCCGGGCCTGCGAGTGACCTTTCACAACCCTTACGCAATCTACTATCTCGCGTTGACAGATGCGCTGGTGATCGTTCGCGTCATCCACGGCGCACGCGACCTCAAGGCGTTGGCGGCAAGCGGTGGCTTTGCGTGATCACGTCCGCCGCTGCTGGTGCGGTTGCCCAATCCGCCGGTATAATCCCGGCCTATAGGAGGACTAATGACCGACCGCCTCGCGGGTAAAACCGCCTTCGTCACCGCCGCCGGACAAGGCATCGGCCGTGCCACGGCTCTCGCCTTCGCGGCCGAAGGCGCCCGGGTGATCGCCACCGACCTGAACGAAGCCAAGGTGGCCGAGATCGCGGGCGAGCACATCGCCACCCACCGGCTGGACGCCACCAACCCGGACGACATCACCGGCGCGGCCCAGAACGCAGGGCGCGTGGACATTCTGTTCAACTGCGCCGGCTTCGTGCACCAGGGCTCCATCCTGGACGCGACCGAGGAGGAGTGGGACTTCGCGTTCAACCTCAACGTCCGGTCCATGTTCCGCACCATACGCGCCTTCCTGCCGGGCATGCTGAACGAGGGCGGCGGGTCGATCGTCAACATCTCGTCCGGCGCGTCCTCCATCAAAGGCGCGCCCAACCGCTTTATCTACGGCACGACCAAGGCCGCCGTGATCGGCCTGACCAAATCCGTCGCCGCCGACACGGTCGCACGCGGCGTGCGCTGCAACGCGATTTGCCCCGGCACCATTCAGACGCCGAGCCTCGACGACCGTATCGCCGCCAACGCCGCCGCGGCCGGGGGGATGGAACAGGCCCGCACCGCGTTCGTCGCGCGCCAAGCCATGGGCCGCCTCGGCACACCCGAGGAGATTGCAGCGCTGGCCGTCTATCTGGCCAGCGACGAAAGCCGCTTCGTCACCGGCCAGACCGTCATCATCGACGGCGGCTGGACCCTCTAAGCACCAAGGACACCGACATGAAACTGCTCCGAGTAGGCCCACCCGGCGCCGAGAAACCGGCGATCATCGCGCCCGACGGGACCACGCGCGACCTTTCGGCCCACATCGCCGACATCAACGGTGAGGCCTTGTCGCCGGCTGGCTTGGCAAAGCTCGCAGCGATCGACCCGGCGAGCCTGCCCAAGGTCGAGGGCAGCCCGCGCATCGGCCCCTGCGTCGTCCGCCCGCTGAACTTTATCTGCATCGGTCTGAACTACGCCGACCACGCGGCCGAAACCGGCGCCGCGATCCCGAAGGAGCCGATCGTCTTCCTCAAGTCGCTGGGCGCCTACAGCGGACCGAATGACGACGTCCGCATCCCGAGGGGTTCGAAGAAGACCGACTGGGAAGTCGAACTCGGCATCGTCATCGGGACCAAGGCCAGCTCCGTGCCCGACAATGCGGCCATGGACTACGTCGCTGGCTACTGCGTCATCAACGACGTGAGCGAGCGGGAATTCCAGTCCGAGCGCGGCGGCACATGGGACAAGGGCAAGGGCTGCGACACGTTCGGGCCCACCGGACCGTGGATGGTGACCAAAGACGAAGTGCCCGATCCGCAAGCCCTGTCGCTCTGGTGCGAGGTGGACGGCAAGCGCATGCAGGATGGCAGCACGAAGACGATGATCTTCAACGTGAAGCATCTCGTCAGCTACGTCAGCCACTTCATCACCCTGCACCCGGGCGACATCATTGCGACCGGCACCCCGCCCGGCGTCGGCCTGGGCATCAAGCCGGAACCGGTGTTCCTCAAGCCCGGCCAGGTCATGCGTCTGGGCGTTCAGGGCCTGGGCGAGCAGCAGCAAACTCTGGTCGCCGCCTAATTTCCGAACGAACCTGAACCGTCTTACGGCGTCCCTTCACCGATCCCTCCATTATGGGGGCAGACTATGTCGGTGAAGGGCTTTCCTATCTGTGACTAATATCTGGCTGACGCTCACCCAAGCCCGGACCGACGTGTTCTTTGCCCTCAGCCTGTGCATCGCGGCGGCGGTGACGGTCCACGTCCTACTGCGCAAGCAGCAGGTCGCATCGGCTGTTGGCTGGATCGGGTTCGCCTGGTTTGCACCGATCATGGGCGGGCTCGCGTATTTCATGTTCGGCGTCAACCGGGTGCAACGCCGGGCCCGCCGGCTTCGTCCCCAGGACAATCGCCGGACCGGACGGTCATCCTGGCCTTCGCCTGAGGAGGACGACCACCTCGACCCGCTGGAGCGCGGGGTCGGCCGCATCACCTCGCACGCAGCACTTCCTGGCAACACCTTCCAGATCTTCAACAACGGAGATGAGGCCTACCCCGAGATGCTGGCCGCGATCGCCGCCGCCGAGCGGAGCGTCGCCCTGTCGTCCTACATCTTCCGTGCCGATGAATGGGGCGGCAAATTCATCGATGCGCTGGCGGAGGCGCATACGCGTGGCATTGCCGTCCGCGTCCTGATCGACGGAATAGGCGGCGGCTGGGTGAAGTCCGCGGCCTATCACGCCTTGATCCGGCGCGGTGTGCCCGCCGCCCGCTTCCTGCACTCCCCGCTGCCGTGGCGGATGCCGTTCCTGAACCTGCGGTCGCACAAGAAGATCCTGGTGATCGATGGGCGGATCGGCTTCACCGGAGGGATGAATATCGCCGACGAGAACGTCATGGCGACCCGCCCGAAAGCCCCGGTGCAAGACACGCACTTCCGCATCGAAGGTCCGGTGGTCGCGCAACTGGCCGAGGCGTTCGTGCAGGATTGGTCCTTCGCCACCGACGAGGACCTGGACGGCGAGACGTGGTTCCCCGAGATCGCACCCAAGCAAGGTGCTGCCGCCCGCATCGTCGACTCCGGCCCGGACGAAGACGTCGAGAAGATCGAGTTCGCGGTGCTGCAGGCAATTTCCTGCGCACGGAGCAGCGTCGCGCTGATGACGCCCTACTTCCTGCCCGACGAGCGCCTGATCACCGCGCTCTCTCTGGCGGCCATGCGTGGCGTGGACGTAACGATCGTCATCCCGGAAAAGAGCGATCATCGGCTGGTGGACTGGGCTACCCGCGCCAATATCGGCCCGCTGCTATCCGACGGCGGGCGCATGTTTCTCTGTCCCCCGCCATTCCGCCATTCAAAGGTCATGGTCGTCGATGGCGAATGGTGCCTGATCGGGAGCTGCAACTGGGACATGCGGTCATTCCGCCTGAACTTCGAGCTGTGCATGGAAGTCTATGACCGCACCTTGGCAGAACAGCTTTCCACGCTGATGCAGCGCAGTTGCGGTCCCGCGCTCACCCAGGCGGATATCGAACGGCGCTCGATCCTGGTTCGTCTGCGCGACTCAGCGACGCGGCTGCTGTTGCCCTACCTCTGACACCCCGAGGCGGACGGTAATCGGCCGGTGGTCGGAGCGGCCACGCGGCAGCACCGCGGCATCCGTGCAGGACAGCCCGCGCACGATGCAGCGGTCTAGGCGAAGCGGGAGCACGTCGCTCATCCGGTGGGTGGGCCGGCGGGGCCCGGCGTCGTGGAAGCCGGGCAGCAGCACGGGGCCGACCAGGTTGTAGTCGCCCACAACGGCAGCGTGGTGGGGCAAGCGCGACGCGATCACCCGCAACTGGCGGCGGTTCAGCAATTGCCCATGGGACAAGTGCACGTTCGCGATCGTGAAATCCCCGAGCTCGACGAGTTGCGCGACGCGATGGACCAGCGTTCCGGACGGCAATGGCAGCACCACCGGTTCGTTTCGCCGCTTGTGCGGTGTCCACACAGCAAGGCCGTGGATGCGGCCAGGCATTGCAACCCGGGAATAGTCGCCGCCGACGAGCTGCGGAAGTGGATCGATCGCATGCGTGACTTCCTGCATCAGCAGAACGTCAGGCCGCTCCCGATCCACCAGCTCCGCAACGTCCGCCACGGTCGCGCCGATAAGCCGGAGCAGATTCCAGCTTACCAGCTTCAACGCGGCCGCCGCGCTCAGCGCTTAGCGGTGGTAGTAGTGGTGGTGATAAGGCTGCGCCTCGGCGGCGGGGACAACCGCCGTGACGGCCAACGCAGCCAGGATGAACGCCAGAACGTAACGCATGGGGACCTACCTCGGATAACAGGGACGGACGGCTCACGTGTGGGCGGCTTTGCATGCGACTCGGTCGGCCGTTGCCACGAACGTAGCTTTCACGTAGCCGGGTTAGCCGCGTTCGGAAACCTCTGGAAAGCCATAGAATGCAAACATTTGCCGCTTGTTGCACGATACCGGCGGCGAAGGTGGCAAGCACTCGCGGTGGCAGAGTTGAGCGCCTTCGGAGGCCCTGCCAAATAGCCGCCGTCCGCGCAAGACAAGGCTGAGGCCAATCCGCCGTCCCGATATTCCGCTGTTCATCGTCATTTCAAACGGAGCGCCTAATGGCTGGCGATTGGTGGACCACAAATCGGCCGGGCGCATTCAAACACGCAAGTTTTGGCAAGCGCGACGGGTGGCTTCTCGCGATCCAGATGGCGATGCTATTTGCCACGTTGACGAGCGCACTTGCCATTCTTCCTGCGCTTGACCAGGGCGAAGCCGGCATCGGTGGCGGACTGACCCGGAGCTCCGCGATAGGTGTTCTCATATACGGAGGCTGGCTGGCTGGGCTGATGGGCTTGAGGCGCTGGGCTATCCGTGGGCTGCCTGCGTTTGCGGTCGTCATGCTCGTGTCGGGAGTCTTGGTCTGCTTGCTCCCGTTACTTCAGCCACCGCCGCTTCTCCCGGGTGATACTCCGTCAATCGGTTGGTTTTCCCGCATCTCTGGAGTCATGTCGGCGATCCTCAGCGCTGTTGCGCTTTGGCGGATGCGCGGGGCGCAGTTCCGGGAGTATTTCGCCCAAGCTTGGGCTCATTGAGCCTATTCAATCGCGCTCGCAATCCCAGCGCCTTGGACAACGGCCATCGGCGGTAATGCAGGTTACATCGTCGCCCCGATGATCCAGGGCGCGAACTCCGCCCCGCCGGAATCGAACCCCTCGCTTTTCGTGCGCTCCCCGCTCGCAACCCGCAGGATCGTGTCGAAGATGCGGGCGCCGCATTCCTGTACGCTCTCGGCGCCGTCCAGGATCGTGCCGCAGTTGATGTCCATGTCGTCCACCATGCGGTCAAACATCGGCGTGTTGGTCGCCAGCTTGATCGACGGGGCCGGCTTGCAGCCGAACACGCTGCCCCGCCCCGTGGTGAAGCAGACGAGGTTGGCGCCGCCCGCGACCTGTCCGGTGGCGGCCACCGGGTCATAGCCCGGCGTGTCCATGAACACGAAGCCCTTGGCTGTCACCGGCTCGGCGTAGCGCACCACGTCCACGAGGTCGGTGCTGCCGGCCTTGGCCATGGCGCCGAGCGACTTCTCCAGGATCGTCGTCAGCCCGCCCGCCTTGTTGCCCGGCGACGGGTTGGCGTTCATCTCGGCACCCTCGCGCGCCGTGTAGTCTTCCCACCAGCGCATCAGGCCGACCAGCTTCTCCCCAACCTCGCGGGTGCGGGCGCGCCGGGTCAGCAGATGTTCGGCGCCATAGGTCTCGGGCGTCTCGGACAGGATCACCGTGCCGCCCTGCGCCACCAGCAGGTCGCTCGCCACGCCCAGCGCCGGGTTGGCCGACACGCCGGAATAGCCGTCGCTGCCGCCGCACTGCAGGGCCACGATCAGTTCGCTGGCCGGGCATGGCTCACGATGTATGGCATTGGCCTCCACCAGCACCTCGCGCACGAAGGCGATGGCGGCTTCCACCGTCTTGCGCGTACCGCCCATGGTCTGGATGTCCATGTTGCGGACCCGCTCGGCCAGGCCGATCTCGCTCAGCATGGACCCGAGCTGGTTCACCTCGCAGCCCAGCCCGAGCACGACGACGTGGCTGAAGTTCACGTGCTTCGCGTAGCCGCCCAAGGTCCGGCGCAGCAGCCGCAGCGGCTCGCCATCCGTCATGCCGCAGCCGGTTTTGTGGGTGAGCGCGACCACGCCGTCCACGTTCGGGAAGTCGGCCAGCGGATCGGAACCGGTGAACGGGTTGCGCCGGAACGCGTCGGCCACCAGCCCCGCCACATGGGCGGAGCAATTCACGCTGGTGAGGATGCCGATGAAGTTGCGCGTCGCCACTCGCCCATCCTTGCGGCGGATGCCCAGGAAGCTGCGCTCGGCGTTGGCGCGCGGCGTCGGCTTGCTGTCCTCGCCCCAGGCGTAGTCATGATCGTAATCGCCCATGCCGATGTTGTGGGTGTGCACGTGCGTGCCGGCCGCAATCGGCAGGGTGGCCATGCCGATCACCTGCCCATACCGCCTGACCGCCTCGCCCACGGCATGGGCGCGGACGGCCGCCTTGTGCCCAGCCGGGATGCGCTCGGCTGTCAGAACACCCGGCGCGATCTCCGTCCCCGGCAGCAGCGTCGTGCGCGCGATGACGACGCCGTCGCCCTCGTGCAAGCGGATGAAGGCGCTCACCGCGCGCGGACCTCTGTCACGGCCTGCTTGGCCGCCCCCAGCATCAGCCCGCTGTCATTGCTGATGGTGACCAGCTTGAACCCCATGCCGATCGCGCGCTTCGCATAGGCTGCCGTGGCGCAGTGAACGCCGGCGGCAAGACCGCGCTTGCCGGTCTCCCGCACGACCTTCTCGTAGATCTCGAGGATCTGCGGCTCTTCGCGGTCCAGGATCGGCACCAGCCCCATCGAAAAACCGAGGTCCGACGGGCCGATGTAAACGGCATCGACGCCCGGCACGTCGAGGATCGCCTCGAGGTTGTTCACCGCCTGCTGCGTCTCGATCATCGGGATGCAGAGCACTTCCTCATTGGCGGTCTTCTGATACCCGGTGCCCACGCCGTAGATGCCGGCGCGGATCGGCCCGTTGGACCGTGCGCCGGCCGGAGGGTAGCGGCTGAACGAGACGAACGCGCGGGCTTCCTCGACCGTGTTCACCATGGGGCAAATCACGCCATAGGCGCCGGCGTCCAGCACTTTGCCGATGATGCCGGGTTCGTTCCACGGCACGCGCACCATCGGCAGCACAGGGTGCGACTGCATCGCCTGGAAGCACTGCACCATGGACATGTAGTCCTGCACGCCGTGCTGCAGGTCCACCGTCACGCTGTCCCAGCCCGCCTGCGCCATCGTCTCGGCCGCGAAGCCGTTCGGAATGGCGAGCCAGCCATTCACGGCGGCGCCGCCAGACTGCCACATCTGCTTGATCTTGTTTGCCATCGCGCCCGGACGCTCCTCTAAACCTGGCGAAAGCTAGGCGCGCGGGTGTAGCCGGTCAAACCTCGCGCATGGCAACCCGCCCCGTCTTGCACTACATCCTGGGTGCGTAGGAGTGAGGTTATGGCCAGACCAGTCGATGCCGTGATGTCCCAGGCGCGCGAGTTTCTCGGCGACCGGATGACCACGAACGCCGCCTTGCGGGAACAGCACAGCCACGGCGAGGACACGGTCGCCCCGGTCCTTCCGGACGGCGTCGCGTTCATCGAGACGACGGAGGAGGCATCCCGCCTCCTGGCGCTATGCCACGCCCACCATGTGCCGGTGACGCCGTTCGGCGCTGGCACCTCCCTCGAAGGGCATGTGACACCCGTACGCGGCGGCATCAGCGTCGATCTGGCCCGCATGAATGCCGTGCTGGCGGTGAATGCCGCCGACATGGATTGCCGCGTCCAGGCCGGCGTGACCCGGCAGCAGTTGAACGCCCATCTGCGCGACCAGGGCCTGTTCTTCCCCGTGGACCCCGGCAGCGAGTGCACGATCGGCGGCATGTGCGCCACCCGCGCCAGCGGGACCAACGCAGTGCGCTACGGCACCATCCGCGACAACGTGCTCGGCCTGACCGTCGTGATGGCGGACGGCCGGGTCGTGCAGACCGGCGGCCGGGTGCGCAAATCGGCAACCGGCTACGACCTGACCCGCCTGTTCATCGGCTCCGAGGGCACGCTCGGGATCATGACGGAAATCCAACTCCGCCTGCACGGCATTCCCGAAGCCCAATCCGCAGCGATCTGCCAGTTCGAAACCCTGGCCGGCGCCGTCGAGTCCGTCATCGCCATCCTGGCCGCCGGCATCCCCGTCGCCCGGATCGAACTGCTGGACGACGTTCAGATGGCCGCCAGCATCGCATTCTCCAAACTGGAGGGTTTGACAGCCACTCCGACCCTGTTTTTCGAATTCGACGGCACCACGGCCAGCGTGGCCGAACAGGCCGAACTGGCGCAGGAGATCGTGGCCGACTATGGCGCAAGCGGTTTCCGCTGGGCCTCCGACGCCGGGCAGCGCAACAAGCTCTGGCAAGCCCGGCATGATGGCTACTGGGCGGCACTTGCCTCCCGGCCCGGCCACAAGGGCATCGCGACGGACGCAATCGTGCCGATCAGCCGCCTGACGGAGCTGATCCTGGGCGCCAAGGCCGACATCGAAGAGTCCGGCCTGTCCGCCCCGATCGTGGGCCATGTCGGCGACGGCAATTTCCACACCGTCATCCTGGTGCCGCCCGAGCCCGATGGGCTGGAGCGCGCATGGGCGCTCGACCGCAAGATCGTCGCCCGCGCCCTGTCAATGGGCGGCAGTTGCAGTGGCGAGCACGGCGTCGGCATCGGCAAGCGCGAGTTCCTGGAGCAGGAAGTCGGCCACGATGCGCTGGACGTGATGCGGTCAGTGAAGATGGCGCTCGACCCGCACGGCATCATGAACCCGGGCAAGCTGTTCCTGAATTGAGTCCGGATCCCGCATCGATAAAAAACCTCGGCGCGGAGCCGGATATCCACCGAACCGCCAGCGTGCGCGACAGCACGTTCGGCATCTACTGCGAGGTCGGCGCGCGCACGAAAGTGGCAGAATGCAGCTTCGGCGACTTTTCCTACGTCGTGAACGACAGCGACATCATCTACACCGACGTCGGCAAGTTTTGCTCCATCGCCGCCCACACCCGCATCAACCCGGGCAATCATCCGGTCGAGCGGGTGGCGATGAACCACTTCACCTACCGCAGCAGCGCCTACGGGCTCGGCGACGACGACCCGGCGTTCTTCGATTGGCGCCGATCCTTCCGCTGCCGGCTCGGGCACGATGTTTGGATCGGCCATGGCGCGATCCTGTTGCCCGGCGTCAGCATGGGCAACGGCGCGGTCGCCGGGGCCGGGGCGATCGTCACCAAGGACGTGCCGGCCTGGACGATCGTGGTCGGCAATCCCGCCCGTGCGTTGCGGCGGCGCTTCAGCGACAGGATCATCGAACAGCTCGAAGCCATCGCCTGGTGGGATTGGGAGAGCGACCGGCTGAAGTCGGCCATGCCCGATTTCCGCTCCCTCTCAGCCGAAGCGTTTGTCGAGAAATACGCCATCGCAAAGGGCGGACTTGACCCGGCCGCCCGCGCCTAAGCGGCGAGGCGAAGCACGAAGGCGGCGATGGCTTGGACCCGCGCACTCCGGTAGGTCACTATGAACAGGGATGACTGGTCGTAGTCGTGAAAATCAATGCAGTCTTTGCCGACCTCGCCCCTTGTGACGCGGTCCTAAGCTGCGACGTTGACCGGCGCGGCGCTTTGGTGCGGTTGATCGACGTCGGTGGCGTGCGCTTTGTAGAGACCGGCAGGCGGCGTGACCCTCTTCCGGGCATCGCGCGCAACGCCCGCGACCTTCGTTGCATTGATGACGGCGTTCTACTGTGGCCAACCGTTCAGGGTTCGACCTTGCTGGTCGAAGGCAGCGTGCGACCCGGCCCGCGGTGTGATCCGCGAGAGTTCTTTGCGACACCGTCATACGTCTTTGGTGCCTATGGCGAAGGAGACATCCTGACCGGGCACGAAGACAGCGGCGCAGAAGACTTGATCACCGCGTTCGACCCGGGCGGAGCCCGCGTGCTCGGCGCGGCCAACTTGCTTGGTTGGCGGAAACAGGATCCCGACTTCCTCGAACTGACTCGCGGCGCGACACGCGCGGATGCTTTGGTCTTTGTCGCTGACGGCTCCCCCCACATCTGGCGCCTCGCGCCGGGCGACCGCTCGCTGACCGCCCTTGTGCTGGCCAGTCCAGTCATGGTTGCCGATCATATCAGCGCCATTCTGCTGACGTCCGATCGGGTCGGGCTGGTAAGCTCGCTGCCGGATGGGCTTTCGGCTCAATGGTATCGATCTGCCGATGGCACGCTGGCGGGCGAGACGCTGGTTTCAGCGACGTCGCTCCAAGTGCAGCGGCATGGCGCCCTGGGCTGGCATCTTCGCGCTGTTGCAGACGGCGCAGCCATTACGTGGGACCGGCAGCGCGCCGTCGTACTGGCGGCCTAGACTAGGAAGGCGGAAAGCCGCGACTACAGCGGCTTCAGCCCCGCCTCGATCGCCGCCCGGCGCGGCTCCAGGAACGGGGGCAGCGCTAACCGCATCCCGAGTTGGTCGGCTGGCTCGTCGGCACCAAATCCCGGGCCATCCGTTGCGATCTCATACAAGATGCCGCCGGGCTCGCGGGCGTACAGGCTGCGGAAGTAGAAACGATCGACCGGTCCGCTTGATCGCACACCGAGCCGGCGCAGCCTGTCCACCCAATCGCCGTACTCGCTGTCCGGGATCCGGAACGCGACGTGATGCACCCCCCCGGCGCCTTGCCGTGCCAGCGGCGCCCCGGTCTCGACCCGGACCTGCAGCTCTGCCGCCGGGCCGCCCTCGCCCATGGCGAACACGATCGTCTTGCGGCCGTCGGCGCTCACGAACTCCCGTTCGCGCCGCATGCCCATGATTTCGGTCAGGAACTCCTGCGACGGCCCAAGCTCGCGGATGGCGATCGTGACAGGGCCAAGTCCACGGATTTGATGCGCTGGCGGCACGTTGCTCCCGGTCCAAGGCCGGGCGTCCCCGGCTCCGCCGTCATCCAGCAGTAACAGCCTCTGCCCCTCGGGGTCCTCCAGAAGCACGCCTTCGCGGCCATCTTCGCTGATCGGGGCGCACGCGATGCCAGCCTCTCGCAGCCGGGTCATCCACCAAACCACGCTCTCGTGTCCGGACACCCGCAACCCGGTCCGGACGATGCTGCCCACTCCCCGCCGTTCGCGTGCGGTCGGCCAGTCGAAGAATGTGATGTCAGTCCCGGGCCGGCCTTCCCCATCCGCGTAAAACAGGTGATAGGCCGAGGTGTCGTCCTGGTTCACGGTCTTCTTCACCATCCGCATCCCGAGCGTGCCAGTGTAGAAAGCGTGATTGCCACTCGCATCGGCGGTGATCGCGGTCAGATGGTGAAGTCCGCGGAGCTGCATGGCCATAGCCCTTCGTCGAGGGCGCGCAGACTCGCATGCCCGGATTGGCAAGGCAAAGCGCCGCCGGGCTTACGAGTTTCGGCCGCTACGTATTAACCGGCAAGCTCCGGCACCCGTTCGGCGGGCAGTTGCACGCCCAACGCAGCCAGCAAACGTGACCGGAGTTGACCGAAGCCGGTCGTGCCCGGGCTGCGAGGCCGCTCCAGATCGACTGTCAGGTCCGTCGCGATCCGGCCGTTTTCCAATACCAGAACGCGGTCAGCCAGCATCAATGCCTCGTCCACGTCATGGGTCACGATCAACGCGGTCGGCGCGTGCTTGCGCCACAGCTCCATGACCAGCGCGTGCATCCGCATCCGGGTGAGCGCGTCCAGCGCGGCGAATGGCTCATCCAGCAGCAGCAGCCTGGGCTGCCGCACCAGCGCCCGCGCCAGCGCTGCACGCTGGGCCTCGCCGCCGGACAAGGTCATGGGCCAGGCGTCGAGCCGGTGCCCGAGTTCGACCTCCTGCAAAGCCGCATCGGCGCGGGGCCGCTTGCCGGCGCCGTCAAGGCCCAGGGTGACGTTCTGCCAAACGCGGCGCCAAGGCAGCAGCCGCGGCTCCTGGAACACCACCGCCGTCGGCTGGGGAACCTGGACGATGGAGTCGCGCGGGACAGGGTCAAGCCCGGCCAGGGTCCGCAGCAGCGTGGTCTTGCCCGAACCGCTTCGGCCCAGCAGCGCCACGAACTGACCGGGTCGCAGATGCAGGTCCAGATTGTCGAGCACGCGATGGTCGCCGAACTGGCGGACCAGCCCCTCGACCAGCACGCCGCCGTCAGCCAACGGCTGCACGGCGCTCATCGCCGCACCATCATCGGACGCCAGGCCAGCAGCCGCCGTTCGCCAAGCCGCACCAGCGCGTCGGTGGTGAGGCCCAGGACAGCATACACGACCAGGCACACCACGATCACGTCGGTGCGCAGGAAGTCCCGCGCGTCATTGATCAGGTAGCCGATGCCGGCATTCGCATTGATCTGTTCGGCCACGACGAGCGACAGCCAGGCAGTGCCGAGCGCATAGCGGAGCCCGATCAGCGCGGATGGCAGAGCGCCCGGCAAGACGATATCGCGGATGCTCCCCCACCGGCTCAGCCCGAAGACCTTTCCCGCCTCCAGCAGCTTCGGTTCGATCCCGCGGATGCCAGCGTAGAGATTGAGGTAGATCGGAAACATGCTGCCAAGCGCCACGAGCGCGATCTTCGGCAACTCGCCGATGCCGAACCACAGGATGAACAGCGGCACCAAGGCGAGGAACGGCAGCGTCCGCAGCATCTGCATCGGTGCGTCAACGATATCCTCGCCCAGGCGCGACAGCCCCGACAGCACGGCCAGGACGACGCCGGCTGAGACGCCGATCGCCAGCCCGATCACCACGCGCTGGAGTGAGACGAGCATATTCACCACCAGTTCGCCCGAGAGGAGCAGGTTCCACCCGGTCAGCAAGATCGTGGCCGGCGACGCCAGCACGCGCGGCGACACAAGCCCAGCCATTGAGGCCACCTGCCACAGCAGCACGATGACGATCGGCGATGCGAACCGCCTAAGGGGCGCAAGCCGCGCCTGTAGCCGCGGCGCTTGAACGGCGGGCGTTACGGCCGCCGGCTCACGAATAATGGGGGCGGCGCTGATGACGGACAAAGCTGTGCTCGCTGATGACCAGATCTCCTACCAAGGATCGGGTGAAAACCGTTTCAAGTCAAAGAGTTATCTGTTCTGTCCAACGCCGTCGCGGTAGTCAGGCGCAATCGTGGCAAGGCATTCAGGGAGAAACTGATCCCCCGCTATTTCCCATACACGAGGTCAGGCAGCCACATGGCGATGCCCGGCACGATGGACAGGATCACCACCCCGATCGCCATCAGGGCTACGAAGGGCAGCGTGCCCTTGATAATCGGACCCAGGCCGATATCGGGAGCGATCCGGTTGATGACGAAGATGTTGAGCCCGACGGGCGGATGGATCAGCCCCATCTCCATCACCACCGCCATCACCACCCCGAACCACACCAGGTCGAACCCGGCGGCCCGCAGCGGCGGGAGTATGATCGGCGCCGTCATCAGAATGATCGACACTGGCGGCAGAAAGAAGCCGAGCATCACCACCATCAGAAGGATCGCCGTCAGCAGCAGCCAGCGCGACAAGTGCAGCCCGACGATCCAGCCGGCGGCGCCCTGGCTGATGTGCAGGTAGCTCATCACGTAGCTATACAGCAGGCTCATGCCGATGATCATCAGCAGCATGCCGCTCTCCCCGAGCGTCCCGGCGAAGATCGGGCCGAGGTCGCGCAGCCGCCAGGCGCCGTAGATCACTGCGATCAACGCCATCGCCATCACCGCCCCCAGCCCGGCCGTTTCCGAGGGGGTGGCGATGCCGCCGTAAAGGGCGACCATCACACCGGTCAGCAACAGCAGGAATGGCGCCACGCGCGGCAACGCCACCATGCGCTCCCGCATGGAATAGCTGTCGGACCGCAGGATCTCGCCACGGACGCCGCCGGCGTCGGCGGTCCGCACCGCGCGGCCGTACTCTCGCCGCCAGTTGATGACGGCCCAACCGGCAAACAGGAACACCAGCAGGAGGCCAGGCCCAAGCCCCGCCAGGAACAGCCGCCCAAGCGATTGCTCCGACGCCACCGCATACAGGATCAGCACGATCGACGGGGGCAGCAGGATCCCGAGCGTTCCGCCAGCCGCCACCAGCCCGGCCGCGAAACCCGGCGAGTAGCCCCGGCGGCGCATCTCCGGAATGCCCGACGATCCGATTGCGGAACACGTCGCCGGGCTCGACCCGGCCATCGCGGCAAACAGCCCGCAGGCGATCACCACGGCGACGCCTAGCCCGCCGGGCACCCGGTGCAGCCAGGTATGCAGCGCGTCATACAGGTCCTTGCCGGCCCGCGACTTGCCGATCGCCGCACCCTTGAGGATGAACAGCGGGATCGTCAGCAGCGTAATCGACGCGAGTTCTTCATAGACGTTCTGCGCCACGGTATCGAGCGAGGCCGCTGGCATGAAGATCATCATGAACACGGTCGCCACGCCGCCGAGCGCGAACGCGATCGGGATGCCGGAGAACAGCGCCAGCAAGGTGGCGCCGCCATACATCAGGCCGATCGTTCCAGTACCCATGCCGGTCAGGCCGCGTGTGCGGACGCGGCGTCGGCATGCCGGCTGCCCAGAAGCTGCAGCAGCAATTGCACCGCAAGCAGCGCCATGCCCGCCGTCATGCAGCCATAGGGAATCCAGAGCGGAGGACCCCAGGATGACGGCGTCGTCTCGCCTTCCTGCCACGCTTCCAGCAACAGCTCCCAGCTTTTCCAGGCAAAGAACGTCACGAACGCCAGCGAACAGAAATCCGCCAGGACCCGCCGCACCCGGTCGATCCCCGGCGGCAGCACATGGCCCAACGCGTCGATCCCGACATGCCCGCGGCGCGCCTGGGTCCAGGCGGCCGACCCGAACGTGGCGCCGATCAGCAGGAAGGTGGACAACTCGTCCTGCCAGTCACTGGCGATCCCCAGGAAGTAGCGGCCGATCACCTCCCAGGTCAGCACGCACCCGGCGGCAGCGATCGCCAGCGCAGACAGGATCGCCAACACGCCGTTCAGCGCCGTCACCACAGCCTGGATCGGCGCCAGCAAGCCTGTCCGCGGAACGTCGTTGACCGGGGCGGCGGCGATAGGGTCGGCGGTGACGCTCAAGCGACGGCCTCAGCCAGTTTCAGCATGTTGGCGCAGGACGCGCTGCGGCCCGCGTAGTCCTTCCACGCCGAATCCTGCGCGACCGCCTTCCACTTCGCGATGTCGTCCGCCGTCATGTCGGCGACCTTGACCCCGGCCTTGCTGTAAATGTCCGCCAGCGCCTGGTCGTCCGATTTCGCAGCGTCGAGCGCGAACGGCTCCTGCGCGGCGCCCACCTCCGTGATCGCCGCCTGCTGGTCCGGGGTCAGGCTGTCGAACACCTGCTTGGACATGATCAGCGGCTCCAGCATGAACCAGAACGATCCGCCGCGGGCAGTGGTGACGTTCTTGGCGATCTCCTGCAGCCGGAAGCTGATCAGGCTGGTGGACGACGTCACCGCCGCGTCGAGCGAACCTGTCTGCATGGCGGCATACGTCTCATCGGACGTCACCGAGCTGATGATGCCGCCGGCGGCCTTCAGCATGAGATCCATTTCGCGGGACGCGCCGCGGATCTTCAGGCCCTTGGTGTCGTCGGGCTGAACCACGCCTGCCGCACGGGATGCGACGCCGCCGCCCTGCCAAATCCAGGTCAGGATCTTCACCCCACGCTTGTCGAGCACGGCGGTCAGCTCCTGCCCGATCGGGGCGGTTTTCCAGGCAAACCCCTGCGCGTAGCTGGTGACCAGGCACGGCATCAGCCCGACATTGACCTCCGGCACCTCGCCACCGGCGTAGGCGAGCGGATACAGCGACAGGTCCAGCGCGCCGCGGCGCAGCGCCGAGAATTGCGCCACCGTCTTCATCAGAGACGAGCCGGGATAGATTTCGAAGCTCAGCGACCCGCCGGTCTTCTCCTGCACGGCCGCTGCGAACCGCCGCACCAACCGGTCGCGGAAATCCCCCTGATCGACCGTCCCGCCGGGAAACTGGTGGCTGATCTTCAGAACCCGGGCGTCCGCAGCCCTCGCGGAGCCGATCGTGCGGAGGATGGCAGGCGCGGCGAGCAAGCCGAGTGCGGTGCGGCGACCAACGAGCATAGCAACGTTTCCCGAGACTTATTTGTGACAGGCTCTAGCGGATCGCCCGTCCCCCAACAAGGTGGTCAGCCCCGGCGCTCGGCCGTATCCAGCAAGCCCAGCATGGCGGCGACTGTTTCGGGCGGCAGGTCCCGGATCCGGGTCGCCAGCCGGTTCGCCAACGCTGTCCGATCCGACGACAGCCCGGCGGTATTCACCACCACCCGCGGGTCGGACAGCCTCGCCAGCCGCGACAGCTCGTCGGCCTCCTCCCAAATGAGGCCGAGCGCCTCGCAAACCTGATGCAGCAAGCCGGTGCTCGGAACACCCCGCTGGCCATGCTCCAGTGCCGAGACATAGGCGCTGGACACCTGCAACGCGGCCGCGAACTGCTTCAGCGTCATGCCGCGTTCTGCCCGCAGCGCACGCACGTGGGCCCCGAACGGGGTCATCGCGGCTTGCGCAGCAGCAGCCTCACCGCCCCGACGTTCGCCGCGTGCGGGTGCACCACGGCCAACACCAAAGGGCGCAGTTGCGGCAGGTTTAGCCACAGCGGCAACTCGCGCCGGATCACCCCGCCATTCTCACCGCTGCCGCGGCCGGTGATGATCTCCACACAGCGCACGCGGTCGGCATGGGCGCGCAGCAGGAAATTCTGCAAGGCATGGAAAGCGTGCTGAGCGGTCCGCCCATGCAGATCGAGGGTGCGCGAGGGCGCCAGCTTGCCCGTACGGAGCCGCGCCCAGGTGCTCTTGTCCAGCCCCGCCGGCTGCTCCCCAACCGACACATAGGACGGGACCGTGCTTCGCATCGGTGCAGGCGCTGGAAGTGAAGCCACCGCCGGGGTAACGGGCGGAACTGCGGTGGCCGCCGCCAAAGCTGGAGCTGCGCGTCCAGGCAGCACGGCGACATGCCGCGCGTAGTTCGCCCAAGCCTCTCGGTCGCCTTCGCTGAGCGATCGGCGCATCGCCCTTAAAGCGCCCGGGTTGCGGTCCGCTGCATGGCATCCAGCATCGACCACTGCGCCGAGATCGCAGCGGAACCGATCGCTTCGGCCCACTGGACCTGCGCCGCCCAGACTGCCTGGGCAAAACGCTGCTGGGCCAGAAGCGCGTCGCGCGGGATTGCCTGTGCGAAAGCCCGCAAGAACGCCGGGTCGGCGGTCCAGGGCGAGAACGTCATGCGCGCGTCCATCATGCCGCCACCCGGGCCACCGGCTCGTCCTCGATCAGCAGGACGTGCAGGCGGCGTGGTCCATGGGCGCCCAGTTCCAGCGTCTGCTCGATATCGGCCGAACGGGACGGGCCCGTCACCAGCATGACATTGCGCGGCATCGGCCCAGCGGCGCGCAGCATGTCCCAAGCCTCCTCATACCCGCCGACGACCCGGCTGGCCCGCAACACGACGACGGCGGTGTCCGGCAGCAGGTTGAGCGTGGTGGGGCGCTCCGGTGCGGACGGCAGCATGAGCGTGCCGGTCTCGGCGATCGCCGCGAAGGCGTGCTGCACGCTGACCAGGTCGGTCGGCAGCGCCCGCCCTTCGCGAAGCCGCAGCAGCGGCCGCTCCGCCCAGGGGATGGCTTGCAGCTCGGGGTGCGGCGCGATGACGCCCTCGGTCGGCAGATTGTGCGAGGCCAGGTATTCGGCCAGAGCGCCCGGGACCGCATCCGCGCCCGGCAAGCGGTCCACCGTGCCGAACTCCCGCTCAATATAGTGCACCAACAGGGTGACCTGCTCGGCCCGGCTCACCCGCGTCCGCGCCGGAATGAGGTGGCGCGGATGCCGGACCAGCCGGTCACGCAGCATCTCCGCCTGGTCCGCCGGCAACGGTCCGCGCTTCAACCCGCGCCGGATCGCGCCGAGAACGGCTTCCCGGCTCATGAAGACGCCCGCTGCTGTTTCGCGTAGCGGGCGAAGAAGGTGTCGCCCTCGGGCGCCGGCAAGTCCCGGCCGGCCGTCCAGCCGCCCGCCAGCGGCAAGGATGCGAACCGCCCGCGCTTGCGTCCCATCAGCCCGAGCACCCCGGCCGCGGCGCGCGTTGCAGCCCGGTAAAGGGCCGGGCGGCGGGCAAACCACGCCCAGATGCCAAGATTGGTCCGCACCCCGGCGGGCGTGAGGTGCCGCTCGAACTCCCGTTCCCGCCAATGCCGCATCATCTTCGGCAGCGGGATCTTCACCGGGCAAACGCTCTCGCATTTGCCGCAGAACGTGCTGGCGTTCGGCAGATGCCCCGATTGATCCACCCCGATCAACGACGGCGTCAGCACGCTGCCCATCGGCCCCGGATAGACCCAGCCATAGGCATGGCCGCCGACCGCGCCATAGACCGGGCAATGGTTCATGCAGGCGGCGCAGCGGATGCACCGCAGCATCTCGGCGAACTCGGTGCCCATCATTGCGGACCGGCCGCCATCCAGCAGCACGACGTGGTATTCCTCCGGCCCATCCAGATCGCCCGGCCGCCGCGCACCTGTCGAGAACGTGGTGTAAACCGAGAAGTCCTGCCCGGTGGCCGAGCGCGCCAGCAGCCGCAGCAAGCTGGTCGCATCCTCCAGCGTGGGCACGCATTTCTCGATCGAGGCCAGCACGATGTGCACCTTCGGCAGCGTCTGCGTCAGGTCGCCATTGCCCTCGTTGGTGACGATGACGCTGCTGCCTGTCTCGGCGATCAGGAAATTGGCGCCGGTGATGCCCACATCGGCCGCCAGGAAGCGCTCCCGGAGCTTGGTGCGCGCCTCCGTCAGGATGTCCCGCCGCTCATGGAACACCCGGTCCGGATCGAGGTCGGTGTGGGACAGCCGGAACGTGTCCTCCCAGTCCTCCCGGTTGAGGTGGAAGGCCGGCGCGATGATGTGGCTCGGATGCTCATGCCGAAGCTGGATGATGTATTCGCCCAGGTCGGTTTCCACCGGTGTGACGCCGTTCTGCTCGAGATGGGCGTTGATCCCGAGTTCCTCGGAAATCATCGACTTGCCCTTGGTGACGGTCCGCGCCCCCACGCGCTGGCAGATCGCCAGCACGGCCGCGCGGGCGTCGTCGGCCGTCGCGCACCAGTGCACGTGTCCGCCCGCCTTCTCGACGTTGTCGGCGTAGGTTTCCAGGTAGAAGTCCAGGTTCGCCAAAGCATGGTTCTTGATGTCGCGGCCGATGTCGCGAAGCTGCTCGAACTCCGGCAGCGCTTCCACGGCACGGGTCCGCCGGGCCATGAACTGCGGCTTGCTGAACGCGAGCGCCTTTTGCAGGCCGGCGTCGCCCAAGGCCTCGCGGGCGTTCTGCTTAAAGGCCGGCGACGTTATGGCAACCATCTACTCACTCCCTGAGGCCGCTATTTCGGCGGCGGCGCGCCCGCAGCATACCAACGCGCCGGGTGCGACGGCGGCAATCCCGGCTCCATCGCGCGCAGCCATGCTACCACGTGCGCCAGAATGCTCCGGGCGCCCGCCCCATGGGGATCCGGCGCAGTCTGCGCCTCAGCGCGCGATAGCCGTTCGGCCAGCGGCGCTGGCGCCAGAACCCCCTGCTCGACCAGTTCTGCCACCAGGCTCTGAAAAAGGCTCACCAGCATGGCGTGGGTTTCGTTATCCCGGTGGTCCCGCGTCTCAAGCACGGCGCGGACCACATCCCGGGAAGCGGCGTTACTCTGGCGTTCCATATGGGTAATGTGTGTCTTCCGGGCGCGCCCGGCAAGCGTTTGCCCGCCCATCGAGGACGCGTTACGACCCATCCATGACCCAATCCGCACCAACCCAGCCGTGGCGCCCGTCGGAGCGCTATCCGGACCCGGCGGTCGAAATCCTGGATCCGAAATTCGCCAAGTATAAAATCGGGCTCGCTGCCGTCGAACGCCTCTACACCGGCGCCCGCTGGTCCGAAGGCCCGGTCTGGTTCGGTGATGCCCGCTGCCTGCTGTGGAGCGATATTCCGAACAACCGGATTTTGCGCTGGGACGAGGAGACGGGCGCCACCAGCATCTATCGCAAGCCCTCCAACAACGCGAACGGCAACACGCGTGACCGTCAGGGCCGCCTGGTGACGTGCGAACACGGTGGCCGCCGGGTCACGCGGACGGAGTATGACGGAAGCATCACCGTGCTGGCCGACCGGTTCGACGGCAAACGCCTGAATTCACCGAACGACGTCGTCGTGAAGTCGGACGGGTCGATCTGGTTCACCGACCCCGATTTCGGCATTCTGGGCTATTACGAGGGCGAACGCGCCGACCCTGAACTGCCCACCAACGTGTACCGCATCGATGGCGTGACTGGCGCACTGACGGTGGCGACGGATGAGGTCGGCCGGCCCAACGGCATCGCCTTCTCCCCGGACGAACGGACCGCCTACGTGGTGGAATGTGCCGTGGTGCCGAGGCGTATCCTGGCGTTCGATGTCGCCGCGGATGGCCGCACCCTGACCAATCGCCGCGTCTTCATCGATGCCGGGGACGGCACGCCCGATGGCTTCCGCTGCGACGTGGATGGCAATCTCTGGTGCGGTTGGGGCATGCGCGAAGGGCTGGACGGCGTGATGATCTTCGACCCGTCCGGCGCCCCGATCGGCCGGATCGCCCTGCCGGAGCGGTGCGCCAACCTGTGCTTCGGCGGGCGGCACCGTAACCGGCTGTTCATGGCGTCCAGCCAGTCGCTCTACAGCCTGTACGTCATGACACAAGGCGCGGTCGGGGGTTAGCAATCCCGCGGATTTCACTTTGATGACGGCCGGCCTGGCGCCATCTCCGGCCAATGAGCAAGCGCCGTATCACAGAAATGACCGCCGTCGGCACCCAGTGGGACGACGTCCTGCTGGTCTGCCGCAAATGCAGCAAGAAGATCAAAGGCGGGTTCGGCCCGGACGGGCGCGATGCACTGTCGGGCACGTTGAAAAAGGAGCTGCGGCGTGCCGGCCTTCGCTCGGCGGTTCTGGTCAGAGACACGAAATGCCTCGGTCTCTGTCCCAAAAACGCCGTAACGCTGCTTGCAGGCCGCACGCCGGAGATGATGCTCGCCGTGCCGGCCGGTGCTGACCCGGCGGCTATCGTGTCGCGTCTGCGGCCGCCAGCCTGACGGCTTCCTCCCCGAACATGCGCTCCAGCCGGCGGACGGTGAAATGCGCGCGCGCCAAGCCGCGGTAATGCGACAGGAACGCGTTGTTGAGTGTGGCGCCGGAGACCGCGCCGACCAGCGGGATCGCCTGCAGGGCGAATTTCTGTGACAGCGTGACGCCGAAGCGGGCCGCCACGTCTGCCAGGAGGATGGTCAAGGGGCGGCCGGTGAGCATCAGACGGGCCGTGAAATAGCTGGTTTCCGGCTCGCGGCGGCCCTCCTCCCCCAAATCCCCCCGTCCGGCGGGCGCGAAGGCGAACACTTGCAGGCAGGCTTCGCGGGTGTCCGGGTCATCGAGGCTCTCGCCTTCTTCCTGCGCAATGCGGGCGATTTCGCGCATGATCGCCAGCGTCGTCACCGCCGCGTCGGGCACGAACCCGCCCAGCCCGAGAAACCCACCCACGACGCCCGACATCACCACGAGCGGGCGGGCAAGCTTACGGCTCTGCTCGGCCTGGCCATCACCCCCCAGCCGCAGCACGGCGACGTTGAACGCCTGGCGCAACGCGGCTTCCACGACGCCCTGAGCGGTCGAGTGCGCGCCCGGCACCATACCTAGGGCGCGCGTCCCGAGGCTCATCGTTCGGCCCAGCACGCCGCCGGCCAGATCCGCCAGACGCACCACGACGCTGCCGCCCGCCTTCAACCGCGCCATCGCGTGCGCGAGTTCTTTCTGTGCTGCCGGGGTGAGCCCCTGGCCGGGCGCCAAGCTGACAGCCGTGGTTTCGATCTGGTCCATACTCATTGCGTGTTCCCGGGCTAACGGTTCGACGTTCAAACGCTTCCACCGCCGTTCGGCTTCCTCGGCTGCCGCGTAAAGCTGCGCGCCTGCCGCAACAAGTCGGCACGTTGCCCGGCCTCGCAGGCCCGATACAGCCGGAGCAGCGCGAGTTCGTCGCCGGTCAGGCCCTGCGGCCCGCGTGCCTCCTCCCCGTGCAGCAGCACCTCCAGCGACACATCCAGCACTTCGGCGATCCGGACCAGGTTGCCGTTCACCTGCCCGGACCGATCCGTCTCCCACTGCGCGACTGCGCTGCGCGACACTCCGGTCGCGGTGGCCAGGGCCGCCTGGCTCAAGCCACGCTCCCGCCTCAGCAAGGCGATCCGCTCTCCCATCGAATCCGGCATGCGGTCCCCCAGCGATAAAAGAACGTTTGACGAACAATGTTAGTTATACTAACACATGGTTCCCCTTCGAGGATGCTCCATGGCGCAACCCATAAGTTGGACGCAACAAGCCGATGAACACCTTCTGCGGATGCGCGCAGATGGCCAACCCTGGACCCTCGTGGCCCGCAAGCTCAGCGTTGGCCGCAACGCCGCCATCGAGCGGTCGCGCCGCCTTGGCCTGGCGCCAATCCGCCATCCCCGGCCCGGCGCTCCCAAACCGGCGCCGGAGCGAACGGACCGGCCGCCGCTGCCCGCGGGCCATCCCGTGACCTGGAAGACGATCACCGACAACTCGCCACTCGAAGGCGAGCCCTATCCCTACCCGGTCTTCGCGTAAGCACCGATCCCCTCAGCCCCCATCAGGATCTCACATGAACACAACCCGTCCCCGGCCCACGGTCGGCGCGACCCCGCCGCGCATGGCGCTTCGCGGCCGCGTCGCGTCGAACCCCATGGTCGTGCCCAGCAGCTTCGACCCGCGGCGCGCCACGTCCGAAACGCCCTCGCTCCGGCCGTTGCGCCCGAAATCCAGGACGGCTCAGCCGGCCACCGACGCGGAAACCGTGGTGGCCCGGCTGGAGGAAGCCGGCCAGACGCTGCTGTGCCTGCCGCGCAGCGGCCCGAGCACCGCTTTGCGGCAGACCCGCCATCAATATGTCGCCGAAGCGCTGGAGGCTTATGCCGCCGAGGATCGTCCGCGGCTGCCCGTGCCTCTCCCCGGCCGCATCACGAGGATGGACCAGGCCCTGGCCTGGATACCGCTCATCCCCGCCGACAAGCTGGTGATCCGGCGTATCGTCGGTTCGCGCTGCCTGGTGAGCCCGCTGACCGGACGGCATCTGTTCAGTTGGCGCCGGCTTGCCCGGCTGCTGGGCGCCGACCACAAGGCCATTCAGCGCTGGCATGCAACCGGGATCGATACGATCGTCGCGACGCTGAACCGGGACGCAGCGCTGGTAAGGTCATGGGATAATCTGGGCTAGGTCTTACGACCGCCGGGTGAGTTCCACGGTGGCGCGGCAGCGCGGCGACGCAAGCTGGCCGACGACCTTGTCGCCATGACGGTCGCCTTCGAAGATCTGGTTGAACGGCTTATGGTCCGCCCCTTCGCCAGTGGTCGCGACATGGATATGGCCGGCGTTGTCCTCCTGCCCGTTCAGCACCGTCACGCCGTTATCCGGCACGAATTGGGCCCGCCCGTCGCGCAGCAGGAGCGTCGCATTGGCCTTGCCGTGATCATCGAAGCCCACCCCGCACAAGCCTTGGTCGGTGGTGACGATTCCCGTGTAGCGGCCGTCACCGGCATTTCCGCAAGCTGACAAGACAAGTAGTCCCGCGACGATGATTTTCGATTTCACGAATTTAGTCCTTGCCCAAACGCCCCAAACTGACTTAGGTTTTTCCTTAGCCTCGCCACCCTGCATCGAACGCAGGCGCTGCGAGTTTAAAGCAGCAAACGAAATAGCACCACGGGGTTGAAAAAATCCTTGCCCAAACGCCCCATCAAGGTTCATACCTCCCTCCAAG
>CAZZVB010000016.1:0-35766 GCA_964657445.1 uncultured Burkholderiaceae bacterium | reverse complement strand
AGGCATTAACCAATCGGCTGGACGAACTGTGATGTGTCGGGCGCGAAGGCTCGTGTCAGTGTCGAGTGGCCAAGCGCCGGCACGCCTGCACATCAATGTCATGAGCTGGCTGTATCGCGACCGTCGCGAAGCAATTACCGGCATGCCGCGTAGCGTGTTTGGACACGGTGCTTGTTTAGGATTGCCCGCCCGTGTGCGACCGACCGGTAACTCGCGCTCAGGTGTTGCGAACCTCCGCGAGTTCGAACGCATCCGGCCCTTCCGCGCCCGCGGCAATCGCCGGCGCGGTCACCCGGCCATCCGCGTAGCGCCGCAGCATGGCGGCGCAGAACTCGGCGAATTCCGATGGGTCTTTGGGTGGCGCCGTGTAGTGCGGCCACGTGCCCTTGTCTTCGGGTGTGAAGCAGAAGGTGACGGTGACGGCGAACTCTTCCAGCGCACGCATCTGGCGGTCGAACCAAGCCAGCGCGTTGGGCCGGTAGAAGTCCGCCCAGCTCAACCCCGTTCGTAAATAGGTGACGCCAAGGTCACGCATCTTGGCGACCGCGTCGTCGAGCCGGTGATCTTCGAAGTGAAACCACTGGCAAAGGCCGAAGTCGGGAGTTAGGTCCGCGAAAGCACGGGCCGCCAACTTCGGACGGCCATGCTCGTCATACAGGCCCATGTGGAAATGGCGGTAGTAGGACGACCCTTCCGCTTCGCGGTGCCGGGTGGTGGCGGGCCAGGCGGAGGGAAGATCATACAGGCTATACCAGTGCATGCGCGGTGCACGCCCGCGCAGCAATTCGGCGGTGCGGCGAACGCCGAACTCCTGCACCTCCTCGGCGCCGAAGGTGGAGACGCCGACTTCGGAGACCCAAACCGGCAGCGAGGTGACCGCCTGGATGCTGGCGATCTTGGACGGCCATTCGTCGATCAGCCAATTGTTCCAGTCCAGCGGAAAGCCGTGCACCGCGACAGCGTCCAACTGTTCCAACGCACCTTGCGCGGCAAGGCAGTTGATGAAATCCGGATCGATGGGTGAGATGCCGCCGAGCACTCGCGGCAAACCCGGTGCTTCCGCCGCAATCGCCTGACCCGCCAGCTTCGTAGTCTGAGCGAAGATCTGCCAGCCAGGATCGGCTTCGAGGTCCCAATGCGATTTGTTATTGGGTTCGTTCCAGATCATCGCCGCTTCGATCATGGCTGCACCTGCGCGGCCTGGGCTGGGTAGATCGGTGCGGCGCCCTGGCCCGGGACGTGGCGGCAGATGAAGATCTCTTCCTCCGGCATCGCTTCAATCGTGAAGCCGGCGCTGCGCAGCATCGCGGCGGAACAGGCCCGGTTCGGCACCCACCAGTTCGTAGGGTCGTCGGAGTATTCATGTTCGATGAAGTGCAGCTTCGGATAGCCCGGCTGGTCGAACACCTCCATTTCCCAAAACCGGTAATTGGCGGCGATCGCTGGCATGCCTGCGTTGCCACGCTGCATGGATTGGAAGATCAGCATGTCCCGCGTGACGTGCTCGTGGATGAGGTCGAGTGCCAGCAGCGGGTGGCGAAGGTGATAGAGCACGCCGATGAAGAAGACGATATCGAAGCGCTCGCCGAGGCTGGCCACGTCATAGACCGATAAGTGGCGGAACTCGACATCGAGTTGCTCGACGTCGGCTGCGAACTGCGCCTGCGCCAGGTAATCGGCGTCGAAGTCGATGCCGACGACGCGCTCCGCGCCGCGGCGCTTCATTTCGAGCGAGTAGAAGCCGCCATTGCAGCCGATATCGAGCACCGTCTTGCCGGTCAGATCGGCCGGCACCGCGGATTGGAAGCTGCGCCACTTCACGGACGGGAAATCACCCAGGAAATGGTCCGGCGCCGTGCGGACGCCTTTCAATTCCATGTTGTGGAACCACGGGCCGAGCTCTGCAGCGCGTTGGCGCACGCGTTCGGTCGTCCAGGTCTCGATGTTCATTGGTTCTCCTCCAGAATGGCGCCGCCATCATGATGCAAGGCGCTGGGAACGCCAGCCGAGCCGCCGTCCACCACGCCCATCGCCTCACGGTAGCCGTGCAATGTTCCGACATCGACGTAACGCTCGCCGCCGCGCACGCCGTACGCCTTGCCGCCGTGGGCGAGATAGGCGTTCACCAGCGTGCCGATGAATTCATCTCGCCGCTCGCGTTCCAGCCACAGGTCGTGCAGTTCATGCAGCAGCGCACCCGGCAGCTTGAAGGCGCCCCAAACCCAATTCGACCGCGGCGCCGCCGCTTTGACTTCGATCTCCCGCACGCAGCCATCGCCATCGAGCAGGACGGCATCGAACAAGTCCGGCCGCTGCACTGGAAACAGCAGGAAGCTCAGCCGGTCGTCCGGCAAGCTCGCCATTGCATCGGCCGGATACCAGACCGTGTCCGGCAGGCCGAGCAGCACGGGCTCGTTCGCGCCGATCAGCGGCAGCGCGCGAAAGATCGCATCGCACAGGCCGGAGGCTTGGTTTTGCACGACGTAGGCGAAGGCCGTGTCGCCCAGGCTGCCGCCGTAATACTGCAGGATGTCCGACTTCCAGGGGGAGATCACGAAGCAGATCTTATTCGCCCCGCCCCGCACCATGCGTTCCACCAGATATTCGCTAACGGCGCGTGGACGCTCGACACCCCGTTCATCGACACGGCTGCCGACGGGAAGCAGTTCCTTCGAGAACGCGAGCGGCTGGATGCGCGTGCCTTGGCCGGCGGCTGGAATGATCCCCCACATCCGTTAGGCAGCCATCTCTGCTTGCGTTTGCTCGAACGCGGCGACCATTTCCCGGGCGCGGCGCAGCGCCGTGTGCTCGGCCAGCGTGCGGTCCCGCGCATTGGCGGCGATTCGCGCCAGCTCCGCGTCAGACAGGTCGAGTGCTGCCATCGCGCCTCCGGTGTCCGACGCCACGAGGATTTCCTCTCCTGGCGTAAAGAACTCGTCCAGACCGGGCCATGCGTCGCTGAGGATCGGCACGCCGCACGCAGCGGCCTCGAACAGGCGGCCTGACGGGCAATGCCCCATCGTCGCCATCGCGGCGCGCGTGACGTTCAGCGTCATGCGGGACGAGCAGTAAAATGCCGGGTGTTCGGCTGGTGGCAGGTGACGCATGAACCAGATGTTGTCCGTCCAGGGAAACTGCTTGGGATACTGGGCGCCGCCGATGACAAAGCGGTCGGCGGGCCTGCGCCGGGCCGGTTCGACGAACAGAGCCTCGAGTGCGGCTTGCCGGTCTTCGGCATAGGTGCCGAGATAGGACAGGATCGCCCTATCCCTCCGGCCGCGGACCGGGTGATGCTGCGCCGGGTCCACGGAGCCATAGATCGGCACGACCCGGCGCGCGCCCAACTTCTGCCGCAGCAATGTCAGCGCCGCGCCGCCGGTGTAGCTGAGCACCAGCCCATACGGCGCCAAGCCCGCTTGCCCCAGGTACTCGACCGCTTCCCCGGCCGCGAGGCGCGACAGCGTCACGGGGGTATCGAGATCGTAGAAGCAGGACAGTCCCACCGCGCTTGCGGCTGCCTCGGCCGCGGCAGCCACCGCGTCGGGGCAATAGGACGTCACGATGGAGACGTCGGCGTCAGCCAATGCGTGGCGAGCTTTCGTCACGATCGAGGGCCAATCCGGATACACGACCAGGCAGCCACCTTGCGGCAACTCCGTCATGTCCCGGTGTTCCGCGTAAAACGGAACGTCGCGTTCGAAAAACGTTACGCGATGGCCGTCGTGCAGCAACCCCTTGATCAGGCCGCGCCACAAGGCCGCGTGGCCATTGCCCCAGGACGAACTCACCGCCAACCCAAAAATCACGATGTTCACGCCGGCCGTTCCAGCGTGCTGCGGCCGGGGCGGGCTACCCGGCCGAACTGCGGCCAGGCTTGGCTGACAATCGCAGCACGGCGAGGCCAATGACGGCGGACAGCAAGGATGCGCTGAACACGGCGAGCTTCATTTCCGCATCGCGCGTCTGCCCCGCGAATGCCAGGTCGCCGATGAACAAGCTCATTGTGAAGCCGATGCCGCAGAGCAGGCTGCCGCCATAGAGCGCCGGCCACCGCATGTTGCCGGGTAGGTGGATCCAGCGCAGCTTGCAGGCCAGCATGGTCACGCCGAACACGCCAATCTGCTTGCCGAGCACCAGCCCGGCAGCGATGCCGAGAAACACCGGGTCCGACAAAGTGCGCAGCGAAATGGTGTTGAACTGCAGACCGGCGTTGAACAGGCCGAACAGCGGTAGGATGGCCAATGACACGATGCCGCCCAGTCTGCGCTCCAGCAGATGGGCCGGCGTTTCCATCTCGCCGGCCTGACTGTGCATGGGGATGACGAAGGCCAGTGCCACGCCCGCCAGTGTCGCGTGGATGCCGGATTGATGGATAGCGACCCATAGGATCAAGCCGCCGCCGAGATAGGGGAGCAGCGACCGCACACCGGCGCGCGACAATAGATAGAGTGCGGCCAGCACCGCGACGGCGACGCCGAGGGCCAGCCAATTCAGGCCGCCGGTGTAGAAGATCGCAATGATGATGATCGCGCCGATATCGTCGATAATCGCCAGCGCGGTCAAAAACACCTTGAGCGAAATCGGCACACGGTCGCCCAGCAGGTTCAACGCCGCCAGCGCAAAGGCGATATCGGTCGCACATGGCACGGCCCAACCTTTCAGGGCCGACGCATTGGCGTAATTGAACGCCACGTAGATCAGCGCCGGCGCGACCATTCCGCCGAGTGCGGCCAGCCCAGGTGCGGCGGCTTTGCGCACCGACGCCAACTGGCCGCCGGTCATTTCGTGCCGGATTTCCAACCCGACGAGCAGGAAAAACAGCGCCATCAGAAAGTCGTTGACCCAGCCGTGCAGCGATAGGATCCCGAGCGGCACGTGAAGCAGCGTTTCGTAGGAGGACGCTGCCGGCGAGTTGGACCAGATGAGCGCGATGATCGCCGCGCCGACAAGAAGAACCCCGCCATCCGCGCTTCTGCGGAGGAACTCGATAAGCTGTTCCCACCGCGCGGACGCAGTTTCGCCAGGCTCGTCCGGCGGCTTCACCCTGTCGTCCAAGACTCTCACTCCACGCGCCCTGGACCACTGTAGCGTATCCGTGCCTCGTCCACTGCCCCGCCTGCAAAGGCATCGCGCTATCCCGCCGGGATGACTGTTCCCGCAGCCAACGAATGGCCGGGCAGACCGTTGCAACAGCGCGCCTGCGTTGTGGCAATTAGGTTGCAGCACCGCCGAGCGGGGTGCTTCAAACGCGTCAACGATGATGGAGGCGAGCATGCTCGACGCGGGAAAGGCGGCGCCTTTCGAATATCACGCCCACATCTACTATCGCGATGCGGCCGAGCGCCGTGCGGCGGAGACCGTGCGCGCTGCTATCGAGTCCGGCTTCACCGTCCGCATGGGCCGCTGGCGGGACGAGCCGGTGGGGCCGCACCCGGCGCCGATGTTCCAGGTCGCATTCCACGCGGATACGTTCCCACACCTGGTTCCTTGGCTGATGTTGCAGCGCCAAGGCCTGGTTGTCCTCGTGCATCCGGAAACGGGCCGGCCGCGGGACGATCACTTGAAGCACGCGGCGTGGCTGGGCGAGGTCCTGCCACTCGACGGCTCGATCTTGCCGGAGGAGGAATAGCGTGCAGTACGAGATCGTCGCGATCCGCTACGGGACCCAGCAGGACCGCACGGCTGCCAGCAACTTCCTATTTCCCGACGATCACTCGGCGCATATGCCGATCGACTACTACGTCTGGGCGATCACCGGCGGCGGGCGCACGATCGTGGTCGATACCGGGTTCAGCCACGCGACGGCCGAGGCGCGTGGCCGCCGCCTGATGCGCTCCCCAGTCGAAGGGCTGGCGCTGGCCGGCATCGATGCGGCCAGCGTGAAGGACGTCGTGCTGACCCATCTGCACTACGACCACGCCGGGTGCATGAACGATTTCCCGGCGGCGACATTCCACCTGCAGGATGCCGAAATGGCCTTCGCGACCGGGCGCTGCATGTGCCACCGGGTGCTGCGCATCCCCATGGAGGTGGAGGACGTTACGACCGCGGTGCGCCACGTGTTTGCCGACCGGGTGACATTCCATGACGGCACCGCCACGATCGCACCCGGCATCACGCTGCACCTCGTGGGTGGCCATTCCGGCGGCTTGCAGGTGGTGCGCGTCGCGACCGCCCGCGGCTACGTCGTCCTCGCCAGTGACGCCGCGCATTACTGGGCCAACATCCGCACGCGCAACCCGTTTCCGCTGGTGGTGGACGTGGCCCGCATGGCGGAGGGCTGGCGCATCTGCGAGGAACTGGCGGACGGGCCGGACCACGTCATCCCCGGGCATGACCCGGCGGTGCTCACGCGGTTTCCCAGCCTGCCGGGATGCGCCGAGGTGGTGAGGGTGGATCTAGCGCCTATCCCTTAAATGGGTCAGCGCCGCGCGACCCATCATCGTTGAACGAGTGATGGGTCGCGCAAGGGCTTCCCCATCCTACGCCGTTTTGTCGCCGGCGGTGCCGAGTGCGGCTTGCGCGGCGGCCAGGCGGGCGACGGGGACGCGGTAGGGGGAGCAGGAGACGTAATCCAGACCGACATCCTCGCAGAACGCGATCGAGGCCGGGTCCCCGCCGTGCTCGCCGCAGATGCCCATCTTGAGCGCGTTCTTGGTGTGGCGGCCCTTCTCGGCGGCAATGCGAACCAGGGCGCCGACGCCGTCCACGTCGATGGAGACGAACGGGTCCTTCGGCAGAATGCCCTGGTCCACGTAGTGCGGCAGGAACTTGCCGGCGTCGTCGCGCGAAAGACCGAAGGCGGTCTGCGTCAGGTCGTTGGTACCGAAGGAGAAGAAGTCGGCGACCTGCGCGATGCTGTCCGCCGTAAGTGCGGCGCGCGGCAGCTCGATCATGGTGCCGACCGAGTATTCCAGCGTCTTGCCGGTTTCCTTGAACACTTCGGCGGCGATCTTATCGACCTGCGCGCGGGTGATCTCGAGTTCCTTCCGGGTCGCGACCAGCGGGATCATGATTTCCGGGATCGGCGCCTTGCCGGCCTCGTCGGTCGCGGCGATGGCGCCCTCGAAGATCGCGCGGGCCTGCATTTCATAGATTTCCGGATAGGAAATGCCGAGGCGGCAGCCGCGATGGCCGAGCATCGGATTGGCTTCCTTCAGCTCGTCGGCCCGGCGGCGGATCGTCTCGAGGTCCTCCCCAAGCGCCGTCGCAACGTCCGCGAGTTCGGACTCCTGGTGGGGCAGGAATTCGTGGAGCGGCGGGTCGAGCAGGCGGATGGTGACCGGCAATCCGGCCATGATGCGGAACAGGTCGCGGAAGTCATCGCGCTGGAACGGCAGCAGCTTGGCCAGGGCTGCGCGACGGCCGCGCTCGTCCTGGGCCATGATCATCTGGCGGACGGCGCCGATGCGCTGCGGATCGAAGAACATGTGCTCGGTGCGGCACAGGCCGATGCCCTCGGCGCCGAACTTGCGGGCGGTCTCCGCATCGAGCGGCGTTTCGGCGTTCGCGCGCACCTTCATGCGGCGCAGGCCGTCAGCCCATTCCATCAGGGCTGCGAAGTCGCCGGACAGCGCCGGCTCAATCATCGCGACCGAGCCGGAGAACACCTCGCCCGTGGCGCCGTCCAGCGTGATCGTTTCACCGGCGCGTACGGTCTTGCCGCCCGACGTCATGGTCTGTGCGCCGTAATCGACGCTGATGCCGCCGGCGCCGGCCACGCAGGGCCGGCCCATGCCGCGGGCCACCACGGCCGCGTGGCTGGTCATGCCGCCGCGGGTGGTGACGATGCCGCGGGCGGCGTGCATGCCGTGGATGTCCTCGGGGCTGGTTTCGACCCGCACCAGGATCACGGACTCGCCCTTGGACGCCCGCATCTCGGCTTCCTCGGAATTGAACACCACCACGCCGCTGGCAGCGCCGGGGCTGGCCGGCAGGCCCTTGGAGATCAGCGTGCGGGGCGCCTTGGGGTCGAGCATCGGGTGCAGCAGTTGGTCGAGGCTCGCCGGGTTGATGCGGCGCACCGCCTCGGTCCGGTCGATCAGTCCGCTTTCCGCCATCTCCACCGCGATACGTAGCGAGGCGGCGGCGGTGCGCTTTCCGCTGCGAGTCTGCAGCATGTACAGCTTCTGCTGCTGCACGGTGAACTCGATGTCCTGCATGTCCTTGTAGTGCGATTCCAGCACGCTGCGGACGCGGACGAGGTCCTGATAGACGGCGGGGAGGGCTTCCTCCATGGAAACTTCGCCGGGGTTGGCGCGGAGCTTGGACAGGGGCTGCGGGGTGCGGATGCCGGCCACCACGTCCTCGCCCTGCGCGTTGACCAGGAACTCGCCGTAGAAGATGTCCTCGCCGGTGGACGGGTCGCGGGTGAAGCAGACGCCGGTGGCGCAGTCGTCGCCCATGTTGCCGAACACCATGGCCTGGACGTTCACCGCCGTGCCCCAGGAGGCCGGGATGTCGTGCAGGCGGCGGTAGGTGTTGGCGCGGGGGTTCATCCAGGAACCGAACACGGCGCCGATGGCGCCCCAAAGCTGCTCCTCAGGATCCTGCGGGAAGGGCTTGCCGAGGTCGGTGTGGACCATCGCCTTGTACTCGGTGACGACCTGCTGCCAGTGTTCCGGCGACAGCCCGGTATCCTCGGTGACGCCGGCGTCGATCTTGGCGGACTCGATGATCTCCTCGAAGCGATGGTGATCGACGCCGAGCACGACCGAGCCGTACATCTGGATGAAGCGGCGATAGCTGTCCCAGGCGAAGCGCGGGTCGCCGCTGGCCTTGGCGAGGCCGAGCACCGTGTTGTCGTTCAGGCCCAGGTTCAGCACCGTGTCCATCATGCCCGGCATCGAGACGCGCGCGCCGGAGCGGACGGAGACGAGCAGCGGGTGGTCGGCGTCGCCGAAGTTCAGGCCGACCGCCTTCTCGACCCGGGCCAGCGCTTCCTTGACCTGACCGCGGAGTTCGTCCGGATATTTGCGGCCATTGTCGTAGAAGGCGGTGCAGACCTCGGTGGTGATGGTGAAGCCCGGAGGCACCGGCAGGTCGATGGAGGCCATTTCCGCCAGGTTTGCGCCCTTGCCGCCCAGCAGGTTGCGCATGTCTGCGCGCCCCTCGTTATGGCCGGCGCCGAAGCTGTACACCCACTTGGTCATCGTTAGCCCTCGATACGGGAGAAGTCGGCAACGCGGTCCATCGTTGCTCGAACGGCATGTAGCAGACGGAGGCGGTTACGGCGAAGCGCCGGGTCAGTATCATTAACCGTCACGGTGTTGAAAAACGCATCAAGACGTGGCCGCAAAGAGGCAAGATCGCGCATTGCGGAGGTGAACTCGGCTGCGAGAAGCCGATTTGGCAAGCTAAGTTCCAGCGCACCGACTTGGGATAGCAGCTCGCGTTCTTCATCCAGGCGGAACAGCGCCGGGTCGGGCGCGCCGTGATGCGGGCCGTCTTTGGCGGTTTCGATGCGCAGGATGTTCGCGGCACGCTTGTAGGCAACCAGCAGGCTTGCACCGTCATCGGTCCCCAGGAGCGCGCCCAGTTGCTCGGACAAAGCGAGGAGCGCCGCCAGATCGTCGCTGCCCGCCGCGGCGAACACGGCGTCCAGCACGTCATGCCGGGCGCCTTCGCCCCGCAATTGGACCCGCGCACGTTCCACGATGAAGGCCAGGACATCGTCAGCCGGGGGCGGCGCGGGGAGCTGAGCGGCACACAGGCCGATCAATGGCCGCAGGTTCAGGCGCAGGCCGCCCTCCCGGATGATGCGGACCACGCCCAGTGCGGCGCGGCGCAGGGCGAAGGGGTCGCCTGACCCGGTCGGGCGTTCGCCAACGGCGAAAAAGCTCGCGAGCAAGTCGATCTTGTCGGCCAGTGCGACGGCGATGGTGACCGGGGCAACCGGGACGGCGTCACCAGGCCCTTTCGGGGCGTAGTGGTCGCGCACCGCGTCGGCCACCGCCGGGTCCTCGCCGTCATGCAGGGCATAGTAGCGGCCCATCGCACCCTGCAGTTCGGGGAACTCACCCACCATCCCTGTGGTGAGGTCTGCCTTGGCCAGCCAGGCGGCGCGCCCGGCCAGAGACGGGTCGGCACCCACCATCGGGGCGATATGTTCGGCCAACTGCATAATGCGATGTACCCGCGCGCCTTGCGTGCCGAGCTTGGCCTGGAAGGTGATCGCATCGAGTGCCGCCACCCGGTCCGCCAGGCGCACCCGGCGGTCGGCGTCCCAGAAGTGGCGGGCGTCGCTGAAGCGGGCGCGCAGCACGCGCTCATTTCCGGCGATGATCGTGGCGCCCCCATCGGGCGCCTCCAGGTTGGCCGCGAATGCAAAGTAGGGGGCAGCGGCGCCATCGGCGGTGCGCAACGCGAAGTAGCGCTGGTTCACGCGCATGGACACCTGCATGACCTCGGCGGGCAGGTCCATGTAGGCGGGGTCGATCCGTCCCAGCAGCGGCACCGGCCATTCCACCAGCCCGGCGACCTCATCCAGCAGGCCGGGGTCGTCCACCACGCTCAGGCCCTGTGCGGACGCGAGCGCCGCGATGCCGTCGGCAATGTGGCGGCGCCGGTCGGCGGCGTCGGCCATCACCCGCTTGGCGCGCAGCCCGGCGAACCATTCCTCGGCGGAGTGCACCGGAAAGGCGCCGGGCGCCATGAAACGGTGGCCCTCGGTGAGGTTGGCCGATGCCAGCCCATGCCCGTCGTCGGCGCCTTCCGCCAAGGCAAACGGCACGGTCGCCCCGTCGAGCAGGCACAGAATGCGCCGCAGCGGGCGCACCCAGGTGAACAGGCTGCCCGTGCCGCCCCAGCGCATGGATTTCGGCCACGGAAACCGGCGCAGCAGCCCCGGCATGACGGAGGCCAGCAGGCTGGCGGCATCCTGGGCGGCGGATTGCTTGTGCAGCACCCAGTAATCGCCGTCCTGCACCAGCATGTCCCGGGTCGCGCCGTGCTTACGAAGGAACCCGGCGAGCGCCTGTTCCGGGGCACTGCTCCGCGGCCCACGCTCGACGCTGCTGGCGGCGGGAACGGCCGGATCGACGGTCAGGGTCAGCGCGATGCGGCGCGGGCCGTAGAAGGTGTGCGGCTTGGTGGGCGACAGCGCGGCCAGCGCCTCGGTCACCATGCGCGACAGGTCGTCGGCCGCGCGCGCCTGCATGCGGGCGGGGATTTCCTCGCTGAACAGTTCCAGCAGCAGTTCGGGCATCAGGCTCTCAGGGCGGAGGGAATGTCGGTCTGGCTGAAATCGTTGCCTTTGAACAGCAATGGCTCGCCACTGAGCTTTGCCAGCGCGTATGCGAAACAATCGCCGTAATTGAGGTGAGCCGGGTGATTGCCGCGTCCGTATCGCTGGTAGGCCGTTCGGGCCGCGGTGACCTGCTGAGCGTCCACCGCGACGATCTCCGTCTTTAGCCGGAGGAGGATCGCCTCGAAACGGGCTGTGACGCCTGGCAGCTTGCGACGATCGATCACGATACAGCTTTCGAGCCAGGTCGCCGCGGAGGTCTTACGGCTCGGCGCATGCGCCATCACGGAAAGCAGGCTTTCCCATCCAGGCTCTTCCAGAGCGACGGCCACGAACGCGGAACTGTCGATGATCAAATCGGCAGGCCCGTCACTTCGTCATACAGCCAGTCATGGTTGGACGTGAGCGGCTCGCCGCCGGCCTTGTCGAGCTCCGCCCGGATTTCAGCCGCAAGCGCCATGACGTCGCGGATCATGGCGTCAGCCTCGTGCGATTTCTCCTCGGCTGCGAGACGGGCCCGAAGCGCCTCCGTGACCACCGTCGTCATGCTCTCGCCCGTCAGCTCAGCCAATCGAGACGCAAGCTGGTAGGCCTCGTCGCTCTTGATGTTCAACTGCATACCCACGTTGGTAGATTACTCCGCCGCCATGGTAGAAACAACATCCTCGCCAGCCAGCCAGCCCTCGCAACAGCCTTTGGCGAGCGTGCGGACGCGGGCGATATAGGCGGCGCGTTCGGTCACGCTGATGACGCCGCGGGCGTCCAGCAGGTTGAACAGGTGGCTCGCCTTGATGCACTGGTCGTAGGCGGGCAGGGGCAGCTTGGCCGCCAGCAGCGCTGCACATTCCCGTTCGGCATCCACGAAGTGCCGGGCCAGCATGGCGGTGTCGGCGTGTTCGAAATTGTGCGCGCTGTATTCCCGCTCCGCACGCAGGAACACGTCGCCGTAGCTGACCCCGGCGCCGTTGAAGTCGAGGTCGTACACCCGCTCGACGTCCTGCACGTACATGGCCAGGCGTTCCAGGCCGTAGGTCATCTCGAACGATGGGATGGCGACGGGAATGCCGCCGACCTGCTGGAAGTAGGTGAACTGCCCTACCTCCATGCCGTCGCACCACACCTCCCAGCCCAGGCCCCAGGCGCCGAGCGTCGGGCTTTCCCAGTCATCCTCGACGAAACGGATGTCGTGCAACGCCGGGTCAAGGCCGATGGCGGCGTAGGAGGCGAGCATCAGGGCCTGCGCATTTTCCGGCGCGGGCTTCATGATCACCTGATACTGGTAATAGTGCTGCAGCCGGTTCGGGTTCTCGCCGTAGCGGCCGTCGCTCGGACGGCGGCTGGGCTGCACGTAGGCGGCGCGCCACGGCTTCGGCCCCAGCGCGCGTAACGTGGTTGCCGGGTGGAAGGTGCCGGCGCCCATTTCCACGTCATAGGGTTGCAGGATGACGCAGCCTTGCGCGGCCCAGAAGGTATGCAGGCGGAGGATCACGTCTTGGAAAGAAGGTGCGCCGGGCTTCATAGCGGCGCACCTTAGTTGCCCGGCAACAGACAGCAACCCGCATGCGTTAGGATGGACATGGCACTCGATGGACTGACCGACGCTCAGGTCGCCGGCATTCTGACCCAAACCCGGCGCATCGCGCTGGTCGGCGCCTCGAACCGGCCGGAGCGGCCGTCGCATGGCGTGATGCGGTTCCTGCTCGCCAAAGGCTGGGCGGTCACGCCCGTCAACCCCGGCCTGGCCGGCCAGACGCTGCTCGGCCAGGCGGTCGTGGCGTCGCTGGCGGAGGCGGGGCCGCTCGACATGGTGGATGTGTTCCGCGCCTCGGACCAGGCAGGCGCCGTGGTGGATGAGGCGATCCGGCTGGGTGCGCACAGCGTCTGGCTGCAGCTTGGCGTCATCGACCAGGCGGCGGCGGACCGTGCAAGGGCGGCCGGGCTGGCGGTGGTGATGGACCGGTGCCCGGCGATCGAGGCGCCGCGCTTGAATGCCTATCCGGCTTGAACCGGCCACTGGAGCGGGCCATGTCGTTGCGGCTACTGACCTACTCCCACAACGGCGTCCCGCTAAGAACTCCATGAAGGGTGAGTCCAAATGACCAATGAGGAACGCGATCTGATCGAGAAGTTCGTCGCCCGTGTGGGTGGCGCAGCGCAAGGCGGCGGTGTGTTCCAACGCAGCGTGCCGGCGACGCAGCCGCAGCTCGCGCCGATCGATCCCGAGGCCGACCGCTTCATCGCCGAGCAGTTCCAGTCCCATCCGGAGGCGCGCTACCGGATCACCCAGATGGCGGTGGTGCAGGAGGCCGCTCTGGCCGAGGCCGGCACGCGGCTGCAGCGGATGCAGGCGGAGATCGACTCGCTCCGTCAGCAGCAACAGCAGCAGCAGCAGGCGCCGCAGCCCGGCCAATCGCGCGGCTTCCTCGGCGGGCTGTTCAGCGGCGGTGCGTCCCAGCCGCAACCTCAGGCGCCGGTTTGGAACCAGGGTCCGGCTCAGGGTGCGCCGCAATATGCGCAGCCGGGCGCGATGCCGCCGCCGAACTATCCGCCGGGCGTGCAGCCGGGGATGTTCCAGCGCTCCGGTTCAGGCTTCCTGGGTTCCGCGCTCGGCACCGCGGCGGGCGTGGCGGGTGGCGTGGTGGCCGGCAACCTGCTGATGGACATGTTCTCCGGCCATGGCGCCGGCGGCGGCTTCGGTGGCGGGTTTGGCGGTGGCGGGATGGGCGGCGGCTTCGGCGGCGCTCCGAGCGAGACCATCATCAACAACAACTACGGCGATGCAGCGCCGCCGGACCAAGGCGGCGGCATGTGGGACAATGCGTCCCAAGGCGGCGGCACCGATCCGGCCTGGGACAACAGCACCCAAGGCGATAGCGGCGGCGGTTGGGACGACAATAGCGGTGGCAGTGGCGGCGGGTTCGACGACAACTCGCTCTAACGAAAGCACATGTGGGCCGAACACCTAGACCATGTTCGGCCCGAATGGCTGGACGGCAACGGCCATATGAACCTGGCCTACTACGTGGTGGTGTTCGACCGTGGCAGCGACGCGTGGCTGGAACTCGCTCAACTCGGCGTCCACTACCGCGACACGACGGCCCGGAGCGTGTTCGCAGTCGAAAGCCACACGCTCTACCGCCACGAGGTGCGGGAGGGCGCGCCGCTTCGGGTCCGCTCGGCGCTCGCATCGTTCAACGGCAAGCGCATCCACATCGTGCATGAGATGACGTCCGGCGACACCGAGGTCGCGATGCAGGAGGTGCTGTTCCTGCACGTCGATCTCGGCACCCGGCGATCGGCTTCGCTCGACGCGGCAGACGCGGCGCGGGTGCAGGCGCTGGTCTTGCCGGCGCTGCCGGCGTGGGTTGGCCGCAGGATTGGCGACCCCGCCGGGTCGATCAGCTCACCGGGCCGGGCAGACGCATCCAGCTCGCCGGCGTTGCGCTGATCGCGCCGCCGCATTCCAACCCGGCGCCGAGCGCGTCGATCCGGATCAGCGCCAACCCGGCCGTGCCGTTGACGGAGCGCAACCAGCCGACTTCCCGCCCATCCTGCGTGACCGGCGTGCCCGGGGCCGGCAGCGGCTCCGGTCCGGATACCGGGACCAGCCGCCGCTTCACCAGGCCGCGGTATTTGGTGCGAGCGGTCAGCTCCTGCCCCATGTAGCAGCCCTTGGTCCAGGAGATGCCGGACAGCTCATCAAAGCCGGCTTCGAGCAGCACGCTCTTCTCGGCCTCCATGTCGCGGCTGCCGTCCGGCAGCCCCAGCGCGATCCGATGGCGGTCGTAGTCATCGGGGTCCGCATTCGGCGCCAGATCGCCGTTCGCCAAGATACGCCACCCGGCCTCGGTGAGGCGTGGATCGGGCGCCGTCACACCGTGCATCGGCGGCTCGCCGGCCCAGGCGGCATACACCTGCAGCGGCTCCGGCGCGACATCCACCCGCGACCGCAGGCGGAACCGGGTCAGCCGCCGGGTCAGATCGGCTGCCTGAGCGGCCTCCACATCCAGCAGCAGGCGGTTCGCTTCGGCGAAGATGAAGAAATCCGCGACCCACTTGCCTTGCGGGGTCAGCAGCGCCGTCCACACCGCGCGGCCGGGCGCTGCGGCCGCCACGTCGTTCGAGACCAGGCCTTGCAGATAGGTCACCCGGTCCTCGCCGGTGACGGACAGCACGGCGCGGTGCGGCAGGTGAGCGAGCATGGTCATGCTCAGCAGGTGGTAAAGGCAGCCACGCGGAACAAGCGTCCGGTTTTGCCGGCGCGGAGCCAGGCTGTTACAGACCCGGCGTGCGTATCCTGTTCATCACCGCGACGCGGATCGGCGACGCGGTCCTCTCGACCGGGTTGCTCGATCATCTGCTGCGGACCAACCCCGAGGCGCGCTTCACCATCGCCTGCGGGCCGGTGGCGGAAGGCGTGTTCGAGCGGATGCCCAATCGCGACCGCACGATCGTCGTCGATAAGCGGCGCTACGACCGGCATTGGTTGACGCTCTGGCTGCAGACGGTGACCACGGTTTGGGACCTCGCCGTGGACCTGCGCGGCTCGGCCGTGACGCTGCTGCTGCCGGCGCGGCGGCGGGCGATCATGCGTGGCGGGCGGCGGCCGGGGCACCGGCTGACCCATTTGGCCGGGACGCTCGGGCTTGCGAAACCACCGCTGCCGGTCGCGTGGTCGGGGCCGGCGGACCAGGCGCGGGCACTGGCGCTGGTTCCGCCTGGCAGCCCGGTCATCGCCATGGGGCCGACCGCCAACTGGTCCGGCAAGGTGTGGCCCGCAGACCGGTTCGCCAGCCTGTTCAAAGCGATCGAGGACATCCTGCCCGGCGCCCGTGCTGCCATTTTCGCCGGGCCCGGGCCGGCCGAACGCGCGATGGCGCAGCCGCTGCTGGATGCCCTGCCCGGCGCGATCGACCTGGCGGGCTGCCTCAGCCTGCCCGAGGCTGCGGCCTGCCTTGCGCGTTGCAGGCTGTTCGTCGGCAACGATTCCGGCCTGATGCACTTGGCTGCGGCGGCTGGCACGGCCACGCTCGGCTTGTTCGGGCCAACCCCGGCCAGCGAGTATGCCCCATCCGGCCGTTGTGCCGCAGCGGTGCTCGCGCCCGGCCCGGCCGGCCGCACGCCGATCGAGGCGCTCACTGTGGACCAGGTTCTGGCGCGTGCGCGGGACATGCTGTGAAGGCCGCGCATATCATGGCCGGCGCCCCCAATGGCGGGGCGGAGCTGTTCTTCGAACGGCTGGTGCTGGCCCAGCATCGGGCCGGTGACACAGTGTTGCCGATCATCCGGACCGACGCCCCGCGCGCGGCCCGCCTTGCCGCAGCCGAACCGGTCGAACTCGGCTTCGGCGGAGCGCTCGACATCACGACGTCACTGCGGATCGGCGCTGCCTTGCGGCAATTCGCACCGCGGGTCGCGGTGGCCTGGATGAACCGTGCGGCCCGGTTCACGCCGCGGGGCGACTGGGTGCTGGCAGGCAGGCTCGGCGGTTATTACGACCTCAGCTACTACAAGCGGTGCGACCACCTGGTGGGGAATACGCGCACCCTGGTGAAGTGGATCATCGGCCAGGGCTGGCCTGCAGCGCGGGCGCATTATCTGCCGAACTTCGCGCCCGATCTCGCCGGCGCGGCCCCGGAACGGCTCGGCGTCGCCCCAGGCACGCCCATCGTGCTGGCGCTCGGCCGGCTGCATCGCAACAAGGCGTTCGACGTGCTGATCCGCGCCTTGCCGCGCCTGCCCGGCGTGACCACCATCATCGCCGGGGAAGGAGCCGAGCGCGAGGCGCTGCAAGCCCTCGCCCGGCAGACCGGCGTTGCGGACCGGGTGGTGTTCGCGGGCTGGCGCGACGACACCGCGGCCCTGCTGGCCGGCTGCGACGTGCTGGCGTGTCCATCGCGCCACGAACCGCTCGGCAACGTCATCGTGGAAGCATTTGCGGCGCGCCGTCCGGTGGTCGCCGCATCTTCGGACGGCCCGCGGGAGCTGATCCGGCCGGGGGAGGATGGCTTGCTGGTCCCGCTCGACGATCCGGAGGCTTTGGCGACGTCGATCGGACTGGTGCTTGGGAACGCCGGGTTCGCGGCGGGGCTGACGGCCGCGGGCCGCGCCAAGTTCGATGCCGAGTTCGCCGAGGCGCCGGTGCTCGCAAAGTGGCGCGGTTTTCTGCAGACGGTGGAGAAGCCGGCATGTGCGGCATAGCGGGCCTGGCCGTCGGGCCGGATACGCCGCCGCCATCGGCGGCCGTGCTGGCGGCGCTGGCAAAGGCGCTTGCCCATCGCGGCCCGGATGGCGACGGGCACCTCGCGGCCGGGCGATGCGCGCTGGTGCACACCCGGCTGGCGATCATCGATTTGCAAACCGGCGACCAGCCGTTCTTCGCCGGCGCTGCAGCGCTGATCGGCAACGGTGAGGTCTATAACTACCGCGAGCTGTCGCCCGGCTTGCCGTTGCACACGGCCAGCGATTGCGAGCCGCCGCTGCACCTGTTCCGGCAGTCCGGCACCGCCTACGCCGAAGCGCTGCGCGGCATGTACGCGATCGCCATCCATGACCGCGCGACCCGCAGCCTGACGCTGACGCGCGACCGGTTCGGCATCAAACCACTGTACACGGCTGCCATCCCGGGCGGTGTAGCCTTCGCGTCGGAGCCGCAGGCGCTGCTCGCAGCCGGGCTGGCGCAGCGCCAGGTGCGCCCGGCAGCGCGGGACGAGTTGCTGCAGCTCCAGTTCACCACGGGGGCGGAGACGATCTTCCCCGGCATCCAGCGCGTGCTGCCGGGCGAGACGGTGCGGGTGGTCGATGGCCACGTGGTGGACCGCAGCCGGCTGGAGGCATTGCCCGATGGGCCACCCGAACTCATCGGCGAGGACGCGGCGCTTGGCAGGCTGGACACGGCGCTCGAGCAATCGGTCGAACTGCATCAGCGCAGCGATGTGCCGTATGGGATGTTCCTCTCGGGCGGGGTGGACAGCGCGGTCGTGCTGGCCCTGATGGCCCGGCTGAACACCGCGCCGGTGCTGGCGTTCACGGCTGGTTTCGACGTGCCGGGCGCGGCTGACGAGCGCGATCAGGCGCGTGTCGTGGCGCATGCCGTGGGTGCGCGGCATGAGACCATTTTGGTCGATGAGGCGATGGTCTGGGCCGCCTTGCCCCGCATCGTCGCCGCCATGGACGACCCGGCGGCGGACTACGCGATCATCCCGTCCTGGTTCCTGGCGCAGCGTGCGCGGCAGGACGTCAAGGTCGTGCTGTCGGGCGAGGGCGGTGACGAGATCTTTGCCGGCTACGGGCGCTATCGCAGCGCCATGCGGCCCTGGTGGCGGGGCGGCCGCAGCATGCGGACGCGGGGCAGCTTCGACCGGTTGAACGTGCTGCGCACCGCGCCGCAGGGCTGGCGGGACGGTATCGCCGCGGCGGAGGCGCAGGCGTCCGTCCACGGCCGCAGCCGCTTGCAGGTGGCGCAGGCGACGGACGCGGCGGATTGGCTCCCGCATGATCTGCTGCTGAAGCTGGACCGCTGCCTGATGGCGCATGGCGTGGAGGGCCGGACGCCGTTCCTCGACACGGCGGTGGCGTCGGCGGGCTTCTGCCTTCCGGACGAGTTGAAGGTGCGCGACGGACGCGGCAAGTGGCTGCTGCGCCGCTGGCTGCAGCAGCATCTGCCGCAAGCCAACCCGTTCGCGCCGAAGCAGGGCTTCACCGTCCCGGTCGGCGCCTGGATCGCAGGGCAGGGTGCGAGGCTCGGCTCGCTGGTGGCGGCGCAGCCCGGCGTGGCGGAGATCGCCGAGCCGGACCGTGTGACGGCGCTGTTCCGCAACGCCGCCGGCCGGCATGAGGGCTTCGCCGCCTGGACGCTGCTGTTCTATGCCTTGTGGCACCGCGCGCATATCGAGGCGCTGCCGGTGGACGGGGACGTGTTCGAGGTGCTGAGTCAGTAGCTCGCGCCGCCAACTGAGGACGAACGATGCCGCATTACGACCTGCTGATCCGCAACGGCATTGCCGTGTTGCCCTGGGGCGAGGCCGCGGCTGATATCGGAGTGCGCGACGGCCGCATCGTGGCGCTGGGCGTGCCCGGCTCCGCCGAGGAGACGATCGACGCCGCCGGGTTGCACGTGCTGCCGGGCCTGATCGATCCGCACGTCCATCTCCGCGACCCCGGTGACCCGGCGATCGAAACCATTCCCACCGGCACCAAGGCCGCTGTGCTGGGCGGCTTGGCGGCGGTGTTCGACATGCCGAACACGAGCCCGGCCATCACTGGCACGGAGCGGCTGGACTGGAAGCGCGGCTACGTCGAGGCCAATAGCTGGTGCGACATCGGGCTGTATGTCGGGGCGACGAAGGCGAACACGCCTGGGCTGGGCCGATTGGAAGTGGAGCCGGGCGTCTGTGCGATAAAGGTGTTCGCCGGCAGTTCGACCGGGGACCTGCTGATCGAGGATGACGACAGCCTCGAGGCGGTGATGCGGTCGGGCCGCCGTCCGGTGGCTTACCACAGCGAGGACGAATACCGGCTGCAGGCCCGCAAGCCGATGTTCCACTCCGGCATGCCATACCGCAGCCACATGGAATGGCGCGACGAGGAATGCGCCATCCTGGGCACGCGCCGCCTGATGGCGCTGGCCCGCAGAACAGGCCGCCCGGCGCATATCCTGCACGTGTCCACCGCGGGCGAGCTGGAGCTGCTGCGCGACTACCGGGACGTCGCCACGGCGGAGCTGCTGGTCAACCACCTGACGCAGTGGGCGCCAGACGTGTACGACCGCCTCGGCGGCTACGGCGTGATGAACCCGCCGATCCGCGGCAAGGAGCATTGGGAGGCCGCCTGGGCTGCGGTCCGCGACGGCATGGCCGATACGATCGGCAGCGACCACGCGCCACACTCGAAAGAGTCCAAGCTGAAGCCCTGGCCGGAGGTGCCGGCGGGCTTGCCGGGCGTGCAGACCCTGGTGCCGATCATGCTGGATCACGTGAACGCCGGGCGACTGCCGCTGACCCGGCTCGTGGACCTGATGTGCGCAGGGCCGGCACGGGTCTATGGCGCGGTTGGCAAGGGGCGGCTCGCGGCGGGGTACGATGGCGACTTCACGCTAGTGGACATGAAGCGCCGCCGCACGATCGAGAATGACTGGATCGCCTCGCCCTGCGGCTGGACGCCGTTCGACGGCATGGCGGTGACTGGTTGGCCGGTCGCCACCATCATTCGCGGCCGGACGGTCATGCGCGACGGCGACGTGCTGGGGCAACCTCAGGGACGGCTGGTGACGTTCCGGTAGGGGGGATCCGCCAGCTCGCGCGGCAAGACGACGAAGGCCTCCGGGTTGGACCAGCATTGCGGGCCGCCCAGCGTCTTGGTGCAAAACGCCGGGTCACCCGATGGCGGGAGCGGCGTGCAATAGGGCCGCTGCCGTTCGAGGTGGGCAGCCGAGCAATCCAGCCCTGTGATGAGCGATGCTGCGTTATCGACTCCGCAGCCGCCGAGCGGCACGGACAGCAGCAGTGTCAGGCGTCGCGCCGCTCGCATGAAATGGGGCATGGCGGCATACGGACATGCCCGGATTAACACAGGGTTCCCCGCGAGGGCCTGCATCGCTATGGTCCCGCGCCTTGGCGACCCGCCGTAGCGAGGTTTGAACAGCGTGCCCGATATCTTCGATGAACTGAACGAGGACCTGCGGGCCGAGCGAGCCCGCATGATGCTGAAGCGCTATGGCACGGCTGGCGCGGCCCTCCTTGTTCTGGTGCTGGCGGGCGTCGGCGGCTGGCAGGGATGGCAATACGTGCAGGGCCAAAAGTCACAGGCTGCGGCCGGCCCATTCCTCGATGCGATGCGTACGGCGGATGCGCTGCCGCCCGGCCCGAACCCGGCCGCCGGCCCGGATGCCGACCTGTTCGCCAAAGTCGCGGCTTCTGCGCCGGAAGGCTACCGGACCCTCGCCCGGTTGCGGGAGGCGGCGTTGCGCTGGACGGCGGGCGACACGACGGCGGCACTCGCGATCTGGGACCAGATCGGCGCCGACCCCGCGGCGGACCCGTTGCTGCGCGACCTGGGCAATCTGCTTTGGGCCCAGCATTCGGTCGATCTCGGCGCACCCGCCGATATCGCCGCCCGTACGGCGAAACTGGAAAGTGCAGGCAGCATCTGGCGCCCGCTCGCGCAGGAAGTGGATGCATTGGTGGCGCTGAAGATGGATGACAAGGAGAAGGCCACCCGGCTGCTGCGCGAGGTCGCCGGTGACCCGTTGGCCGCAGATGGCCTGCGCGGCCGGGCCGGCGCCATGCTGACATTGCTCGGCGTGCGTCCGGAGGCGCGCGGATGATCCGTAATCACGGACGGCGCAGCCTCCTGCGTGCGGCCTCGGTCCTGCCGCTGGCTGGATTGGCCGGCTGCTCGGTCTTCGATGACCTGTTCGAATCGAGCAAGCCGTCGATCCCCGGCAAGCGTGAGTCGGTCATGTCGGCCTCGCGCGGGATGGCGGTCGATCCTGCCTTCCGAACCGCGGTCACGCTACCGCCGGCGGTGCAGAATGCGGAGTGGGCGCAGGCGGGCGGCAATCCCGCGCACGTCATGGGCAACCTCGCCACCGGCACCCTCAGCCATGCCTGGCGCCGCTCGATCGGCGAAGGCGGCGGCTACCGCCAGAAGATCACGGCCACGCCGGTCATTTCCGGCAGCCAGGTGTTCACCATGGACTCCGACGGTGCGGTGAGCGCGTTCGACGTCGCCACCGGGGACCGGCATTGGCGCACCGACACGCAGGGCGAGAAGGACCGCAGCACCAATGTCGGCGGCGGCTTGGCTGTGGCGGGCAGCGTGGTGTACGCGACCACCGGCCGGGCAGAGGCGCTGGCGATTTCGGCCGCCGACGGTAAGATCACCTGGCGCAGCCCGCTCGACGCGCCGGCGCGCTCGGCCCCGACCTTGGCCGAGGGGCGGCTGTTCCTCACGACGCTGGACGAGCGGATGCTCGCGCTGTCGGCCAGCGACGGCAAACGGCTCTGGTCGTATCAGGCCAGCAGCGCGTCCACGATCGTGCTCGGCCAGCCTGCGCCGGCCTATGCCAATGGCCTCGTGGTGGGCGGGTTCGGGTCGGGTGACCTGGTCGCGTTGCGGGCCGATGGCGGCACGTTGGCTTGGAGCGACAGCTTGGCGGCGGCGAGCGGCCGTAACAGCCTGGCCGATCTGTCCGCCATCCGTGCCCTGCCGGCGATCCAGGACAACATCGTTTATGCCATCGGTGAGGGCGGCCTGATGCTTGCGCTGGACCTGCTGTCCGGCCGCCGCCTGTGGGAACGTAACGTCGCTGGACAGAACGCGCCGTGGATTGCCGGAGATTGGTTGTTCGTGCTGACGCTCGACCAGCAACTGGCCTGCATGAACCGTGCTGATGGCCGTGTGCGGTGGATGACCCAGCTTGCCCGCTACGAAAACGAGGAAAAATCCAGGGACGCGTTGTATTGGACTGGCCCGCTGCTGAGCGGCCCGTACCTGTATTTGGGCGGCACCACGCAGAAGCTGATCGCCGTCAACGCCGTCACGGGCGAGATCCTCGGCGAGCAGTCGATACCGGATAATATCGCCGTCAGCCTCGTTGCGGCGCAGAACAAGCTGTTCATCATCACCGATGACGGCACTCTGTCAGCGCTAGGCTAACGCCATGTTGCCCGTCGTCGTCATCGCCGGGCGGCCCAACGTCGGCAAGAGCACGCTGTTCAACCGGCTTGCCGGCCGGCGCCACGCGCTGGTGGCCGACACGCCCGGCGTCACGCGCGACCGCAAGGACGCGACGGCGCAGTTGCGCGGCCGGATGGTGCGGCTGGTCGATACCGCCGGGCTCGAGGAAAGCGCCCCGGACAGCCTGTACGGCCGCATGCGGGCGAGTTCCGAAGCCGCGGTGGAGACCGCCGACCTGGTGGTGTTCGTGGTGGACGCCCGTAGCGGGATCACGCCGGCGGATAGCCATTTCGCGGCGTGGCTGCGCCGCCAGGGACGCCCGGTGCTGCTGGTCGCCAACAAGGCGGAAGGGCGCGGCGGGGCGCAGGCCGCGATGGAGGCCTTCAGCCTCGGCCTGGGCGAGCCGCTGGCGGTGTCCGCAGAACACGGCGAAGGCCTTGCCAACCTGATGGGCGAGATTGCCGACCGGCTGCCCATGAAGGATGAGGACGAAGGGCTGGACCGCCCGCTGCGGCTGGCGGTGATCGGCCGCCCGAATGCCGGCAAATCCACTTTGTTGAATCGCCTGCTCGGTGAGGAGCGGATGATCACCGGGCCTGAGCCCGGCCTGACGCGAGATGCCGTGGCCGTTCGTTTCAGCGACGACACCGGGCCGATCGAACTGGTGGACACCGCCGGTCTGCGCAAGAAGGCCCGGATCGAAGCATCGCTGGAGAAGATGAGCGTGTCCGCCACCATCGAGGCGCTCAAGATGGCCGAGGTGGTGGTGCTGTGCGTCGATGCGGTCGAAGGACTGCATGAGCAGGACTTGCAGATCGCGCGGCTGATCGAGCGGGAGGGGCGTGGTTGCGTCCTGGCGCTGAACAAGTGGGATGCGGTGGCCGACCGCAACGCCGCCCGCAAAGGCGTGTCGGACCGGCTCGAAACCAGCCTGGCGCAGATGAAGGGCATTCCTGTCGTCACCCTGTCCGCCATGACGGGCGCCGGCGTGGACAAGCTGCTGCCCGCCGTGCGCCGCGCGCATGAGGTCTGGAACACACGGGTTCCGACGGGCGAGCTGAACCGGTGGTTCGAGGCCGCGCTGGAGCGGCATGCGGCGCCACTGGTGGACGGCAGGCGCCTGAAGCTGCGCTACATCACGCAGCCGAAGGCGCGCCCGCCCACCTTCATCATCTTCGGAACACGCGCCGAACAGACTCCCGAGGATTACCGGCGCTACCTGGTGAACGGGCTTCGCGACACGTTCCAGCTTCCCGGCACGCCGGTGCGGCTGCAGTTCCGCGGCACCAAGAACCCCTACGCCGACGAATAGCTAGGGCGAGGCCGCGCGCTGCACGCTAACGCCGGCGCGGTGCAGGGCTTTGCCGGTTGCTACCCCGCGCTTTCCCGGAGCTGACCCACGGGGCCATGCACCGGACCGGCTCGTTTGGCGCTATGGTCACGCATGACGGCCGACCCCGAACGGTTCACCTACTTCTGGCGGCGGAGTTGATCGACCGCCCGGCGTTGACGACCATTGCACCGGCGAGCGCCCCTTGACCGTGCCCTGGGACGAGCGCCTGCGCGCCGTCCGGCCGCCCTGGGTCGAGCATCCCGGCTTCATGCCGGCAGACCCGTTCTGGCGGCAGAGCGGGGAATACTGGCTCAACGATGTCTGGAAGCCATTCTGGGATTCGTTGAACGCACGCGAGCAGGAGCGCTACGTCGAGATCTGGTCGCCGCCGCGCGAGTGGTGGGACTACTATCTCGACCCCACCTTCCAGGGCTGGCTGAGTTCGGACGACAGCTTCTAGGCGGCTGCGGCAATGAAGGCAGCCGTCACGGTTCTCATGCGTGGTGTTCCTGTCTTGGCAGCCAGCAAACGTGAAAAGCCGGCAATGGCTCGGCGTAAACCTGCCGGATGGCCGCGACGTTGCCCGGTCAGGAGGATTCGATCATGGCAGGCACGTCCGAAAAGACCGACCCAAAGTTGTGGGACAAGGTGAAGCAGCAGGTCACGAAGGGCGACAAGGGCGGCAAGCCCGGCCAGTGGTCTGCCCGCAAGGCCCAGCTTTCGGTGCAGGAGTACAAATCCGAAGGCGGCGGCTACAAAGGCAAGAAGTCGCCCGACAATCACCTCGCGCAATGGACCAACGAAGACTGGGGCACAAAGTCCGGCAAGGAGAGCGGCAAGACCGGGGAGCGCTATCTGCCCAAGAAGGCCCGCGAGGCGCTCACCGATGACGAATACAAGCGCAGCACGGCCAAGAAGCGGGCCGATAGCGCGAAGGGCAAGCAGTTCTCCGCCCAGCCCCGTGACGTTGCCCGTAAGACGGCGGCCGCCCGCGGTGAGACGACGAAAGCCGCCCTGATGCAGCAGGCCGCGAGCCGCGGGATCAAGGGCCGCAGCCGCATGAGCAAGGCGCAACTGGAGCAGGCTTTGGGTCATGGCTGAGATGGACGGCGCCGAGCAGGAGGCGACAGCGCGCGCGTTCAACAGCACCGTCAACATGACGCCGGCAGCTCTGAAGCGCTGGTTGGACAGTGCCGAGAGCCAGTCGGTCGGCATGACGCATGAGGGCGAGAAGGTCACGCACGAGGGCGGGCAAGAGGCGGTGGGCCACGAAATGGGGCGTCGCGTGCTCGCGCTGCGGGCCAAGAAGGCCGCCGATTTGGACGCGGATGACTACGAGGCGATGCGCAAGGTTGTCGGTTACGTGCACCGCCACGGCAAGCAGCGGCCGGCTGGCGACGTCAGCGATACGAGATGGCGCAAATCCCTGATGAATTGGGGTCACGACCCGCTGAAATAGCTTTCCGAGACCCAAACGATCCGCCACTAATACTCCCAATCGGCCGGACACACGGCCAATTGGGAGAGTGCGTTTATGGATCTGGAACTCCGGACGATCCGCCGGGTGACGATGCGGCTCGTGCCGTTCCTGGTGGTTTGCTACTTCGTCGCCTACCTCGACCGCGTCAACGTCGGCTTTGCCAAGCTGACCATGAGCAAGGATCTCGGGCTCAGCGAGACTGCGTTCGGCCTGGGAGCGGGCATCTTCTTCCTCGCCTATTTCATCTTCGAAGTGCCGTCGAACCTGCTGCTGGAAAAGGTCGGCGCCCGGAAATGGATCGCGCGGATCATGCTCACCTGGGGCATCCTGTCCGGGTCGATGGCGTTCATCACGGGCGAATACAGCTTCTACACCGTGCGGGTGCTGCTGGGTTTTGCCGAAGCCGGGTTCTTCCCAGGCATCATCTTCTTCCTCACGCTATGGTTCCCCGCCAAGGAGCGGGCACGGATCATCGGCCTGTTCATGGCCGCGATCCCGCTCTCCTCGGTGATCGGCTCCCCGGTGTCGGGCGCGCTGCTCGGGCTGGATGGCGTGATGGGCATGCACGGCTGGCAGTGGCTCTACATCCTGGAGGCGGCGCCTGCCGTCCTGCTGTCCGGCGTCGTGCTGTTCTACCTGACGGACAAGCCGGCCGATGCGCATTGGCTGGCGGCCGACGAGCGCAAATGGCTGATGGAGCGGCTGGCGCGGGAGCGTGCGCAGCGCGAGACCGTGCGGGAATACACCGTCATGCAGGCGCTGCTGAACCCGCGCGTGCTGGCGGTGGCGCTGGTGTATTTCGGCGCCGTGGCCTGCAATTACGGGCTCGGGTTCTTCCTGCCGACGATCATCAAGGGCTTCGGGCTGTCCAACCTGCAGACGGGCTTCGTCGCAGCGCTGCCCTACGTGGTCGGCACGGTCGGCATGATCTACTGGGGGCGCCGGTCCGACCGCTTGAAAGAGCGTAAGGGCCATGCCGCGTTCGCGTTGTTCATTGCCGCGGCCGGCATCTCGATCTCGACCCTGCTGCCGGACCCGTATCTGAAGATGACGGCGCTGACGATCGCCGGGTTCGGGATCTTCGCCTGCCTGCCGGTGATCTGGACCTTGCCGACCGCCTATCTGTCCGGCGCTGCGGCGGCGGGCGGCATCGCGGCCATCAACTCCATCGGCAACCTGTCCGGTTTCTTCGGTCCGTATGCGATGGGCTACATCAAGGACCAGACCGGCAGCTTCAACGGCGGCCTGCTGCTGCTGGCCGCCGCCGGGTTCGTCTCGATGGGGGTGGTCCTGATGCTGCGCCACGACTCCAAGCTGGAGGAAGCGCCGTCCGCAGCGGCGGCTCGCGTGGCTGCGGAGTAGGCGGGGGCAAGGCGGGCCGCCGTGGTCGGCCCGCCGTGACCTCCGCCGCGCTCCATGTGATGGGTCGCGCTGCGCTTGCCCATCCTACGGGGTGAGGACGGCGCCGTTCCTTGTTTCAGCGGGGTGGCATAGGGCGGCGATGCCGGGTGCGACATCGTCCGGCGCGCGAAGCGTGCTGGCGTCTTCGCCGGGCATGGCTTCCTTGCGCAGGCGGGTCGCGACCGGGCCTGGATCGAACAGGTTTACCCGGCAGCGCGTGCTGCGCACCTCCTCCGCCCAGGACAGCGCCAGGTGGTGCATGGCGGCCTTGGTCGCGCCGTACAGCCCCCAATAGGCACGCGGCCGCTCAACCAGGCCGTCGGTCACGAACACGGCCCGGCCGGCTTCCGCCGCCAGCAGGAGCGGGCCGCAGGTGCGGATCATGCGCCATGCGGACTCGACGTTCACCGCCACCGTGGCTGTGAAGTCGCCGGGCATGATGTGCGGCGCCGGGGTCAGCCGGCCTAGCGCGCCGGCCGCATGCACGAAGGCGTCCAGGCGGCCGAACCGGTCGAACAGGCTCGGCCCGACCGAATCCAACTGGGCCCCGTCCGCAAGGTCCATCGGCAGCAGCGTGGCAGTTCCACCGGCCTCGCGGATCGCGTCGTCGGTTTCCTCCAGGCCGCCTTGCGTGCGCGCGGTGATCACCACGTGCGTTCCGGTCCTCGCCAGAGCGATCGCCACCGCAGCGCCGATCCCGCGGCTGGCGCCCGTGACGAGGGCGATGCGCTGGCCGGGAGCCGTCACTGGCCGGGCAGGAAGCTAAGCTGGCGTTCGGCCTCGTTCTGCAAGTCGGTCAGGCCGATCGGATACTCGCCGGTGAAGCAGGCGTCGCAGTAGGCCGGCCGTTCGCCGCGTCCGCCGGCTTTGCCCAAGGAGTGATACAGACCGTCGATGCTGATGAAGGCCAGGCTGTCGGCGCCGATCAGCTTGGCCATCTCCGCCACGTCATGCCGCGCTGCCAGCAGCTTGCCGCGCTCCGGCGTGTCGATGCCATAGAAGCAGGAGTGCGTCGTCGGCGGCGAGGAGATGCGCATGTGCACCTCGGCCGCGCCGGCCTGGCGGACCATTTCGACGATCTTGCGGCTGGTCGTGCCGCGCACGATCGAGTCGTCCACCAGGATGACCCGGCGGCCCTTCAGCACCGAGCGGTTTGCCGAGTGCTTCAGCTTCACGCCGAGGTTGCGGATCTGGTCCGTCGGCTCGATGAATGTGCGGCCGACGTAATGGTTACGGATGATCCCCAGTTCGAACGGCAGCCCGCTGGCTTCGGCGTAGCCCATGGCGGACGGCACGCCTGAGTCGGGAACCGGCACGACGACGTCGGCCGCGACCGCCGACTCGTGGGCCAAGGTCTCGCCGATCCGCTTGCGGGCCTCGTACACCGCCGTGCCTTCGACGATGGAGTCGGGCCGGGCGAAATAGATGTATTCGAACACGCAGAACCGGCTGGCGGTGGTGCCGAACGGTTTGATGCTGTGGACGCCCTTGTCGTTGATGATGACGATCTCGCCCGGTTCCACGTCCCGAACGAACTCGGCGCCCACGATATCCAGCGCGCAGGTTTCGGACGCCAGCACCCAGCCGCCATCGCGGCCCTCCGGCGGGGTGATGCGGCCGAGGATGAGCGGACGCACGCCGAGCGGATCGCGCACGCCCAACAGGGCCTCGTTCGACAGGCAGACGAGCGAATAGGCCCCGACGACCTGCTTCAGCGCATCGATCAGCCGGTCGGCGACCGTGGAGTAGAGGCTGATCGCGATCAGGTGGACGAACACCTCGCTATCCGTGGTTGACTGGAACAGGCAGCCGCGCCGGACCAGGGTGCGCTTCAGCGCCAAGGCGTTGGTCAGGTTGCCGTTATGGGAGACGGCCAGGCCGCCGAACTCGAACTCGGCGTAGAGCGGCTGCACGTTGCGCAGGATCGTCTCGCCGGTGGTCGCATAACGGTTGTGGCCGACCGCGGCACCCCCCGGCAGCGAGGCGATGACGCGGGCGTCGCCGAAATTGTCGGCGACCAGCCCGAGGCCGCGCTGCTGGTGGAAGCGATGCCCGTCGAAGGACACGATGCCCGTCGCTTCCTGCCCGCGATGCTGCAGGGCGTGCAGCCCGAGCGCTGTCAGGGCGGCTGCGTCCGGCACGTTCCACACGCCGAAAACGCCACACTCCTCGTGCGGCTTGTCGTCGTCGTAGGGATTGTTCACGTCGGGGTCGGGCAGCATGGCAACCCTCCTATGGGCGCGCCGGCTGCGCACCGAGCGCGCGGCCGATCGGGGTGGCGCGGAGCAGGTCCGCCGAACGCTCTGGCCGTCCGGCCGGTGGAACCGGCAGCGACGGCCGGTAAGTCTCCGGCAGGCGCTCAACAACCCAGTTCGCACCCAGGTAGATGGAGGGGAGGGTGCGCGCTTCCAACACCTCCTGCGGCCAATGATCCACCGGCTCGACGGCGCCGGCGATCAGGTACGCGGCCACGATCACCGCCGCGCCGCGCGCCAGGCCGTACACTAGGCCGAGCGTGCGGTCCAAACCGCCGAGGGCAGACCGCCGGACGGCCCCGCCGAGCAAGCGCGCGACCAGGGAGAAGCAGATCAGCGCAACCAGGAAGACTGCCCCGAAGGCCACCGGGTCGGCGATGTCGGGGTTGGCGATGGCGCGCCGTGCGATGCCCTGCACCTGCGGAAAGAACCAAACGGCTGCGAATGCCGCACCCAGCCACGCGGCCAGCCCGAGCACCTCGCGCACCATCCCGCGCAGGAGGCCGAGCATCCCGGAGAAGGCGACGATGGTGAGGACAACGACGTCCACCCAGTTCATGCGCCCGAGTCCCTTGGAGCGATCATTGCCTTATATCCGCCGCGGTGGCCGGGCCGCCACCCCCACGTGTATCAAGCGGCCTCGAACACGATCTCCTGCGCGCCACCCCACAGGACGCCGCGGCCGAGTTCGGCCAGTTTGCCGGCGCCCTCGGTTATCGTGATGAAGTGGTTGCCGGCCAGCACGCCGACCTTGCTGGCGAACTGCACGCTGCCGTAGGCGAGCAGGATCTCCGTCTCGCTGACACCGCCGGGGTGCAGCAGGATCTGGCCCGGCGCCGGATAACTGGTCGCGTTCTCATACCCCAGCCCGAGGTCGAGCTCGCCGAGCGGGATCCAGCATGCCTCGCCGCTCCAGCGGACATGGATGATGCGCTCACGGTAGGGCAGCAGGCTGCGGAACTTGGCCACGGTCTTGGGCGCGGCGGCTTCGAACCGGGCGCCGAAGCTGAAGCCGCCGGCCGTGATGCGTAAATCTGTCATGATGGCGGTTGTTAGCCTGCCGGACTGGCGCGGTCCACATTGGCGGTGTTCCCCGTCAGAAAACGTGGCAGCAGGCTCAACTTTTGCCCGTGAATGCCGCCACCAGCTCCGCAAGGTGCCCCATCTCATTCAGCCGCAAGCCCGGCAGGGCCGCGGGTTTGCGTCCGCCCTGGGCCAGGCGGCGCGGCAGGCTGGCGGCGGCGAAGCCGAGCTTTTGCGCCTCTTTCAGCCGCGCGTCGGCTTGCGCGACCTGACGGATCTCCCCGGACAGCCCGACTTCGCCGAAATATACGGTGCCGGCGTCGGTCGGCGTTTCGGTCGCGGCGGAGGCGAGGGCGGCCGCGACCGCTAGGTCGGCCGCGGGCTCCTGCACGCGCAGCCCGCCGGCCACGTTCAGATACACATCGTGCGACGACAGGCGCAGCCCGGCGCGGCTGTCCAGGACGGCCAGCATCATGTTCAGCCGGCCGCCATCCCACCCGATCACCGAGCGGCGAGGCGAACCGCCTGCATTGGGGGCCAGCAGCGCCTGCACCTCCACCAGGACCGGCCGCGTGCCCTCCAGGCCCGCGAACACCGCCGACCCGGCGATGTTGCCGCGGCGTTCGGCGAGGAACAGCGCCGACGGGTTGGGCACTTCGGCCAGGCCGGTTTCGGTCATCGCGAAGACGCCGATCTCGTCGGTCGCGCCGAAGCGGTTCTTCACCCCGCGCAGGATGCGGAACTGGTGCCCGCGGTCGCCTTCGAAATACAGCACCGCATCGACCATGTGCTCCAGCACACGCGGCCCGGCCAGGGCGCCTTCCTTGGTGACATGCCCGACCAGGACGAGCGCGAAGCCGCGTGCTTTTGCCAGCCGGATCAGCTCGAACGAGCAGGCGCGCACCTGGCTGACGGTGCCGGGTGCGGAGTCGATGGTGTCCATCCACATGGTCTGGATGGAATCGATGACGACCATCGCGGCATCCGTCGCCGTGTCGAGCGCAGCGGCGATGTCGCGCACGTTGATCGTTGCGGCGAGTTCCAGCTTTGCGTCGGCCAGACCAAGCCGGCGCGCGCGCAGACGCACCTGATCGATCGATTCCTCGCCGGTGATATACAGCACCCGCCGCCCAGCGCGGGCCAGCGACGCCGCGACTTGCAGGAGCAGGGTGGACTTGCCGATCCCGGGATCGCCGCCCACCAGCACGGCCGAAGCAGCGACGAGCCCGCCACCCAGAACCCGGTCCAGTTCCGCGATGCCGGTCTGTGCGCGCGGCGGCGGTGCGGTCGTGCCCTTCAGGCCGACGAAATCCACCCGCGCCGCCTTGGCGGCCGGCCCTGACGTGCTGGCCTTGGAGAGGCCGGGCCGGCTTTCGACCTGCTCCTCCGCAATGGTGTTCCACTCGCCGCAGGTCTCGCAGCGGCCGACCCATTTGGCGGTGACTGCGCCGCAGGATTGGCACACGTAACGGGTGACGGCTTTCGCCATCAGTGCAGGCTCGGCCGGGACTCGGGGCGCAGCGCCGGGTGCATCCCCGACGCATCCTCCAACACCCTGGCCGGGTCAACGGCCAGGGGTGGCTACGGTCAGGCGGTGACGGCGCCTTCCAGCAGGTAGCCGACGCGCACGCAAAGCGCGTCGAGCGAGAAGGGTTTGCGCATCACGTCCAGTCCTGGACCGATTTGGAGGTCGTCCAGCGCCATACCCGCATAGCCGGTCGTCAGCAGGATCGGCATCGAGGGGCGGCAGGCCCGTGCGGCCTCGGCGAGTTGACGCCCGTTCAGCCCGGGCAGCCCCACGTCGGTGATCATCATATCCAGGCTGGCCCGCGACTCGATGATGCGCAATCCGGATGGGCCATCCCGCGCCTCGATCACGTTGCAGCCGAGTTGCGCGAGCGCCTCGGTGATCAGTTCCCGCACGGCGTCCTCGTCTTCGACCAGAAGGACGGAGCGCCCAGCCATGTCCGTGATCGGAGCGGCGCGGCCGCGCAGTGGCTCGAGTAGGTCGGCATCCTTGGTGTCCGGCAGCGTCCGCACGGCATCGGTGGATGGCTGGCGGGGCAGGAAGAGCAGCACCGCGGTTCCTGCGCCGGGTTCGCTCGACATGCGGACGACGCCGTTCGACTGGCGCACGAAGCCGTAGATCTGCGACAAACCCAGCCCGGTCCCGTGGCCGAGCGGCTTGGTGGTGAAAAACGGTTCGAACGCGCGCTCCCTGACGTCGGGTGTCATGCCGGTGCCGGTGTCCACGACCGAAATCTCGATGTAATCGCCGGGTTCGGCGTCTTCGGCCAGCGCAAGGTCGGCCGCGGTGAGGTGACGGTTCGCCGAGCCGATCGTCAGCGTGCCGCCATCCGGCATGGCGTCCCGGGCATTGATGGCGAGGTTGAGCAGCGCGCTCTCCAACTGGTGGGGATCGCACAAGGCCTGCCAGATGCCGTCATACAGCCGGAGCTTGACGGTGATCGCCGGGCCTACGGTGCGCCGGATGAGCTCCGCCATTCCATAGATCAGGCTGTCCGGTTCCACCGCGCGGGGCAGCAGCGCCTGCCGCCGCGCGAAGGCCAGCATGCGATGGGTCAGCGACGCGGCGCGTTCGACCGACTGGCGCGCGAGCGAAACGTAGCGCGGCACTTCGCTGGAGCGCCCATCGGCGATCCGCCGCTCCATCAGATCGAGGCCACCCGAGATACCCTGCAGCATATTGTTGAAATCGTGCGCGATCCCGCCGGTGAGCTGGCCGATGGCCTCCATTTTCTGGGCTTGCTGCAGCCGGTCCTCGCTTGCCTTCAGCGCCTCTTCGGCATGGCGCCGGGCGGTGATGTCACTGAGGACGCAGACGATGGCAGTCTCGTTGCCTTGCCGTTCCAGCCGCGCGGACACCAGGCCGATGATCAGCGCCCCGTCCCGCCGGGTGAAATGCCGCTCGACGTCGATCGACTCGCTGTCTTGCATAAGTCTGGCGCGGTCGGTCGCTGCCCAGGCCTCGGAGCCCGGCGCTGCGAAGTCGCTGATCGGACGTCCGATGACTTCCTGCAGCGTGTAGCCGAACAAGGTCAGCCAGCTTCTGGACACGGCGGTGATGTTGCCGTTGCCGTCGAGGCTGTGCAGAGGCACTGGCGATTGTTCGAAACGGGCGCGGTGCCGCGCCTCGCTCTCACGCAGCGCCGCATTGGCGGCGCGCAGTTGTGCAGGGGAAGGAAGCGCCATGGCTGCCGGCAGAAGCCGCCAGAGCGCCACCGCGGTCAGGATGGAGACGACCGCCGTGACGGCCTTGACCGCGCCCTCGAACCCATAGACCGGCACCCAAAGCGTGAGCAGGTCCAGCCAGTGTCCCGCCCCGCATAACACGATGAAGGCCGCGAATAGCCAGAATACCGGGCGGAACGCCAAGTCGGTCCGGCGGCGCACGAAAATCGCAAGGGCAAGCGGGATCGTGAAATAGGCTAGTCCTGTCCCAGCGTCGGCAACCGCGTGGACCCAGATCAATCCCGGTTCCCACAACAGGCAAAAGCCGTGTGGCGTCAAACCTTGTGGATCGAACAGCCAGTTGGCCAGACCGGAGACCATGCGCAGTGCCTTATGCAGCAGGCGTGAAGAAAAACACGATTTATCTCAAGAAGGAGCTAAGCGTACACGTAACGTTTCGCTCCACTTTCGTCGAGCAGTTTGCGAGTTTATAACGGCATCATAACAGCAGGGTCGATTGCGCTCTTTGGCCGAGTGACGGTCTAGACCATTTAGTACGGTTTCGTCCTCAACTCTGCCCGCTGGGAAAGCGATCGTCGCGGCTAGAGCTGGTGGCATCGCTGGCCGCGCGGCAACCCTAAGGTGCGGCTCGCTCCCGCAAGCTGACTACTTCCGCAGCTCCATCTGGATGGGACCGTCGCGGCGGCCGTGGGTGAACTGGTCCACCATGGCGTTGCCGCTGTGCAGCAGCTCGCCCGCCGGGCCCTGCCAGACGATCTTGCCGCCGAACAGCATGGCGGCGCGGTCGCCGATGCGAACGGCCGACGCCATGTCATGCGTGATCGCCATCGCGGTCGAGCCGAGCCGCTTGACGCAGTCCACGATCAGCCCGTCGATGATCGCGCCCATGATCGGGTCCAGCCCGGTGGTCGGCTCGTCGAAGAACAGGATGCTGGGCTGCGCCGCGATCGCGCGGGCGAGGCCGACCCGCTTCTGCATGCCGCCCGACAGCTCCGACGGTGAGAGGTCGCCCACGCTTTCCGCCAAGCCTACCTGGGCCAGGACCTCGCCCGCCCGCTTGCGCGCGGCCGCGCGGTCCATCTTGCGCTGCGCCAGCAGGCCAAAGGCGACGTTCTCCCAAACCGGCAGGCTGTCGAACAGTGCGGCGGCCTGGAACAGCATGCCGATCTGCCGGTTCACGGCGTCCCGCTCGCGCCGGTCCATGGTCAGCACGTTCTGGCCGTCGATCTCGATGGTGCCGGCATCCGGTTCGACCAGGCCCAAGATCGATTTCAGCAGCACCGACTTGCCGGAGCCCGAGCCGCCGATCACCACCATCGACGTGCCGGGCATCACGTCCAGATCGACGCCATCCAGCACCTGCTTGTTGCCGAACCGCTTGGACAGGCCGCGAATGCGGATCTTCGGCTGCGGCTCAGTGGGCAAAGAACAGTTCCGTCAGCACGTAGTCGCTGGCCAGGATCAGGACGGATGCGACCACGACCGCGGCCGTGGTGGCGGCGCCCACGCCTTGCGCGCCGCCTCGGCTGTTGTAGCCGTTATAGCAGCCCATCAGCGCGATCATGAAGCCGAACACGGCCGCCTTGGCCAGGCCGCTGACGACGTCGGACACGGTCATGAAGTTGAAGGTGTTGATCAGGTAGCCCTGCGCGTTCACGCCGATCTTGGCGGTCGCGATGATGAAGCCGCCCATGACGCCCAGGATGTCCGCGACGGCCACCAGCAGCGGCAGCGCCAGCGTGCCAGCCAGCAGCCGGGGCGCCACGAGGTATTTCATCGGGTTGGTGGATAGCGTGCTGAGCGCGTCGATCTGGTCGGTGACCCGCATCGTGCCGATCTCGGCGGCCATCGCCGCGCCGAGCCGGCCCGCGACCATCAGGCCAGCCAGCACCGGCCCAAGCTCCCGCACCACCGACAACACGACGATGGAAGCCACGGCGCTTTCCGCGTTGAAGCGGGAGAACCCGGTGAACGACTGCAGCGCGATCACCATGCCGGAGAAGATGGCGGTCAGGGCCACGACGGGCAGGCTGAAGTATGAAAACTCGACGAAGGCGCGGCCGAACATGCGGCCATACAATGGCGGCCGGACCAGGTGGGAAACGCCCTCGGCCGCGAACAGCGTGACCGCGCCCGT
>CAZZVB010000015.1:0-37077 GCA_964657445.1 uncultured Burkholderiaceae bacterium | reverse complement strand
ACCATGACGCTGTCGTAGAAATGCATCGAGAGCGTTTCCTTGGTGAAGCTCGTCGCTGGTAGCGCGCCGCGCGTGTAGTCGGCGTTCAACTCGTCGATCAGGCCTTTGCACACCTCGACGAAGGTGCCGGCCCGGCCGAGCCCGCCGCCGAATTCCTCCCAATAAGCGGTGTGCATATCCTCCACAAGGAAAACGCCATCCTTGGCTGTCCGGGGATAGAGATAGGCGAAGGTGGCAAGGACATGGTCCATCCGATGACTGCCGTCATCAATGACGATGTCGGGCGTGCCAAACTCGTCGATGACGGAGGCCAGGAAATTGGTGTCCGACTGATCGCCGATCCGCATGCTGACTTGATGACTCTCGAACGCCTTGCACTCCGGGCGGATATCGAGGCCGATGATCTGCGCCAACGGCCCGAAATAACGCCGCCACATCTGTGACGACCCGCCGCCACCGGCGCCGATCTCGATCACCGTGACGGGGCGCCCAACGTATCTCTGGAAATGCCGTTCATAGACCGGGAAGTAGTGCAGGCTTTTGTGGATGGGCGCGCCGGTGTTGTTCAGGAAATGCTCGTAAAGTTGCAATGTCGCCTCCGTGCTAGCGGCCGCTGCTGATGCGGGGTGGCAATGATACGTCGCCGGCAGCCCGCCGACGCAGGTGCCGCGTCATCGCGAGCCACCGCTTGGTGGCGTGGCCACCCGCCGCGCTCATACCGCCGCCTCCGCCATCTGCATCGTCTCGTCATCCGGGCAGGCGATCAGGTTGTGCACGGCGCCCAGGCCCTCCGCTTGCGGGATCTGGTCGGCGACGTGGCGATACAGCCGGCCGGCCGGTTCGTCGATGCTGAACACGCGGTAGCCGGCGTCCCGCAACACGCGCGACACCTCGGCCGCGGAGTGCGGGCGGGACACCTCGATCAGGATGGCGGGGGGCGCTTCCAGCAACAGCCGGCGGGCGCCGGCCAGCACCTGCACCTCATACCCGCTCACCTTGATCTTCAGCACGTCCGGGCGCTGCGCCTGGCGGCCGCCGAGATACTGGTCGAGCGTGATGCCCTGCACGATGTCCGTCGCCTCCGGCACGACGCCCGGGCGGCTCAGCACCGAACTGCCGGAGTCCAGCATCGTGGGGCCGACCCAGGTGTAGGCGGGCAGCATGCGCGTGCTCTCGGCCAGGGCATACGGCGCCAGCTCGATCGTGCCGGTGTAGCCGTTCAGCAGCACGTTCATCGTGGCGCGGTGGCGGATATGGGCCATCGGCTCGAAGGCCACGACCTCGCACGCCGGGTTCGCACCGCGCGCGACCAGGCTGTACAGCCCGGTGAACGCGCCGGCGTCGAACACGCAGGCGGCGCGCTGGCACAGGCGGTGCCAGATGCGCAGGGCCAGAGTCTCGTACGCGTTGGGGCCGTAATAAAAATACGTGCGCGCCACCAGGTCGTCATTGGCGGAGTACATCAGCACGTCGCTGCCTTCCACCTGGGTGGCGACGAAGCCGTAGAACGGGTGCGACATGGTCAACTGCGCCAGTTCCGGATCGTGCACCGAAACGGACCGCGGCTCGAACAACGGCTGGATGCAGGGGCGGGCCTGCAGCGCCCGCGCGTTGATCTCCGCCAGCCAGGCGAAGCGCGGGTGGGCCAACTGGCTGGCCAATGCATCCGCAACGCTGCCGGGCGCCTCGCTCACCGCCAGCACTGTCCTGCACGCATGCGGTGGGGCATCCCGTTGCCGTTACCGGACGGCATCTACACCAAGCCTCATTGCAACGCACGCCTGGATGCCTTGGCCGCCGGACGGCGCGCCGCGGGGGCAGCGTCCGCGGCGCCAGCCTGGGCGCCAGCCGGGGCGGCAGGATGGAGCACGCGGTCATACACCGCCACGATCTCCGCCACCTGCTGCCCCACCGGGCGGCCCGGCGTGCGCAGCTTGGGCGGGCGGGCGAAGCGCGCCGGGTCCGCGTCGATCTCGGCCAGGATGCGGCCCAGCGCGCCTCGCTGCGCCACGTCCACCACCCAGCCGTTCTGGCCCGGCACCACATCCTCCCCGATCGCGCCGAGTGAGCTGGCGATCACCCAGCGGCCGTAATGCAGCGCCTCGCGCGCCACCAGGCCGAAGCTCTCCGGCCACAGGCTCGGCGCGCACAGCACGTCGAAGCTGCCATACAGAGCGCCCGCGCGCGATTGCGGGACGCGGCCGGTGATCAGCACGGGGGTGCTGCCCCACACCTCCCGCCGGTCCTCCCCGGCGTTCAGCGCGTGGTCCATCACCATCAGGTCGAGGTTGGCGAACTGGCCGCGCTCGATCGCCTGGCGCAGCAGGTAGTAGCCCTTATGCGCCATCACGCCGCCCAGATGCGCGATCCGCACGCGGCCCGGCGTGGCGGGCGCGGGCTCCAGCGGCGGCAGGTCCGGCAGGCCGTTGGGCACGGCGGCGGCGCGGCCGATGCCGGCGCGGCGGTAGATGGCGGCGAACGTCTCGCTCACCGGCAGCACCGCGGCGGCGCCGTCCAGCACCGCGCGCAGCTTCAGCCGGCGGGACCACGCTTCCGTGCGGCGATGCGGGTTGTACGGCGTCTCGTACTCCTCGGCGTCCCACGGCATGCGCAGCCGGTTGCCCTTGTCGGTCAGGAACTGGTGGTCGGACACCCACCAGGCGTCATGCGCCGTCACCACGTAGGGGATGCCCCGCGCCGCCACACGCTGCAGCGCGGTCGCACTCAGGCGCTGGATGCAGTGGGCATGCACCAGGTCGGGCTGGAACCGGTCCAGCACGGCGTCCACCGGGGCGGCCATGTCCGGGTCGAAGGCGATCCAGTCCATGTGCTCGCGGTGCGGGCAGCCGACCGACCAGACGGGGGCGCCGCGCCAGGCGTAGGCCTCGGTCCGGTACGGCGCGTCGTCCTCGTCATTGCCGCAGAGGATGCCGATGTCGTACCGGTCCGCGTAGCGCTGCAGCAGCTCGGCCGCCTGGTCGCGCACCACGCGGGTCGCGCCGCCGATCGCCTGCGGCGGGAAGAACACGTTGGCCAGCAGCACGCGCGGGCGGCGCGGCGCGGCCGGCACCGTCTTGCCGGCGAGCTGGCGCAGTTCGGCGGCCAGCGCGCGGCCCAGCGTCTCCGGCGCGTACAGCGCGACCGCACGGTCCCGCGCCGCCGCCCCGATCGCCGCGCGCCTGGCCGGGTTGCGCACCAGCGCCCGAAGGGCCGCGTGCCACGCGTCGGCGTGCGGCTTGACGCGCACGACGTGCGTGCCGTCCTCCAGCGTCTCGCGGTAGCCCTCCACGTCGGACACGACGGACGGCACGCAGAACGCCGCCGCCTCCAGCCACTTGATCTCGCTCTTGCAGTCGTTGAACACGCCGGGCCGCAGCACGGCCAGGTTGATGTCCACCGACAGCAGTTGCGACAGGTAGGCGTCGCGGTCGGCCACCGGCGGCACCAGCTCCACCCGGCCGGGGAAGCGCGCCGCCAGCTCGCCCGCCTCGACATGGCCGCAGGCGACGAAGCGCACGTGGGCGTGCTCGGCCATCAGCTTGGCGATGGCGGGGGCCAGCAGGTCCTGGAAGTCGGCGCCGTGGGCCAGCGTGCCGCTGCCGTAGAACAGCGTGACCGCCGGGTCCTGCGCCAGCTGCGGCCGCGGGGCAGAGGCGCGGGCCAGGGCGGCCAGCGCGCCGGACAGGCCGTTGCGATGCACCACGGCGCGCCCGCTGCGCACCAGCGGTCGCAAATGCGTGGCCAGCCGCTCCGTGCTGGCGATCGCCGCGTCGCAGGCGGTCACCGCGTGGCGCACCAGGCCCACGCCGGCGCGCAGGCCGAAATGCGCCTCCTCGGAAATGGCGGCGCTATATGCCTCGTAAGGCTCGGGGAAGGCGGCGCTGTCGAATACCAGGTCGTCCACCTCATAGACGGTGGGCACGCCGATCGCGCGGCAGGCGGCGATGCAGCGCAGCACCTCCACGTTGGACGCCAGCCGGTAGAACACCGCGATGTCCGCCGTCGCCGCGGCGGAGCGGAACGCCGCGTCGTCGGACCGCTCGAACACCTGCAGTTCGACGCCCTCGGCCCCGCCCAGCTGCTCCAGCTTGGCATCGACGCGGTAGAACGTGCACTGCGCCAGATCCTTGTTGGCCAGCACCACCACGCGCAGCGGGCCGCCGCCGGGCGGCATACGCACGCCGGTTTCGCCGAAATTCACCCGGTGCGCCTGCATGAACAGGTCCAGGATGCCGTCCAGTTCCGCGCCCAGCTCCGTCGCCGCCCGGCCGGCGCGCAACGCGCCGATATGGCGGGAGACGGCGTGTTCGTAGCGGGCGTGCTGGATGCGCAGCAGGATGTCCTGCAGGCGGGTGTCGCGGGGATGTTCGGCCAGCCCGCCCAGCACCCAGTCCGCGGCCTCGTCCCACGCGCCGATCGCCAGTGCCGCCTGCGCGCCGTTGCACCACGTCCAGAAGCCCGGCTGCTCGAACGCCCGCACCCGGCGATACAGCTCCAGCGCACGCGCCGGCCGGCCTTGGCGCGTTGCCTGGTCGGCGCAATGCCGCAGCAGCCGCGCCGGCGGGTCGGGGCAGAGCAGCGCGCGTTCGTAGCAGACGCTGGCGTCCTGCTCCCGCTGCGCCAGGGTGAAGCGGTCCCCCGCCAGCAGCAGGATGCCGGCCAGCGCGCCGGGTTCGATCGGCAGCGGAAACTGCTGGTCCAGCACGCCGCGCTCGATCAGGTGCTCCAGCGCATCCCAGCGGGATGGCGTGCGCCCTTCGCTGCGCGCCCTGGCGGCGGCGGACGGCCGTTCCTCCAGGTAGGCCTGCCAGTCGAACCCGGCGGGATAGCGCGATATGGTGAGCCCGAGCCCACGTAGCGCCGCGCGTTCGTTCACCGGCACCGCATGCGCCAGCCCGTTCTCGACCCATAGCCGGTAGGCTTCGTGGGACGGCAGGCTGCCCGTGCTGCCGGCGAGGTCGGCCCAATACGCCGGGTCGAACTCCTGCTCGGCGGAAATCGCCAGCAGATCGCGCCAGCCCTGCTCGATGAAATGCACCAGCGCCTGCGCCGGCGTCTGCATCGTTTCGGTCAGCGTGTTGTAGATGATGTAGGCCTGGTAATCGAACGCCCGCGTCCAGTCCCGGCTGCGCCACCCGTTGCGCACCAGCGCCTCTTCCAGGCTGCCGTAATGGTCCGGATGCAGTTCCCGGTGTCCGGCGATCGCGCCGTGGTCGGCCGCACTGACGCCGGGGAGATACACCTCCCGATAGAAATTGGCATCGAACGGACGGACCCAGCCGGCCCCCTCCAGCCGGCCGACGCGCACGTAATGCAGCGCTATCTCCCAGTCCGCACGACGGTCACCCCAGAGCTCCGGATGATGGATGCGGTAGCCGACCGGGTCGAAGTCGAGCGGAAGCTGCTTGGCCGCCATCACCTGCTGGATGAACTCGGTCGGGTTCAGCGCGCAGCCGGGCGGCAGTTTCCCGGCGCGTGCGAGTGCGGCGAGTTCGGCATCCGCAACATTGGCATACTCGTCATGCGCGGTGCGGAAGAACGCCGGGTCGAGCACCCGCTCCGGGGCGGCGAAACGCGGGGGCCGGGGCTTTTGGATGGTCGATTGCACGAACGGCTCCCGTCCAGAATGCTGCGCCCGCTCACTCATGCAATGATTCAAGGCCCAGGGCTAGCGGAGAACCATTCGGCATTTGCGCAACCTGCAGTAACGGCCAGCGAACGAGCGCTGCGATGTCGTAACCCAGGCTCTGGAACGTTTCCCAATCGGCGATATGCCGTTTGAATCCGTTCTGAACCACCCAGATCGGGCTCGCCGGGTCGCCTTCGACCGCGACCAGCACGGGTGCTTCATCGCTCATGCGCGCCGGCGGGATCGCCGCGGCCGTGGCAAAGTGGCTTCACCCAAACGGATGATCCTGCCGGCCAGATCGGGCGGCGTTGCAGGCCCGGCAGGCAATGATCGATGTTGCGTATCCGGAACCGATCGCATCGCGGACAGCACCGCCTGTGCGATCGTGGCCGGGTCGGTGGGCTCCCCCGGCCGGTTGGTCACCGTCGCCACCCTGGCCAGCGTCAATTCGCGTGCGATCGCGTTCTCCGCCGCCGTGCCGGTCAGCGCCAAGCCAACCCGCGCCTGCGCCAGCAACTGCCGGAACGTCGTGAGATCGAGCCGCCGGGCCAGCCGCAGCGTGGCGTGCGGCGACAGCACGATACGATCCGGCGCGGTGATCCCGATGGCGATGAACTGCCACTGCGCCGCCGCGTCGCCCAGCGCCTCGGCTGCGAGGCGCAACGCTGCGAGCCCGATCTCATACAGCACGCGATCGGGCTCCGGCCCGGCGTGGAACAGCAGTACCGGCGGCCCTGCTGCGGCCCGCACGACGCCCCCGAGCAACGGGCGCTCGAACTGCAGGAACGCTGCGCCGGGTGCCGCGAACACGCCGAGGCCGGACGCGCGGAAGAACCCGGCGAGCGCCTCGCCCGCGAACAGCGCGTGGTGCGGCAGGCGGTAGCTTTGCTCCGCCAGGCGGCGCGCGGCTCCGGCCGGCAACACGTCCGGCTCATGGTCCTGGATCAGGTAGAGGAACCCCGTTCGCCCCGAGGCCTGCGCCATGCCGTGCGCGGCGTGCGCGCTGCGCCAGTCGGTCGCGATCAGCATGTCGCGCTCGCCGATCGCCACCGGCGCCATGCCGCGGCCCCGGTTGCCGGCCGCGATCAGTTCCACCCGGTCCAGCGCGCGGCCGAACTCGGGGAAGATGGCGGCAATTCTGGCGGCCTGGCCGTACTCCGCCCATTTCTCGTCCAGCAGCAGCAGCCGCACGTCACAGCCAGCCCGCACCAGCCGCTCCATCACGGTCAGGCGCGTATAAAGGTCGCTGAAAAAACTGTGCACACGCAATTCGACCAGCAGAGGCGGCGGTTGGAGTTCGGGCATCAGCATGACGAAGCCGGTCGCGGCCGAGGCGGTCTGCCGCACCTCCACCGGTCCCAGCCATTGCTCGTATGCCGTGCGCCCGGCCGGTTCGGCCTCTGCCAACGCCCGCTTGCGCGCCCATAGGTGGCGGGCGATGCGCGCCGCCGCCGGGCCAGGATCAGCCATCGCGGCAATTCGCACCGCGGCCAGCGCGCAGGCCAGCAACTGGTCGATGCCGAGCAGCGCGCCATCGCCGCCGCCCTGCCGGTGCACGCGGCGCCACGCCGCCGCAACCTCCGCGGCAGACGCCTCGCCCGTCAGCACCGCGGCCAGCGTGGCCGCGTCGGTGCGCGCCTGCGGGTCATGCCAGGCGGGAAAGCGCCGCAGCGCCTCCGACAGCAGCACCCAGCGCTGCGCCAGCGGTCCGCGCGCCTGCGCCCCGGCCATCAGCCAAAACTCGCACTGCCGCTCCGTCCATTCCGCCGGGCTGGTGCGCGCCATGCCGCGCAAGGCCCGCCAGGCGGAGCGCCAGCGTTCGTCGCAGTCCCGGCGCGATTTCCAGAACCCCAGCACGTTCTCGCCATGCTGGACGTAGTCGTACAGCGGCCGGTCCACATAGGCGATGCGGCCGAGCGCGGCGCAGGCTACCGACAGCCACATGTCGTGATACAGGCCCGGATAGCGCGGGACCGGCAGCAACTGGCCCAACAGCCGCCCCGGCAGCGCCACCGCCGCCCCAGTCACCGCGTTCGCCACCGCCAGCGCCACGGGGTGTCGGTGATGCACCGCGCGCTGCCGCCAGAACGTGTCCGACATCACCTGCCCGTCCTCGTCCACCACGCGCATGTCGGAAAACGCGCAGGACACCGCCGGGTCCGCCAGCGCATCGAGCAGGGTGCGCGCCTTGACGGGGTGCCAGACATCGTCCTGGTCGGCCAGCATCACCGCGCGGGCGTCGCCCGGCGCCATGCGCATCGCGCGCTCGAAGTTGCCGGCAAAGCCCTCGTTCGCTTCGGCTACGGACAGAACGACGCGCTGCGCCTCGCCCGCTTGCCGCAATGCTGTCGTCACCGCCTGCAACCCGGCGGACCCGGCGGCCGGGCTGGCATCGTCCGAGATCAGCAGCCGGGTGGTCGCGCCGTCCTGCCGCAGGATGCTGCCGGTCTGCCCGGCGAACTGCCGCGCGGGCGGCGCATAGGACGCCAGGCACACCTCCGCATCCACGCCGAGCGGGGACGCTACGGCCGGGGGGGCCGCCACGCGCAGGCCGATCGAGCGCACCGTCTGGCACTCCCCGAACAGGAAGCGCAGCGCCAGCGTGAACGCCCCCGTTCCCGCCGCGGCGGCCACCTCCAGTTCCGCCAGGAAGCCCGGGCGCAACTCGCCATGCATCGCCAGGCCGAACGGGTCTTCCTCGAGGTATTCCGGCGCCGTGACCCGGATGACGCGAACGACGCGGGCCGCGAGGCCCGTTGCCGCGTCCACCACGATGTCCGTCAGCGCGCGTCCCGGCAGGACCGCGATGCCGGAGATGAACATGCGCCGCGGCGGTTCATCCGGCGCCAGCACCGGCAGCGCCGGCGCGTCGATCGCAACGACCGGCGTCGTGGCGCGGCGGAACGCGCGCCGGCCGGCCTCACGCAGCTCCTCCGGGATGGCGCCCGTGGCGGCGAACGCGACGCCGGCGGCCAGCAGCGCGTCGCGGTCGCCGCCGCGCGGGAAATCGTCGCGCACGAACGCGAACAGCGACGGGGTGGCCGGCGTCGGCTGGTCGCGCGTGCGCCAGCCCTCGAACCGCCCATGGTCCCACAGGTGGCGGAACGCCGACCACACCCGGCCCGCCCGCATCGCCGCGGCAACCTCCACGTTGGCGCGCAGATAGGCCGCCGGGTCGAAGAACGGGTTCGGCTGCCGCCCCTCCGCCTCGCCCAGCAGGATGAAATGCGAGTAGCCGTTCGGGTAGCGCCCCGCCGCCACGGCGTCCGCCACCGCCGGGTAGCGGCCGAGGTACCAGGCCTCGTCGAACAGCGGATTGGCCGGCCGGCCCTCCCGCCAGCCATAGGCGACGTAGTGTATGAACGGGGTCAGCCCCATGCCGGCCAGCACCGGCGCCGCGGTGCCGAGCGTGCGGGCATACCCGGCGTCATCGAACATCACAGCCGCCCCAGGGCAGCCGCTGGCGATGAATCCGGCCAACGCCCCGCGCTGCCAGGCCGCCGCCCCGGCCGCGGCTGCATACAGTCCGGGCGGGAAGAACGGATTGGGGGAGATGCCGGATCGCTCCCACCCCGCGGAATACTGCTCAAGCAGGCCGAACACGCTGCCGGTGGCGCTCACCTGCCCGCGCACCCAGGCCGGATCGAACAGTGGCGACGGCGTGAAGCCCGGCACCGCCCCGGCAAGCATGGCCAGCATCCGCGCATAGGCGTCCGCGTCGCCGGTATCGCTCAGCCCATAGGCATGGCGCACCCAATTGCGGTCGAGCAGCGGTGAGCCGGAGGCGACAAGGCGTGCGGCGCCGTCCAGGTCAGGCGCGGGCGCCGGGGTGCCGTCGCGCGGCAGGCTCAGATCGCTTTGCGCAGCGGCTTGCGTCCGGCCCCGGTCACCACCGTCAGCTCCGGCGCGGTCCCGCCTGCGGCCTGGCGCACCGCCGCGGCAAGCGAGCGGGCGATCTCGGCCAGGTTGGTGCGGCCGCCGAAGAACCAGCCGGCTTTGGGCTGCCCGGCCCAACCCCCCGCCGGGTCTGCCTCCCAGCGCCGGCGCTGCGCGTCCAGCACCGCGGCCGCGTCCTCCGCATCGAAGCGGGTAAAGGCGGCGATGTTCTCGTGCAGGCCCGCCGGGTCACGGGCGCGCCACGTATTGGACACGACCAGCACGCCCGCTTCCGCCAGCTCCATCGGCACGTAGCTGGGGTGCGGCGACGCCATCAGCGACACGCCCAGTGCGGCGCGGGAGGCGGTGGCCGCATACTCGTCCAGCCCAAGCCGCCCGACCCACTCCACCCGGCCTTGCGCGCAGGGGAACAGCCCATCGGCGCCGCCGGGCAAATCCTCGCCGACCGCCAGGAAGCGCCAGCCCGCCCAGCCCGCCGGGTCACGCGCGAACGCAGCGGCGAGCATCAGGTCCAGGAACGACAGGCAGTTCCGCTCGGCCCGGGTGCGCGCATACAGCAGCACCAACCGCTCCTTCGCTGTGCCCGGCCGGATGCTTGCCTGGAATTGCGGGTTGATCCCAGGTTCCAGCACCAGCGCGTCGTCGCCGGCGCCGCCATGCCCGGCCGCCGCGATGCCGTGCCGCAACGGCTCGGTATTGAACACCGGCAGCGCCGTGCCGCCGAGCTGGCTGTAGGTCGCGTCCGCCAGCCCCCATTGCGTGGAGGACGGGTAAAACAGCGGCTCATAATCCTGCACCAGGTAGATAAATCGCCGCTGGCGTTCGCCGAACAGCGCGTCCTGCTGGCCGAGCATGTGCACCGCGTTGGCGGCGGTCCACCAGGCCGTCGCAAGGAACACGTCCCCGTCGCGCACCGCGACCGGGAAGCGGAACCGGCGTGCGGCATCCTCCACCGTGTCGCGTCCGGCAGCGTCGGCGCCGGGCTCCATGATCATGTAGCCTTCGGGCGGGCTGTAGCGGGACCCCGGACTGACGTCGGTGGCGAGCAACCGGGCGTCATACTGGCTCCCCAGTTCGGCCCGCAGCGCGTGGAACAGCCGCAGCGCCGTGGCCGCCCCGGCGTAGCTCTCGCGTTCATCCAACGTCGGTAGCAGCAGGTTCAGCCTCGGGCGTGTCACCTGGCTCGGGCGCAGGGCGAAGCGCGTGCATTCCGGGTAGTGGCGGCGCAACGCTCCCAGCTCGCTGTCGGTCGGGAACAGCCGGTTGGTGGTGATCGGCAAAGCAGACCCGGCGCCTGCGACCGGCCGCCCGACCGCCCAGCGATAACCCGCTGCCTCTACGAAATGATACAGCACACGCTCGATCGCGTGCGCCAAGGTGCCGTCCAACTGGCCGCTTTCCGGCTCGAAATGATAGGGCTCCAGGCCCAGGCCGAGCAGCTTGCCCAGCGCCGCCGGCCGGAACCACATCATCCCGCCCGACGGGAAATCCAGCGCGTGCTCGCGCGACAGCCCGTCCTCTCCGGCCATGCCGAGCAAGGCGGCGGCCAGGTTGAAATTGCCGCCCCATTGCAGCAGGCCGCGCACCGCGGCGTGGTGATCGGGGGCGAGCAGGCCGAGGCGCGGGTCCGCCGCGAACGCCGCCATGATGCCGTCCACCAGGGCAGGGGTGCCGAGCAGGCCGTCCAGCATGTGCCGGCGCCAGTCCGCCCCCAGCCGCTCGTGCGGCGAGCGCTTGGTATGGACATGCACGGCGAGGTCGAAACGCGTCAGCACGTCGCGCAGCCCGCAGAGCAGCGGGCCGATGTTGCGCCCGCGATTGGGCAGCACCCGCACGCGCACCGGCCGGGCAGCGCCGTCCTCGCCGCGCCAGGACTCGGCGCATAGCGCGTCGATCTCGCGTGCTTTGGCGACGCTGTCCGTGGTGACGAACAGGGTGCACTCGGCCTTGATGTTGGCCACGGCCGCGAACAGTTCGGGCGCCAGGTCGGTATGGAACACGTGCATCAACGCCGCCACAGTGAGCGGCGGGCGCGCGGCGCCGGCATCGCGGCTCATCCCGGCTATCTGGCGGCCGGCCATCGGGGCGCGCGGCCGCGTATCAGGCGGCGTCTCGGGCGCACGCGGGGCCAACCCCGCAGCGGCGCCGAGTTCGAGGTAGTGGCGCAGCGGTTCCCGCCCGTCCGCCTCGGCATAGGTCTGGCTGTACCAGCCCGCGTCGAACAGCGGGTGCACGGCGCCGCCGTTGCGCCAGCCGCCCGCCACGTAGTGTTCCAGCGGATCGGCGTCTCCGCTCGGGTCGGCTTTGGCGCGGGTGGCGCGCGAAAACAGCGGGTGCGGGTCGGCGCTGCCGGCCGCGCTGGACTGCGCCAGATACCGCGCCAAGGGCGGCCAGCCCTCCAGACCCGGCGATGGCGCACCGGCCCGCGCCTGGTAGAATGCCGGGTCGAACAGCGGATGCGGGTTCACGTCCCGCCGCTCGCCGAAATAGTATTCCAGCGGGCTGATCGCCGACCCGCGCTGGTCCGGATTGAGCCCGGAGCGGAAATGCGCCGAGTCGAACAGCGGATGCGGATCGAAACGACGGTGGCCGCCTTGGATGTAGTGCGCGAGCGGCTCCTGCTCCGGCGGCGCCGGCGCTCCGGCGTCCGCATCGGGCCCCGCCTTCGGCCAGGCCTGCGCGCGGTAGAACGTCACGTCGAACAGCGGGTTGGGTTTGCACCCGCGCCGCCAGCCCTCGACCAGGTAGTGCAGCAGCGGGTCCACCTTGCCGGCCCGGGGGCCGAGGTAGGTCCGGGCATACCAGTCCGCCCAGAACAGCGGATGCGGGCGCAACCCCTGCCGCCAACCCTCGGTCAGGTAATGCGCGAGCGGGTGGGCGGATTGGCTCGCGCCCGGATTGGTCCAGGCATACCAGCGGGCGTTGAACAGCGGATGCGGGTCGCGCAGGTCCGCGGCGCCCGTCTGCTCGAAATGCAGCAGTGGGTCGAGATCGAGCGCGGCGCCCGCGCCGAGCGATGCGAGATACCAGGCCGGGTCGAAATACGGCGAAGGCGAAAGGCCGAGCCGCCAGCCCAGGTCGCGGTAATGCTGCTCCAGAACGACTGGCGAGTCTTCGGCCGGAACGTGACGGCCGTACCAGTGTGCGTCGAAGATCACGTCATCTCCCTGTCCGCGCATTCGCCCCGGCGGTCAATGGTGATCGCAGATACCCATGCGTGCGGCAACCCGGCCTGCCGGCCTAGCCGTTCCGCTATGCCCGGCAAGGCCAGCGGCAGGGCTTGGATATTTTGACAATCCGGGGTGGGGCTGGCAACCAAAGGCGCCGTGCACTCAAGCCGGTTGGTGCCGGACATGGCTGTATTGCTCACCTCCATCTTCCACGCGAAATCCTTGGTCTGAGCGAGGCATCATGGACATGATCCACCCGCCAGACGAGTCGATACGCGAAGAAAACATGCGCTTGCGGACCGAGTTGACCAAACTCGAGAACCGCCGGGTGCAGGCGGTCGAGGCCTTCGAGGAGAGCCAGCGGCAAAACGCGCACCTGCAATTGCAGATGGACGTGCTCGTTACGTCCAAGACCTGGCGCATCGCGCAGGTGCTGATCGCCGTCATCAAGCACATCCCGCTCTGGGCACGCCGGGGTCTGAGACAGCAGTTGGCCCGCGCCGTGGCAAGGCTGCGCCAGCCGGCGAAAGCGCCGGAGGCCGCCGGGACCATCGCGGCCGAACCGCCGGCCGGAAGCAAGCCGGCCATCCCGTTCAACGCGATCTACTACGGGCTTTTCACCCAGGGAATGGAGGAGCTCGCCGCCAACCCGTGGCACGACACCGCGGCGCCGGACGTATCGGTCATAATCCTGAACTGGAACCGCAGCGCCATGACCGTGGCCTGCGCGCGCTACCTGCTGCGTCACACGCACGGCTATCGTTTCGAGATCATCATTGTCGATAACGGCAGCCGCCCGGAGGAGATCGCGCTCCTGCAGGGCAGCGGATTGCCCGGCCGCATCATCGCACTCGGCAGCAACCGCTATTTCGGCGAGGCGAACAATATCGCCGCCGAACAGGCGCGCGGACAATACCTGGCGTTCCTGAACAACGACGCGTTCGTGCATGAGGGCTGGCTGGAGCCGCTGGTGGCCGTATTCGACCGGCTGCCCAATGTCGGCGCCGTGGGCAGCCGCCTGCTATATCCCGACGGCCGCCTGCAGGAGGCCGGCGCGCTGATGAGCTGGGACGGGATCGCCAACCAGCTCGGCAAGCTCAGCACCATTAACGACGCCGAACGCTACGCCTCGATCCGGCAAGTGGACTACGTGTCGGCCGCGGCGATGCTGATGCGGCGGCAAGACTTCCTGGACCTGCTCGGCTTCGACCTGTGCTGGGAGCCGGCGTATTTCGAGGACGTCGATCTCTGCCTCAAGCTCAAGACGCTCGGCAAGCCGATCTATTACTGCCCCGATTCGATCGTGACGCATGTCGAGAACGCGACCAGCCTGGACAAGCAGCACGACCTCAACCTGTCCAACATCATCGAAACCAACCGCAGCACCTTCACGGCGCGCTGGGGCGGCTACCTGCTCGGCAGCCCCGCCAAGGACTACCCCGTCGCCTTGCCGCCCAGAACGCCCGCGCCAGCGATCGCGCCATCGCCGGGCCGCAAGCGGGTCGCGCTGTTCACGCCGTTCTTCCTCACGCCAGGCGGTGGTGAGCGTTACCTGCTCGGGCTCGGCGCGGCGCTCGCCGCACGGGCCGAGGTCACGCTGGTCACCACCACGCGGTGCAGCGCGATGCGCCTGCAGCGCATCGGATCGAGCTTGCGGATCGATACCTCCGCCATGGCGCTGGTCACGCTGGACGAAGCCCGCTTAGGGCCAACCTTTGACCTTGCCTTCGTGATCGGCAATGCCACGCTGCCGCCATTGCCGGGCCTGGCACGGCGCAACGTGTACGTCTGCCAGTTTCCATTCCCGATGCGGGAGGCCGATGCCGCCGCTTGGCACGGCAACCTCGCCCATTTCGATCTTATCCTGGTGTATTCGGAGTTCGCCCGCCGCAATTTCGAGGCGCGCAGCGCCGGGCTGCCGCGCAAGCCCGGTTGCTCCGTTCAGGTGCTGACCCCGCCCGTCCACCTTCTGCACGCAGCACCTGCGGCGAAGAAGCGCATGATCCTGTCGGTCGGGCGCTTTTTCGCCGGCCATCATTGCAAACGGCAGGACTTGATGATCGAGGCGTTCCGCGGCCTCGTCAGCGACGGCACGCCATGCGAATTGCACCTCGCCGGCTCGTTGCGGCCGGAGACCGAGCACCGGGCCTTCTATCTCTCGATCGTGCATGCCGCGAAGGGGCTGCCCGTCTTCATCCATCCCAATATCGAACCCGCCGATCTGGAGCGGCTGTATGCGCAGAGCAGCATCTATTGGCATCTGACCGGCATGCAGACCGACACCAAGCGCGAACCGGAGCGGTCGGAGCATTTCGGCATCGCCATCGTGGAGGCGATGTCGGCCGGCTGCATTCCCGTGGCCTTCAACAGCGGCGGCCCCGCCGAAATCATCACACAGGGACAGGACGGATACCTGATCGAGGACATGACCCAGCTTGCCGCCCGCACCCGCGCGCTGCTCGATCAGCCGGACCTCGCTGCGTCCATGCGCGCCCGGGCCATTGCCGCCGCGCAGAAGTATGACGATGCGATCTTCGCCGCCAGGGTCGGCGAACTGACGGACCCGTTGCTGCTCGCGCCATAACGACGGACCGGCTTTGAGGCAACAACGCTTCTGGGTGGAGTCCGCCGTAGCGCTCGCGGTCATCGCGGCGGCAGTCATGCCGATCTCCGTCCATCTCGGCCCGGACGCGAGTTGGGACCTGCGCAACTACCATATCTACAACCCGTTCGCCCTGCTGCACAAAGCGCCCGGGACCGATCTGTATCCGGCACAGATGCAGAGCTTTCTGCCGCCGGCGCTCGACATCGTTCCGTATTGGCTGCGCCTGAGATTCAACGGCCATCCGGACCTGCTCTGCGCGGCGTTCGCCTTGCCCTCGGTGATCGCCGCGTTGCTGGCTTGGTGGATCGCTCTGTTGCTGATCCCGCCCGGTTCAGCATACCGGCGGCTGCTCGCGGGCCTCGCCGTCCTGCTGGGCGTCACCGGTGCGGCGGGGCTGCCGGCGATCGGCACGACGATGAGCGAGATGCCCGCCGGGTGCTTCGTGCTGGGCGCGCTGCTGCTGCTGGCAGGCTTGCCGCAGCCGCGCTGGCAGGTGCTTGCGGCCGGCGCCTTGCTCGGCATCGGCGTCGGGCTGAAACTCACCGTGGCGCCGTTCGCGATTGCGGCTGGAGCGGCCTACCTGCTCGCCATGCGCGGCGGCCTGCTGCCCCGGGCTGCCGCCGCCGTGTCGCTGGGGGCGGGCGCCGCCGCCGGGGCGGCCCTGTCCGGCGGGCCTTGGTGGCTGCACCTCTATGCGGCGACCGGCAACCCGATCTTCCCCTACTACAACGACATCTTCCGCTCGCCGCTCTTTCCGCCGATCGGCATGACGGACGGCCGTTTCGCGCCGCACGGCCTGTGGCAAACCGCACTCTATCCGTTCTTCTGGGGCTTCCAGAAAACCCGCCTGGTGACGGAGCTGGTGATGCGCGACCCGCGCATCGCCTTGGCCGGCATCGCGCTCGCCGCCTACGCCGCCACCGGCCTCGTGCGGCGCAGGCTGGACAGCCGGGCGAGCCTTTTCGCCGCCCTCTTCATGGCCGCCGGCTACATCCTGTGGGAGGCCGAGTTCTCCATCTTCCGCTACCTGGCGCCGCTGGAGCTGCTGAGCGGCGTCGCCATCCTGCTGGCACTCCGGCCGCTGCTGGACCGGCCGCGCACGGCATGGATCCCGCCAGCGGCAATGGCGGCAATCTGCCTGGCCGTCCTGCCGTTCACCCGCTACCCGCATTGGGATCGCGCCATCCCCAACGGCCAGGCCGCGTCGGTGGCGCCCGCCAACCTGCCCCGCAGCGGCATGGTGCTGCTGCTGACCGCCGACCCGATGGCCTACATCGCCGCCTTCACCGATCCGTCGGTCCGCTTCGTGGGGGTGAACAACAACCTGGTCAGACCGGGCGACCAGTCCGCCCTGGCGCAGCAGGTGGAACACGCCGTGCGCAGCGTCCGCGGCCCGCTCTGGGGGCTGGAGATCGCCGATCCCTCCGGCAAGACCGAGGCGGTGTTGCGCTATTACGGCCTCGAACGCGGCGCCGGCTGCTCGATGGTCCAGTCCAATCTGGAGGGGCCGCAGGTCCGGCTATGCCCGCTGCAGCGTGTCCAGTGACGGGTTTTCGCCCAGCCTGCGGGTGACCTCGATGATGGCGAGGCGGCGGCGGTATAGCTTGCCGATGGCCTCGGGCGAGTAGTTCTTCGCCATATCCGCCTGCGCCCGCTCGCCCAGCGCGGCGCCCAACGCGCGGTCATTGGCCAGCCGCAGCAGGCACTCGGCCGCATGGTGCGCATTGGCCTCGGCCCATAGCGACCCGGCGCGATACGGGCCGATGTCGCTGGCCAGCGGCATCAGCTCATAACCGACCGGCATGGAGTTCTCAGTGGTCATGAAGTCGGCGTTGCCCGACCAGTTCGTCGCGATCACCGGTTTGCCCAGGCACATCATCTCCGCCAGGCCCAGCCCGAACCCCTCGGCCCGGTGCAGCGACAGCAGGCAGTCGCAACAGGCCTCCAGGTCGAACATCTCCTGCCGGGACAAATAGCGGTCGATGACGAACACGTTGCCCAGGCCGGCCAGCTCCCGCTGCAATTCGTCCAGCGCGGCGGGCACCTTGTCGCCGTTCATCGTCTTGATCACCAGGCCGAGCGGCGCGCCCGACGCGGCGGCTTCGCGGTAGGCGGCAATGGCGGCCTGCGGGTTCTTGCGGTGTTGATACGAGTAGAAGTCGTAGGTCACCAAGGTCAGGAACAGGCCGTCCGGCAGTCCGAAATGCTCGCGCCGAGCCCCCGGCGAGGCCGCCGCAGTGACAGCGTGCGGCATGCGCAGCACCGGCACGGGCGAGATGGCGCTGATCGACGCCTGCACGAAGCTGCTGGGCGTCCAGATCTCATCGAACCCGTCGAAACAGGGCAGGTAGTCGGTCGGGAAATCCGGCTGCTCCCAATGCCAGAAGCCGATCGAATACCCGGCCCGCAGGTAATCCGGCTTCTCGTCCGCCAGGAACGTCCATAGCGACCGGCATTGCTCGGCGTTGACGTGGATGATGTTCACCGGGCGGACCGGGCCCGCCGTCGCATCCGCCGCCTCGCCGCCTTCCTGCCGGTGCAGCGCCTGAAAGCCGACGTCGAGCGTGGAGGCGGCAATGCCGTGCGCCAGCGCGGATTTCACGCAGGAGCGTGCGGACTCGCCCAGGCCCATCTCCGCCTTGAGGTAGCCGATCACGTTGATGCCCGGCACGTGGGTGACGATGTCTTCCAGCGGAAGGGACGCGCGTTGGGCCGTGTTGTTGACGATCTCCAGCCCGTCCACCGACACCAGCTTCAGCAACAGGCCGAGCCGCCGTTTGTCCGCCGATTGCCAGATCACCAGCGGGCTGAAACTGCGGGACACGATGACGTCGAGGATCGCCACCGAGGGTCCCGCCGCTTCGAGCGGGACGTCGATCTCGAAGTCGCCCTCCCCATCGACGAGGTAGCTGCCGGCCTCGACGTCGCCGAGCCGGAATGTGACGCTGGTGACGGGCGGGCCGGCTGGCGCCGCGGCTCCATCGGGCGCCGCCTCCGCCAGTGCCGCTTCCTGCTTCAGGAACAGGCTCTCCGGGTGGAAGGCCTTGAAGTGCAGCGTGCCGGGTCCGTGCAGCGGAACCGGCAGCGAAAACTCATCGGCGGTCCAGATGCCGTTCCGGTCGCTGCCGTCCTCGCCGAAATAGATACCCTTGAAGACCAGCGGCGGCTTGGCCGGCGCGGGCGGCCCCCCGTTAGGCAGACTGCGCGGCTGCTCCAGCCGTTTGCGGATGTCCCGCGCCAGGCTGAGCACCCGGTGAGCCACGCCTCCGGCCGGCTCTGGCGCGATGGCCTCATCGATCCGCTTCGTCACCCGCACCAGCACCGCTGCCCAATCCCCCGTCATAGCCCAAGCAGCGCGCCGGACAGCCCGTCCCGCCTGAAGGACGTGGCCGCGAGTATGCCGACTCCGCACCCAAAGGGCGAGGCACCGCCTGGCTGGGAAGTTGCGCCTGCTGGCCCGATCGGCTATCGCGCGCCGTCATGTCAACGACCCAAGCCGTGCTTACCGACGTCAAGCTGGATCTCAGCGCCGGCAACACGGCGGCCAGCCGCCGTGACATCGCACTTCAGGACCTTCGGGAAGGCCTGAAGCTCTATCGCCTGGCAGCGACCCTCGGCTGGCTCGACATCAAGCTGCGCTATCGTGGCTCGGTGCTCGGGCCGTTCTGGCTGACGCTGTCCACCGCAATCATGATCCTGGCGATGGGCGTGCTCTACGCCGAGCTGTTCCACATGACGATCAAGGATTACCTGCCTTATCTCGGGGTGTCGCTGATCCTCTGGAACGCGCTTGGCACGATGGTGCAGGAGGCTTGCACCTGCTTCACCGGCGTGCAGGGCACGATCCATTCGATCCGGATGCCGTTCAGCGTCCATGCCTTCCGCGTGCTGATCCGCAACGCGCTGGTGCTTGGGCACAACGCCATCGTCATCGTCTGCATCTTCGCCTATTTCGACATGTGGCCCGGTCAGTCCGCCTGGGTGGCGTTGCCCGGCATGGCGCTTTGGATCGTTGACGCCGTGGCCGTCTGCCTGTTCCTGGGCGCGTTCTGCGCCCGCTTCCGCGACATCCCTCCGATCGTGGCGAGCGTCATGCAGATCGCGTTCTTCCTGACGCCGGTGATCTGGCAACCCGAAGCCCTTGGCTCAGGGATCGTCTATCTCGTCGCAAACCCGTTCTACCCGTTGCTCGCGATTGTACGGGACCCGCTGCTGAACCATCCGCCGGGCGGCCTGATCTGGACCTCCGCCGTGGCATGGAGCGTGCTGCTGCTGGCCGGCGCCTGGGTCATGTTCGCCCGCGTCCGCGGCCGCCTGGCCTTCTGGGTTTAGCGGGGGTCCAGCTCGCGCCACGGCTGCGCCGCGCGGGGCGGCCATGCCAGCGCGCCGTCTTCGCGGTCCGTCGCCAGGCACGGGCTGTAGAACGGGTCGCGCAGCAGCCGCGCGCCCCAGCGCTGCAGCAGCACATCATGCTCGCGCTGCGCCCGCTGTGCATTGTCCGGGTTGGAATCCTTGCCGCGGGTGACCGATTCCAGGTGATACAGGCAGGCGTGGGGCGTCCAGACGATCCGGTAGCCGGCTTGGTCCAGCCGCAGGCATAGATCGACGTCGTTGTAGGACACCGCCAGTTCCGCGGCGTCCAGCCCGCCCACCTCCTGATACAGCGCCCGGCGCATCACCAGGCATGCGCCCGTGACGGCGGACACATCGCGCGTGTGGGCCAGCAGCGCATGCGAGCCGTCCGCGGCATGCCGGAACAGATGCCCGGCGAGCCCGGTCATGCCGGTCACGATCCCAGCGTGCTGAATCGAGCCATCGGCGTAGAGCAGCTTGCATCCCACCGCGCCCACCTTCGGCCGCAGGGCATGGCGCACCATCTCCCCAAGCCAGCCCGGCGCGATCACGTCCATGTCGTTGTTGAGCAGCGCGATCACCTCGCCCCGCGCCAGCTCCACCGCCGCATTGTTCAGCCGGGCGTAGTTGAACGGCCCGGGATCGCGCATCACGCGCACTCGCGGATCGGTGGGCAGGTCCGCCAGATAGGCCAGCGTGGCGGGATCCACGCTGCCATTGTCGATGACGATCACCTCGATGGCCGGGTAGTCCGTCCGCCGCAACACGCCATCCAGCGTGCGCCGCAGGTGCTCCAGCCCGTCGCGCGTCGGAATGATGATGCTGACCAGCGGGAGTGTTCCTCCCTCGCCCGCGGGCGGGAGAGGGGCGGGGTCAGGGTGCGGCACCGGCTGCGTGTGATGCACCAGCACGCCCGGCACATGCCGGAACGCCTCCCGCGGCAGGCGGTCCAGCTCCCCGGCATCCCGCCGGACCGCGACGGCTCCGGGCAACACCCCGCTACGCACCAGCTCGGGCGACCAAGCGCCGCCGAACTGTGGCGAATGGCGTTCCCCCGTCGCCGGGTCGAGCATGTCGGCATCCATCGTTAGCACCATCGCATCCGGATGCGCCTCGATCTCCGCCGCCAGCCGATACAGCGCGTGATCCGCCAGCACGTCCCCGGGCTGCAAATGCAGCACATAGCGGCCGCGATCGCTCCATCGGCGGTAAAGCTGGCGTTCCACGCTAGCCAGCGTCCGCTGCCGGTCTGCTCCGGGCGGCACGTCGATCGCGAACTCCACCCGCTGCCGCAGCCGTGCGATGTGCTGCGCGATCAACCGGCGGTCCTCGTCGTCGAGCGTGTCGTACTCCGCCACCCAACCCGCATAGTCCCGCGCCGGGACCGCCGCGCGCGGCCGGGGGATCAGCCGCGCGTTCCGCAGCGGCAAGGGCCCGGGCAGGCCTGTCGGATCGAACCGCAGCCGCACCAGGCCCGGCGGCAGCCTGATCAGTTGCCGGTAGGTGCCGGCTTCGCCGCCCGCCATGCGGATGGTCTGCGCCTCGTTGAAATCGGCGCCGGTGTCGAGGTAGAGCACCGGCTGCAGTGGAACCGTGCCGGGCAGCGCTTCGAAGACGAACTCGCACCGGCCGGCCGGAAACCCGCCGCTCTCCGGCTGCAACAGGAAGAACGGGTCGCTGCCCGTGCTCCGCATGCCGCCGCCATCCGCTGCCACATCATTGACCGGGACAAGGCGCAGGCGGCACGGCTCCGGTCGCTTGGGCCGGCCGAACGGGAGCCTCATGCAGCGCCGCGTTCCGCCATCACCGCGCGCAGGGTGGCCGTGAAATCGTCCGTCTGGGTTTCCGCCGCCAGCCGGTCCAGCGCACGGCGGCGCAGGGCGTGCCACAGCGCCGGGTCGCCGTGCAGCCGGACGCAGGCCGCCGCGAACGCCGCCGCAGTGGACGCCAGCAGCAGCTCCTCCCCGTCGGTCCAGCCGAGTTGCTGTCCCAGCAGCTCCGTCGCGACCACGGGCACGCCCCGGCTCGCCGCCTCGTGCACCTTCAGCGGCACGCCGCCGGCAAAGCGGTGCGGCGCGATAAACACCCGTGCCCGCGCATACAGCGGCGTCAGATCGTCCACCAGGCCCAGCATTTCCACCTGCCCGCCGCCAAGCGCCTGCGCCCGCGGCGCCCGCGCCCGGCCCGCCACCAGCAAGCGGCTTGGCATGCCGAGCTGCGCGTCCAGCAGGGGCATGATGTCGCGCACGAACCAGGCCAGCGCGTCCACATTGGGCGACTCGTCGTCGTCCAGCGATCCGACGAACAGGAAGTCCCGCCGCGCCGCGAAGCCGGCGCTGATCGGCGCCGGGTCCACGCCCAGCCCCAGCACACGCACCCGCTTGCAGCCGCCGCCGCGGAAGATTTCCGCCTCGCGCGTGTTCACGGTCAGCACCATGTCCGCCGTCTGGGTCAGCCCGATCTCCTCCTTCAGCATGGTGCGGCGCAGCTCGGCATTGGCCGGCATGCCCCGCTGCTTCAGCCGCAGGAACTCGCGCGTCGAGAAGATCGCCTCGGCATCGTAGATCAGCCGGGCCGGGGTGAAGCTCTCGCCCCGCGCCTTGAGGAAGTCGCGCATGTTGTGCGGCCGGCTGACGATGATGGTGTCGTAATAGCCGTCCCGCGCCGCCAGGAACGCCGCCATATGCTCCCGCCCGTAGCCGAGCATGAACTCGACCTCGCGCGGGAAGGTCTCGTAGATCGAGTCCCAATCGTCCTCCGGGAAATAGACCGGGTAGAACGTGACGAACCAGCCCTCCTCCACCAGCTCACGCAGGATGCGGGCCGCCCGCGGATAGCCGGCGCCCAATTCGGGATAGGGCACCCGGTCATCCAGATAGAGCACGCGCTTCCGGTCGCGCGGCATCCGCGCCAGCAACTGGCCCGCAGACGGCGGCAGGTGGCTCTGCTGCAGCCGGGCGGCGTGCCGCTGGGTGAACAGGCCATGGTTGCGGCGCTGCAGTTCGAACGCGGCGTCCGAACTGGCCGAGCTGCCGAACTCGAAATGCTGAATCTCGACGCGCGGATCATAGACGATGCGGTGCCCAGCCGCCTTCAGCCGCATGCATAGATCGACTTCCTCGTAATAGGCCGGGGCGAAGGCGGTATCGAGGCCGCCCAATGCGCGGAACAGCTCGGTCCGGATCAGCAGGAACGCGCCGGAGCAGAAATCCACGTCGTGGCGGAACTGGAATTGCGGGCTGTCCGGCGACTCGCCGCGGCCATAGCCCACGCACGTGCCGTCCTGCCACACGATGCTGCCGGCCTCCTGCAGGCTTCCGTCCAGCAGCAGGATCTTGCCGCCGGCCGCGCCGATGCCGGGATCGCTGTCCAGCGTCTCCAGCGCCGATTGCAGCGCCCCGGGATGCAGCTTTGCGTCGTTGTTCAGCAGCAGCAGCGTCCGCCCGGTGGCCAGCTCGGCGGCCTGGTTGACGCCCTGCAGGAAGTGCCGGTTGTCCGCATTGCGCACGATCCGCGCGCCCACCAGCCGGTCGAGCAACTGCCCCGTGTCGTCGCTGGACGCATTGTCCACGATGATCACCTCGGCGGCGAGGCCGGGCGGGATCGTGTCGGCGATGGACTGCAGGCATACCAGCGTCAGCAGCGCCTGGTTGTACAGCACCAGGAGGATGGAGATATCGGGGGCCGGGCTGGACGGCAGCACCAGCCGCTCGCCCGAGACCAGGAAGTCCCACAGCCACTTCTCGGCCTCGACCCGGAAACCCTTCTTCCAGTCGTAGATGTGCGGCTCGGGTGGCGGCGTATAGCGGCCGAGCTTGGTGGCCGCGGCGATCATGGCCGTGCGCAGCGGCCCGGTGAGCTTCCATGACGTGGACTGCTCCATCGCCGCGCGCTCCGCCTCCGCCAGCGTCAGCGCCTCCCGCAAATCCTTGGTCTCATCGGTCAGCGCCTCGACCTTCGCCGTGAGCCGGTCGGTCGAACGGCGCTCCCGCTTCGCCAGCAGGGCTTGCCGGTTGGCGCGGCCCTGCAAATCGGCCGCTTTGGCGATCTGCTCGCCCAGCGTGCCGAACATCGCGGCCACGTCGTCGCGTTCGGAGGCTGGCAAAGCGGTCATCCAGCCGAACACCGGCGGCGGTGACCCGGCGGCGATCAGCGCAACGCCATCGCCGATCGGCAACCTGAGCGCCCCCGCATAGGCCGCGCCGCCAGCCGGCTCCGGCGCCGTCATCACCAGCAGGCCCGAGGGCGCCAAATTCGGCAGCACCTGCACCAGCAACGCCGTCAATTCGCCCGGCGGCAGGTCGGCCGCGAGATGCAGGATGTCCAGCCCGGGCGCCAGCGTCGTCACGCAACCGGTCGTCACGCGCTGGAACGCACAGCGCGGCGGCAGGGCGGCTGCCAGCACCGGTGCGTCGAGATGCCGGCCGTCCTCGATCACCGCGGCGCTGCGAACGGCCATATGCCCGGTCAGCCAGCGGAGGAAGGGAAGCAGTTCGAAGCCATACTCGGGCAGATCGGGCAGCGTTGCGGCCGCTGCGAGCAGTCGCGGCGGGAAAGGATCGAATGCCATCGAAAACACACCACGCCTTCAATATGGGGCCACTGGCGTCTCGCCCCGTTGTGCCAGGCTGCCTGGCCGCGGCGCGCTGCGGCAGGCAAGGCGCCATTCAGCATACCGGCGCGTCGGCGGTAAGCGCTGGTAACGTCCAAAGCGCCTTAAACTTTACATTACAATCGCCGCCGTGCCACGTCTGCAACGTAGGTTGGCGGAGGGCTCGTGCGCAGCTTGACCATCGCGGTCCTCGGCGGCGGCAACGGCAGCTTCGCCGCGGCAGCCGACCTGACCATGGCCGGCCACCAGGTCCGGCTCTGGCGCCGCAACGAGGCGGACGCCGCGGCCCATCGTGATGCCGGGTCCCGCATCGGCATGACCGACCATGCGGGCCGGCGCGAGGCGACGCTCGCCGCCATCACGAGCGACATCGCAGCAGCCACCCTTGGCGCCGATCTAATTCTGGCGCCCTCGCCCGCCTTCAGCCAGCCGGCCATCGCCGCCCTGCTCGCGCCGCATCTGCGGGATGGCCAGGCGGTGTTCCTGCCGCCCGGCAGCCTCGGCTCCCTCGTATTTGCGCAGGCGGCCCAGGCCTGCAGCAACCGTGCCGAGGTGGCCTACGCCGAAACCGGCACGCTGCCCTGGCTGGCCCGCAAGCACGGCGCCTACGAGGTGCGCATCTCCGGCCGCGGCAAGCGGCTCCCTACCGGCGTGTTCCCGCTGCGCCTTGCGGACCAGGCCTTGGATGTGATCGGCGCAGCCTTTCCCGGCGCGATCGAACCCTGCGGCGATGCGCTATCCGGCGCGCTGATGAACGCCGGGCCGATCATCCATCCGCCGCTGATCGTCATGAACGCCGGCCCGATCGAGCATTTCGACCGCTGGGACATCCACAAGGAAGGCACCCAGCCCGCGATCCGCCGGGTCACCGACGCGCTGGACGCCGAGCGGATCGCCGTGCGCGAGGCGCTCGGCTACGGCGCGCCGCATTTTCCGCTCGCAAACCACTACGCCCGTGAGGGCGAGGAGTGGATGTATGGCCGTGGCTCGCACGAGAAGCTGACCGAGTCCGGCGACTGGCATGAGCATCTGGTGCTGACGCAACACCGCTACATGCTGGAGGACACGCGTATCGGTCTGTCGCTGCTGGTATCGGCGGCGGACCTGGCGTGTGTGCCGACACCGCTGGCGCGCGCCTTCGCGGCTATCGGGTCCGCCATCTGCGGCCAGGACTTCTTGGCGGGGGGCCGCTCGCTGGCCAGCCTCGGGCTCGGCGGGCTGGATCGCGCGGCGGTTCAGGCCGTGTTGCGGGACGGCTTCGCGTGAGGGCGCCGGTCGCCTGCCTGGGCGCCGGGCGCATGGGCCGCGGCATCGCCGTGGTGTTCGCCTTCGCCGGGCACGACGTGGCGCTGATCGACTTCAAGCCGCGCGAGCCCGAAGCCTACGGCCGCTTGGCGGCCGATGCGCTGGGCGAGATCACCGGCACGCTCGAGATGCTGGCGCGGATCGGCCTGCTGCAGCCGGAGCACGTGGCGCCGATCGCCGCCCGTGTCCGCATCGTGCCGATGGCGGGCGCACCGGCGGCGCTGGCCGCGGCCGGGCTGGTGTTCGAGGGCGTTCCCGAAGTGCTGGCGCTGAAACGCGCCGCCCTCGCCGAGGCGTCGCAGATGGCCAGCCCGGACGCGATCATCGCCTCCACCACCAGCACCATCCTGGTGGATGCGCTGGCGGACGCGGTGGACCGCCCGGAGCGCTTCCTCAACGCCCACTGGCTGAACCCGGCCTACCTCATCCCGCTGGTCGAGGTTTCCCCCGGCGCCGCCACCGACCCCGGCGTCACCGCCCTGTTGATGGCGCTGCTGGAGGGCGTGGGCAAAGTCCCCGTGGTCTGCGCCGCCCGCCCAGGTTTCATCGTGCCCCGGCTGCAAACGCTGGCCATGAACGAAGCCGCCCGCATGGTCGAGGAGGGTGTCGCCAGCGCCGCCGACATCGACAAGGCGGTGACATACGGCTTCGGCTTCCGCTACGCCGTGCTGGGCCTGCTGGAGTTCATCGACTGGGGCGGCGGCGATATCCTGTACTATGCAAGCCGCTACCTGACGGAAGCGCTCGGCCACTCGCGCTACGCCGCCCCAGACATCATCGAACGCAACATGGCCGAGGGCCGCACCGGCATGCGCGACGGCAAGGGCTTCCTGGACTATGAGGGCCTGGACCTGGCTGCTCACCGCGAGCAGCGGCTGGGCTTGCTTGCCGAGCAGTTGCGCCGGATGGGGCTGGCGCGCCCGCCCAAGCTTTAAAGCCCTCTCCCAGAGGGAGAACCACTCAAGCTGCACCGTCCGCCGCCGCTCACTCCGCCGCGGCGGGCGCCTGCTCGATGGCGGTGTCGTGCGGCAGCAACAGGACCGTGACCATGCCGACCAGCCCGGCCACCGCCAGGCAGATCAACCCGGCGGCGAAACTGCCTGTCGTGTCGCGTATCCAGCCCACCGCGTACGGCCCGAAGAACCCGGCCAGGTTGCCCAGCGAGTTCACCACCGCGATGCCGCCGGCCGCGGCCGGGCCGGACAGGAAGGCGGTCGGCAGCGTCCAGATCACCGGCAGGCACGAGAAGATGCCGAAGCCTGCGATCGTCAGCGCGAGCATCTTGTAAACGGGGTCGTCGAATTGCGTCGAAATGGCGATGCCGCCGGCGGCGACCAGCAGGGCCAAGGCGATGTGCCACTTGCGCTCCAGCGTGCGGTCCGAATGGCGGCCCCACAGCACCATCCCGATCACGCCGACGACGTAGGGCAAGGACGTCACGAAGCCCGTCTGCAGGTTGGTCAAACCGAAGTTTTTCACAATCTGCGGCAGGAAGAAGCTCAGCCCGTAATTGGTCGCGTTGGCGCCGAAATAGATCAGCGCGATGGCCAGCACCCGCGGGTCGAGCAGCACTTGCGACACCTTGTAGCTGCGGACGCTCTCCCGCTGGCGGCGCTCCAGTGCCTGGCGGTTCACCAGCCACTCCCGCTGGTCCGGCCGCAGCCAGGTGGCATCCGCCGGACGGTCGGTCAGGTAGCCGAGCACGACGAAGGTCAGCACCAGGGCCGGCACTGCCTCGATCAAGTACATCCACTGCCACCCGGCCAGGCCGCCCATGCCGTCCAGCCCCAGCAGGGCGCCGGAGATCGGGGCGCCGATGACGGTGGAAAGCGGGATCGCGGCCATGAAATAGCCGATGACCCGGGCCCGGTACAGGGCAGGGAACCATAAGGTGAGCAAAAAGATGATGCCGGGGAAGAACCCGGCTTCGGCGATGCCGAGCAAAACCCGCAAGCCATAGAAGACGTATTCCGGCGAGATCCCACTCAAGCGGGCGATGTCGGGAATGAACGCCATCGCACCCGCGAGCAGGCCCCAGGTGAACATGATGCGGGCTATCCAGCGCCGCGCGCCGAACTTCTCCAGCAGCAGGTTGCTCGGCAGTTCAAAGAAGAAATAGGCAATGAAGAAGATGCCGGCGCCGAACCCGAACGCCGCCGAGGACAGATGCAGGTCCTTGTTCATCTGCAGCGCAGCGAACCCGACATTCACGCGGTCGAGATATGCCACGAAGTAGCAGAGGATGAGGAAAGGCACGAGGCGCGTGGTGACACGCGCTAGCGTGCCGGTCTCAAGGTCCATGAGCGTATCCTCCGGGCACCGCGTCAGACCGCGCGGCATTTTCCGGCCTAGTCTAACAGGCTTGCTGACCTATCCAAGGGTTACCGCCGGCTCTGACTGCAAGATGCCGTGCAGTAGCACCGCCACGCAGGCGCGGCACCAGCGCTCCCGCGCTGCGCCGTCGAGCGCTGGGCCAAGCCCCATCGCCCGGCGCTGCGGCGCGTAGATCACCATGCCCTGGAACTGCTCGGCCGCGAGCGCCACGACGTCAGCGGGAAGCCCCGGCGCAAAGCGTTTCAGTGTTGTCACGAATCGCTGCATGCCGGCATCCCCGCCGCCGCTTCGCAGCGCGTTCGCGATCTCCGGCACGCGCATGACTTCAGCGGTAATCAGCGCGTGCAACTGCAACGCTTCGGGCCTCAACGCTACATCGAGCATTTTGCGCGAAATCGTCAGCAACGCATCCTCCAGCGTCGCGGCGACGTCGAGCGTATGGTCGAACCCGCTCAGCCAGTCCCGGATCAGCCATCGCACCACATCCAGGAACACCGCCGCTTTACCATCGAAGCGGGCGTAGAATGTCCGCTTCGACACGCCGGCCTGGCTGGCGATGGCCTCCACGCTGGTCGCGGCGTAGCCATCCCGGAGGAACATGTCCGCGGCGGCGGCAACGATCCGGTCGCCCAGCAGAGCAGCTTCGGCCGCCGTAGGGCGGCCGCCGCTCCCCGCCAAGCTTAGTAGCCGCCGTAATACCGGTATGGGTGATAGTAATGCGGGTAGCCGATCGGCTCGATCACGCAGCCCGAAAGCGCCACGCTGACACCCAGTGCGGCGAGCAACCGCACCGACATACGACGCCACTGGGCCATCTTGCTTCTGTCCATGGAAGAACCTCCGTTTGCCACACCGTAACTATGGCGACCCAACGTAAACGCAACGCATCAGTTGCGTTTCAAACTGTAATCGGAGGGTGGACGCCTCCCTACGTAGCTTATTGGATCGAAAGCCGTTTCATTTTGAAAACGGTTCGAGTAATGGTATTTGCGAACGTGCGCCGAAGATGAGCCGCAAGACGGCGCCAAAGTAATCTCCTGGAAAATCAGCAGCGATGACAACGATCCCACTCACCGTGAGCAGTGCTGGCATCGTCGTCAGCGGTGGCAACGAACTCGATGTCGACTCTCCCGGCGGCTTCGCAACCGGGGCAACGGTGCTTTCCGGCGGCTCCATCAAGATCTTCACCAGTGCCACCGGCCTCACGATCAGCAGCGGCGGCTTGGATAACGTCCAGGCCACGAGCGGCTACGAAAGCGGCACAGTCATCAACGGCGGCAGCGGTAACGTCGGCGCCTTCGCAACCAATGACATCGTCGAAAGCGGCGGCAAGCAGACCGTCTACGCCGCAGGCTCGGCAGACTACACGACCATCTCGAGCGGCTCCCAAGGCGTTTACGGGATGGTGTTGTCGGAGACTCTCTCGTCCGGCGCGAATATGACCGTTTATGCCGGCGGCGTTGCCGATGCGACCACGGTGTCCAATCACGGATCGTCAACGATCTACGGTTCTGCGAGCGGCACGATCGTCCTGAGCGGCGGCTACCAGCAGGTTTACGACGGCACCGTCTCTGCGTCGGTGATCAGCTTCGGCGGCACGGAGCACGTCAACACAAGCGGCACTTCGTTCAACACCGTCCTCAATGGCGGCACCCAACTCGTCAACGGCACCACCGGTGTTGCGAGCGGGACCATCGTAAACTCCTACGGCGGCTTATTCGTCGGCGCCGAGGCCTTCAATGCGATCGTGAATGCCGGAACGCTTACGGTTTACAGAGGCGGCATGGTCAGCGGGACGACCATCGGCGCCAAAGGGGTCGAGGTGATATCCTCGGGCGGTGTTGCTGAAGCCACGACTTTCCTCCTCGGCGGGAAGCTCGACCTGCTTGGGTTGACCTTCGTCAGCAGCGGGACCGCAACCGTCTCGTCAGGCGATCAGCTCACCATCTCCCAGGGCGGCAGCAGCTACACGCAAACGCTGGCCGGCACCTACACCAACGAGGCGTTCGCCATCGGTTCGGGCACAGGCGGCGTGACCGTTGCGACCCTGGTGCCGTGCTACTGCCGCGGCACCATGATCCTGACAGGGCGCGGAGAGGCCGCCATCGAGGAGCTTGCCGCCGGCGACCGCCTCGTGACGCGCACCGGCGAGGTACGTCCGCTGATTTGGGTCGGCCGCCGCAGCTACGCGGGGCGTTTCCTGGCTGGCAACCCGGCCGTGCTTCCGGTCACCATCTCCGCCGGCGCATTGGCCGACGGCATGCCACACCGCGACCTGCGCGTGTCCCCGCTACACGCCATGTATCTCGATGGCGTTCTGATCCCGGCAATTTTGCTGGTAAACGGCGCCTCGATCACGCAGGCGGTTGCGGCCGAACGGGTGGACTACTTCCATCTGGAACTGGAGACGCACGATGTGATCATCGCCGAGGGCGCACCGTCGGAGACCTTTGTGGACGACGAAGGCCGCCAGATGTTTCATAACGCGTCGGAGCGCCCGGCGGAGGCTGCACCGGCGGCGATTTACTATGCCCCCCGGGTCGAAAGCGGCTACCTGCTGGAGGCTGTCCGCAAGAGCATCGCGGCCAGGGCCGGCACCGCTGTCGCGGCTTAGCCGGCCAGTTCCAGTCCAGCCTCGACCAACTCGGCGACAGCATGCTCACCCGCGGCGCGCAGCCCGGCCACCACGCCCTCGCGGTCGGGGAGGGTGCGGTTCTGGCTCATCTTCCATTTGCCCTGCAACCGGGTGATCGGCAACTCGAACCCGACGATCCCCTTCAACTGGCTCTGGATGAACGGCGCCGGGGCGTCGTCGGGCGCCCACGGGGAGGGGCGCCCTGCTTCGTGCCGGGCGGTGAGCCGGGTCACGACGTCCAGCAGGTGGGTGGCATCCTCGAAAAACTGCGCCGTGCCGTAGGCGTGGATGGTGATGTAGTTCCAGGTCGGCACCACCTTGCCCGTCTCGCGCTTGGTCTCGTACCAGGATGGCGTGATGTAGGCGTCCGCGCCCATGAAGATCGCCAGCGCCTCAACCGCCGGGTCATGGCTGCGCCACTGCGGGTTTGCCTTTGCGAGATGGCCATACAGCGTTCCGAACGGGCCAGCCTGCGGGTCGAGCATCAGCGGCAGCGGACTGGCGATCAGTCCGTCCGGCCCGGTCGTCACCAGCGTCGCGAGCCCCGCCGCGCGAATGGCCGCATGCAGAACGGGGATGCGGTTCTCGGCGAAATGTGGGGGAATGTACATCGGGCTGCGCTCTGTTGCTCAGGCCTGGAATAGTCCGATGACAGACAGTTTGCCACATTCTCCCTCTCCCTGCGGGAGAGGACATACTAACGTGAGACGGACGTCACCCAACCGGCGGCCGGGTGGAGGGCCGGGCGGCGCTGCCGAACAGCGGCGTGCCGACTTCCGGGGCGACCTGGCGCAAATCTCGCGTCTGCAACACGATCGGGCTGACCCAGTCCAGCGGCAGGCCCGCGACCTTGAGCTTGGCGGCCGCATTGATCAGCGTGCGGAACCGGTCGAACGACCGCCGCCGCATCGCCAGCGTCGAGGGCGCCGGCAGGCTCGACACTGCATCGAGCGCCTCGTCCGCCACGGTGCACACGATCCGGCGGCTGCCATGGCGGATTTCAAACCGTGTGAAATCGAGGACGGGGCTGGTCATATCGGAAATGTCCTCGCGTTCGGGGAGTACGCCCTCCCTCGATTGAGGGAGGGCATTGCAGGCTAGTAGTCCATATCGTCCATGCCGCCGCCGCCCGCCGGGGCTGCCGCCTTGGCGGGACGTTCGGCGATCGACGCCTCGGTCGTGATCAGCAGCCCGGCGATCGACGCCGCATTTTGCAGCGCTACGCGGACGACCTTGGTCGGGTCGATGATCCCGGCCGCGACCATGTCCTTGTAGGTGCCGTCCTGCGCGTCGAAGCCGAACGTGTAGGTTCCGTTCTCCAGCACCTTGCTGGCGATCACGGCGCCGTCCTCGCCGGCATTCTCCGCGATCTGCTTCATCGGGGACTGTATTGCCTTGCGCACGATCTCCATGCCGAAGCGCTGCTCCTCGTTCTCGGCATTGAGGTTCGCCAGGATGAGGGACGCACGGGCCAGGGCGACGCCGCCGCCCGGCACGATGCCTTCCTCGACCGCCGCGCGGGTGGCGTGCAGCGCATCGTCCACGCGATCCTTGCGCTCCTTCACCTCGACCTCGGTGCTGCCGCCGACCTTGATGACGGCAACGCCGCCGGCCAGCTTGGCCAGGCGTTCCTGCAGCTTCTCGCGGTCGTAGTCGGAGGTGGTTTCCTCGATCTGCGCGCGGATCTGCTCGCAACGGCCCTTGATGCCCTCGGCCGACCCGGCGCCGTCGATCACGGTGGTATGCTCTTTCTCGATCAGCACGCGCTTGGCGCGGCCCATCATTTCGAGCGTGACACTCTCCAGCTTGATCCCGAGGTCTTCGGAGATCATCTGCCCGCCGGTCAGCAGCGCGATGTCCTCGAGCATCGCCTTGCGGCGGTCCCCGAAGCCCGGCGCCTTCACGGCGGCGACCTTCAGCCCGCCGCGCAGCTTGTTCACCACCAGGGTCGCCAGGGCTTCCCCCTCGACGTCCTCGGCGATGATCAGCAGCGGTGCGCCGGACTGGACCACGCTTTCCAGCAGCGGCAGCAGCGCCTGCAGGCCCGACAGCTTCTTCTCGTGGATCAGGATGTATGGGTCGAGCAGCTCGACCGTCATCTTCTCCGCGTTGGTGATGAAGTAGGGCGACAGATAACCACGGTCGAACTGCATGCCCTCGACGACCTCGAGCTCGGTGTCCATGCCCTTGGCTTCTTCGACGGTGATCACGCCCTCATTGCCGACGCGCTGCATCGCCTGGGCGATCATGCGGCCGATCTCGGACTCGCCGTTGGCGCTGATCGTGCCGACCTGGGCGGTTTCCGCCTCGGTGGTGATCGTCTTCGACTGTTTCTTCAGCTCGGCGACCAGGGCCACGACGGCCTTGTCCACACCGCGCTTGATCTCCATCGGCGCCAGCCCGGCCGCGACGGCCTTGCCGCCCTCACGCACGATCGCCTGCGCCAGCACGATCGCCGTCGTGGTGCCGTCACCCGCCAGGTCGTTCGTCTTGGACGCGACCTCACGCAGCAATTGCGCGCCCATGTTCTGGGACTTGTCGGAAAACTCGATCTCCTTGGCGACGGATACGCCGTCCTTGGTGATCCGCGGCGCGCCGTAGCTCTTGTCGATGAGCACGTTGCGGCCCTTCGGCCCCAGCGTCACCTTCACCGCGTCGGCGAGCAAATCCACACCCTTAAGCATTCGGGCGCGGGCATCCGCTCCAAACCTGACGTCTTTTGCTGACATATTCTAAGTCCTTATCGTAACGTTGTTCCGTCATCGCGATCCGAAGGCGAAGCGATCCAGGGCGTGGCGCAATATCGTCTGCGTGGCCCTGGATTGCTTCGCTGTGCTCGCAATGACGCTATTGGAGGCGCGGTCGAGCGTTAGCTGAGAATGATCCCCAGCACGTCGCTTTCCTTCATGATCAGCAGTTCTTCGCCATCGATCTTGACTTCGGTGCCGGACCATTTGCCGAACAGCACGCGGTCGCCTGCCCTGACGTCCAGCTTCACGACCGCACCGACTTCGTTGCGCGCGCCAGGTCCGACGGCGACGACTTCGCCCTCCATCGGCTTTTCCTTGACGGTGTCGGGGATGAAGATGCCCCCGATCTTTTCCTCAGGCTTGATCCGGCGGAGCACGATACGGTCGTGCAAGGGACTGAATTTCATAGCGAGTCTTTCCTACTGTGTCGGGACCGCGGCTACTTGCCGCGGTCTTTGCCGCCGGCGATCTTGGCCGGGATCTGGTTGCGCGCGGTGTCCGGGGCTGCCACTGCGGGTTTTTTGGCCGCCTTCGGCTTCTTGATCTCGCGATTGCCTTTTTGCTGCCCTTTGGCCACGGACGATCCCCTTGGATTTTCGGTTGAAGCGCGAAACGCCACGGTGCCGGCCCACGGTGGATGGGGCGGCTGCCACGACGGCAAATTGGCGGGCAATGCGGCCGGTGCGGCTGCCAGGCGCCCGCCAACCGGGCACCCTATGCGCCGCAACGGCGTGTTCGTATCATCAAATGGTAAGCAGCGGCGACCGTTGCAAGGCAAAAATGGTCGCTGCAGGCGGCGTCAGAAGCGCGGGTTGTCCAGCACGTAGAACAATCCGCCTGCCAGCAGGATGGTCACCGGCAGCGTAAACAGCCACGCCAGGCCGATGCGGACCAGCATGCCGCGCTGCACGCCCTGCCCACCCGCGATCATCGTGCCGGCGATCCCCGACGTGATGATGTGCGTCGTGCTCACCGGCAGCCCGGTGAACCCTGCCGTGCCGATCAGCACGGAGCCCACCAGTTCCGCGCTCGCGCCCTGACCCGGCGTCATGTGCTGCTTGCCCAGCTTCTCCCCCAGGGTGCGGACCACGCGCTTGTAGCCGACCATGGTGCCGAACCCCAGGCAGAGCGCGCTCAACCCGCGCACCCAGAGCGGAGCGTATTGCACCGGCGGCGCCATCTCCTTGCGCAGACTGGCGGCGGCGGCTTTCTCCTGCGCGCTGGCGTTGGCGGCCTCGCTGATGTGCTTCATCTCGCTCAGCACCCAATAGACATCGCCGCGATACTGCGAGTTGGTGGGGGCTGCGGTATCGGGCTGGTCGGCCACCTGGTGCAGGAGGGACGGACCCGCCTTCTGCAATTCCGCGGCAGCCTTCAGCGCCTCGTCTTTCTGGTCGTCGCCATATTTCTGGATCAGCGGGATCGCGTCGCCCGCGTGCTGGCTAAGTTGCGCCAGTTGCTGCGGCACCTCCGGGTTGATCGCGAACGTGGCGGGCATCAGGCCGATGATCGTCAGCATGATCAGGCCGATGCTTTTCTGACCGTCATTGGTGCCGTGCGAGAAGCTGACGGAGGTGCAGGTCAGGATCAGCAGCCCGCGCATCCACCAGACCGGCGCCTCACCCTCCTTCGGCGGCTCCAGCAGATGGCCGCGGCGCACCACCAGCTTCAGGATCAGGTATAGCCCGCCGGCCCCGGCCAGCCCGAGGATGGGTGAGATCGCGAGCGCCTTCAGGACGGTGACGATCTGCTTCCAGTCCACGCCCTGGCTCAGCCCGCGTGCCCGCAGCAGCGCATCCCCCGCGGCAACGCCGATCAGCGCGCCGATGATGCAGTGCGAGCTGCTGTTCGGGATGCCGAACAGCCAGGTCAGCACATTCCATAACAGGGCGGCGGCGAAGATCGACACCAGCATCGGCACCGCCGGCGCGCCATCCGGCGGCGTCAGCACGTCGGGCGGCAGGATTTCCACCAGCGCGTAGGCGACCGCGATGCCGCCCACCAGCACGCCGATGAAGTTCAGCAGGCCCGACCAGACGACCGCCTGCACCGGCTTCAGCGCGTTGGTGTAGATCACCGTGGCGACCGCGTTGGACGTGTCGTGGAACCCGTTCGTGGCCTCGAACGCCAGCACCATGACGAAGCAGATCACCAGCATCGCGAGGACGACGCCCGAAGACGGGCTGAAATGGACGAGCATACCGGGTTCGCCTGCTGTGCCGCCGTTCAACGCGGCAGGCGGCGGGTCCGATTATGTCAAATCCGCGACGTTTCTGATGTGCATTGTAGCCCGCATCCGCTGCGCGCATACGCGCTACGACGCCGGCAACTGCGCCCGGAACCGCCGCACCATCCCGTCGGCCCGCGCCAGCACGGGGCTGTGCGCAAGCGGCCCGCAGGTCGCCGCGGCAGGCGCTTCGGCAAAATCCTCGAGCGCCTCGGTCTCGGCGTAGGACAGCGCGCCCACGACCAGATTGCTGCCGGGTGCGGCCGTCAGACTCGGGTCGTCATGCTCGGTGATGCCGGTGGAGGTCTGGATCGTGCTGCGCCGCAGGTCCGCCGACCATGCCTCGTCCCGCAAGCCGCACATCGGCGCCAGCGCGGCCATGCCGCCGAGTTCGACCGCGTCGGCGATCTGGGCCTGCGACGGCCCGGATGCCGCCATGGCCGGCATCGCGCCGAATGCCAGAGCTGCGATCAAGCCCATCCTGGTCACCGCGTCCTCCACGCTCGTTCGGGCGATCATGGCAGCGCGGGGCAGCCTTGTCACACCGATCATGGCGTTGGTTGACAGGGTTGGAACGGGCGCGCCTTCATGCCGAAAACACGGGGGATATGTCATGACCGGACGCCTTGCAGCGGCACTTGTCCTCATCAGTTCGGCCGCTTGGGCGCAAGGTGCGCCGCCCCCCGCGGCAGCGGTGCCCGAAATCCCGTTCACCTCCGTCCCAAACCCGCTCAAGCTGCCGCCGAACCTCTATTTCGGTGAAGTGTCGGGGGTCGCGGTGAACAGTCACGGCCACGTCTTCGCCTTCTCCCGCGGCAGCACCACGGGGCCGGCCTATGGCGCCGCCGCGGCGCAACTGCTGGAGTTCGGGCCGGACGGCAAGTTCATCCGGGAGATCGGCCACAACCTGTATGCCTGGTCCTTCGCCCACACCGTGAAGGTCGATGCGCACGACAACATCTGGGTCACGGACAAGGGGTCCGACCTGGTGGTCAAATTCGACCCGAGCGGGGCCGTCGCCATGATCTACGGCCGCAAGCAGGAAGCGTCGGACGAGGGCACCGCGCCGCTGAAACACCCGAGCCCGCCGCTGCCCGCGATCGACGGCTATTTCCGCCAGGTCACCGACATCGCCTGGGACAAGGCCGGCAATGGCTATATCAGCGACGGCTACATCAACTCGCGCGTCGCCAAGGTCAGCCCGGACGGCGTTTGGCTGGGAAGCTGGGGCACGCCCGGCGACGGTCCCAGCCAGTTCAGCACGCCGCACAGCATCGCCACCGACGCGCAGGACAACGTCTATGTCGCCGACCGCGGCAACCGGCGCATCCAGGTGTTCGACAGCACCGGCAAGTTCCTGCGCGAGATGACGATCGACGTGCCGTTCGACCCGAACACGGTGCCGGTGATCGGGCCGAAGCCGAACCAGAATCCCCCGGTCGGCACACCCAAGACCTTCGTCGCCGGGTCACCCTGGACGCTGTGCATCACCAAGGGCCCCAACCAGGTGCTGTACGCGTCCGACTCGTATCCGGGGCGGATCTACAAGATGACCCTGGA
>CAZZVB010000014.1:8451-38609 GCA_964657445.1 uncultured Burkholderiaceae bacterium | reverse complement strand
GTGGCCGTGACGAACGGCATCACCGGGTGCATCAGGCGCAGCAGCAGCCCCAGAACGTGGGCCGCCGCGGCGCGCAACTCCGGGTCTGCCGAGAAGGACGGCTTGGCGAACTCCAGGAACCAATCGCAGAAGATGTTCCAGGTGAAGCGGTAGCAAGCGGCGGCATACTCGTCGAAGCGGTAGGCTTCGAGCGCCGCGGTCGCCTCCGCGATCGCCGAGTTGGCGGCATCCAGGATCCAGCGGGCAAGCGCGCTTTTCGCCGTGGCCGGATCGAACGCCGGGTCCGGCCGCACGCCGTTCATCTCGCACAGCCGGGCGGCGTTCCACAGTTTGGTGACGAAGCGGCGGTATTCCTCGACGCGCGCCGGGCCGAGCTTCACATCCCTGCCCGGCCCGGTCAGCGCGCAGATGGTGAAGCGCAGCGCGTCGGCGCCGTACTGGTCCACCATGGCCAGCGGGTCGATGACATTGCCCTTCGACTTGCTCATTTTCTGGCCCTTCTCGTCGCGGACCAGGCCGTGGATGTAAACCGTGCGGAACGGCACATCGCCCATGAAGTGCAAGCCCATCATCATCATCCGGGCCACCCAGAAGAAAATGATGTCGAACCCGGTGACCAGGACATCGCCGGGGTAATAGCGCGCCAACTCCTTGGTCTGCTCGGGCCAGCCCAGGGTTGAGAACGGCCAGAGCGCCGAGGAGAACCAGGTGTCGAGCACGTCCTCGTCCTGCGCCAGCGGCTCGTCGCGCCCGTAATGGATACGAGCCGCCGCTTGCGCATCGGCCTCGGTATGGCCGACGAACACGGCGCCGTCCGGCCCATACCATGCGGGGATGCGATGTCCCCACCAAAGCTGGCGGCTGATGCACCAGGGCTGGATGTCACGCATCCAGGCGAAGAAGGTGTTCTCCCACTGCTTCGGCACGAACACCGTCTTGCCGGTTTCCACTGCCTCGATCGCGGGGGCGGCGAGCGTCTTGGCGTCGGCGTACCACTGGGTGGTCAGCAATGGCTCGATCGGCACGTCGGACCGGTCACCATGCGGCACCTGGTGGGTGTGCGGCTCGGTGCGCACCAGCAGTTCCAGGCGTTCCAGTTCGGCGACGATAGCCTTGCGGGCCGCGAAACGGTCCTGCCCGGCCAGGGTTTGCGTCCAGCCCGGGTCGGCAATGCCGGGCACAGCCGCCAGTTCAAGTTCCGCGAGGGTAATGCGCCCCTCGCGGTCCAGCACCGACGGCATCGGCAGGTCATGGCGGCGCGCGACGGCGAAGTCGTTGAAGTCATGCGCGGGGGTAATTTTGACTGCGCCGGTGCCCTTCTCCGGATCGGAATAGTCGTCGGCGATAATGGGAATGCGCCGTCCTGTCAGCGGTACGATCGCGAAACGTCCGACCCACCCGGCGTAACGCTCATCATGCGGATGAACGGCGATGGCGGTGTCGCCGAGCATGGTCTCCGGCCGGGTGGTGGCGACGGTGATCCCCTCGTCCGTGCCCTCGACCGGGTAGCGGATGTGCCAGAGGCTGCCCCTTACCTCCTTACTCTCGACCTCGAGGTCGGAGATCGCGGATTGGAATTTCGGATCCCAGTTCACCAGCCGCCGGTCGCGGTAGATCAGCCCCTGCCGGTACAGCGTGACAAACACTTCCCGCACTGCATCCGACAGGCCCGGATCCATCGTGAAGCGCTCACGCTCCCAGTCGAGCGAGGAGCCGAGCCGGCGCAATTGACCGGTGATGGCGCCGCCGGATTGCGTTTTCCAATCCCACACGCGATCCACGAAGGCGTCGCGGCCCAAGGCTTTGCGGCTGATCCCTTCGGCGGCAAGCTGCCGCTCCACCACCATCTGCGCCGCGATGCCGGCATGGTCGGTGCCGGGCTGCCAGAGAGCGTCCCGGCCCTGCATGCGGCGCCAGCGTATCAGGACGTCCTGAATCGTATTGGTCAGAGCGTGACCGACATGCAGGCTGCCGGTGACGTTCGGCGGGGGGATCATGATGGTGAACGGCGCGGCGTCACTGTCCGGCTGGGCCGCGAAAGACCCATCCCGCTCCCAAGTCGCATAGAGCGGCGTTTCGGTTTCGGTTGGGTTGAACGACTTATCCAGCATGGTCAGGTTCTAGACCGTGACGCCGCAGTAGCAAGTCCGCCGAATGCAATGCACGCGCGCGTCCGGTTTGGGTGGCCTTCAGTCTTTCGTCCGGCCGACCACGCGCTCAATCTCCTGGCGGACGAGGCGTTCGACCAGCGGAGGCAGATGCTGATCAAGCCAGCCCTTGAGCAAGGGCCGGATTTCTTCCCGCACGAGATCCTCGATGGTCGGGCCGCCGCGATAGACCTGCGTCCCACGTTCCTTGGTCAAAGTGCGCATCAGCGACTCGACGGAGAGTGCGGCCGCGGCTGCGCTCTCCGGCGCGAGCAGTCCGGCGTGCGACTCAGTGGCCGGCGCTGTGGGCGCAGGCGCTGACGTGTCTGGCGGCGCAGGCGTTTGCTCGGTTCCCGCCGTCAAGGCAGGCGCGGCGGGCTGCGGCGCTGTCACCAGCATCGCCTCATCCAGGACCAAGACGCCGTCATCCGCGCCGCCGAAGCCACCCGCCGTCGGTCGTGATGGCGTCTGTGGCAGCGGGCCGGATGGGTGTTCGTGGTTGATGGCGCCAGAGCCTTGGGCCGCTTGCGGTTCGGTGGCCGAGTCCGTGCTGCCTGCTGGCGCCGTCGCTGCCGCCTCATCCTCGTTCAAGATCCGGCGGATCGACGCCAGTATGTCTTCCATGGATGGGTCGGGCGCACCCGCGCCATCGCCATGCCCTCCGGGAGGCGCCGACCCACTCAATGCCCCAGACCTTCGGCTTGCAGCATGCTCAACGGCCCGGCTGGCTGAGCGCGTAGTCGCCCGTGCCGAACAGGCGATCGTGCACGGCTGCGTAATACGCCGTGTCGTCGTAAAGCGGAACGTTGAGGTTCAGGTCCTTGGCCGTCATACGGCCGATCGCGGACGCCACGCCGTAGGACGACGTGACCAATGTGGCCAGGTTCTGCACCAACGTGGAGCGCGACTGCAGCAGCGCCTGTTCCGCATTCAGCACGTCCAGCGTGGTCCGGCTGCCGACGATGGCTTCGCGCTGTGTGCCCTCGAGCGCGATTTCGTTAGCCCGGACGGCGGCGCGGGTGCTGTCGATCGCGGCGCGGCTGGCGACAAGCTGCTCCCAGGACGAAAGCGCAGCCTGGATGACTTGGCGCCTCGTATCGTCCACCGTCTTGCGCGCCTGCTGCTCGGTTTGGCGCGCCTGACGCACGCCGGCATATTCGGCGCCACCCTGGTAGAGCGGCACAGTGATGTTCACCACGGCCGACACGCCCTTGGTGACCGTGTCCGTCAGGCCGCTGTTGCTGGTCTTGAACGCGCTGCCGACCGCGTTCACCGTTGGCATCAGAACCGCGAATGCCTGGTCCACCGCGTCCTTGGAGGCTGCGGCGTCGAACATGGTATAAACCAGTGTCGGGTTGTTCTCGGACGCGATTCTCGTGGCGTCCGTCGCCGACTTGATCGGCAGGCTGAGCGGCTGTGGCACGACGAGATTGTCCGGCAGAAAGCCGACATCGCGCTGGTAGGCTGCGCGTGCGGTCTGCACGTTGCCCTCGGCGGTCTGCCGGGTGGACCGGGCGCCGGCGAGAGCCGCTTCGGCCTGCGCCACGTCCGTGCGGGTGATTTCACCCACGCGGAACCGGTCATTGGTCGCCTGGAGCTGCTTGGTCAGCACCTGTTCGTTGTTGATGTCCAGTTGCAGCAGTTGTTCGGTCTGGATGACGTTGACGTAGTCGGTGATGACGTTTGTCAACACGTTCTGCTCGGTCGCGATCAGACGGCCGCGCTGGCTCAGAACACGGTTCTCAGCAGCGTGCGTATTGGCCTCGGTGCGGCCACCCGCATAGAGAGACTGCGTGACGGTGGCCTGGGCGGTGTACTGCGGTCGAGTGTTGACCGTAAAAGCCCCTTGGCTCGATGCCGACGCGAACGCGCCGTTCTGGGCGCCGTATTGCGCCTGCATCGTCACCGTCGGGCGCCAACCCGCCAGCGCGGCCGGAACGCCTTCATCGACCGCTCGCAACGCAGCGCGGGCCGCGAGCAACGTCGGGTTGGAGCTGTAAGCGGCTGCCATCGCTTCCTGGACGGTGTGGGGCTGCGTTTGCGCCATCGCGGCCGATGTCACGCAAGCCGCTCCGAAACCGAACATCATCGTCCAGCGCATACGCATCCGCTGCATCCTTCTGCCGTCACGATATTGTGGCATAGCGCCGTCACGCCTAACAACCAATCCGTGGAACCGCTGCGGTGATGCAACGGCCAGGAGCTTAGAAGACGAAGGCTGGGGCCGTTCGCAAACCGGGAAGTGGCGGCGTATTGCAGTCGTACATCTCGCGGCAGCGCAACCGGGCGCCACCCGTCGCCGATACGGGCTCCGCCAACACAGCTCTCCCGCCCGGCCCGTCGGGCGATGCGATCACCGTCACCAGCCGGCCTCCCGGCGCAAGTTGGGATGCATAGGCGTCGGGGATCGCCGACACCGCGCCCTCGATCATGATCGCGTCCCAGGGACCCTCGCTCGGCAGACCGGCCGCCAGCGAACCCTCGACCACTCTGACGGTGGGGGCGACCTTGGGCAGCATTCGCAGCGCGATCGCGAGCAAGGCAGTGTTGTCCTCGAGCGCCGTCACCTTCCCGCCGCAGGCACTTGCCATAGCTGCGCCGTAGCCCGTCCCGGCGCCAACCACGAGCACCCGCTCGCCGGCACGTATCCGCGCCATTTGCACAAGCCGGGCCGTGACCAACGGTTCAACCAGGACACGTCCGCCGCCCAGCGGCAGGTCCTCATCGATGTAGGCGAGTGCTGCGAGGTGGGGCGGCACGAACTGCTCGCGCGGCAGGCTGCGCATGGCGTCGAGCACGCGCGGGTCAGTGACCCGGTTCGGCCTGATCTGGCAATCGACCATATTGTTCCGGGCGGCTGCGAAGTCGGTCTGTGGCTGGTCCATGCGGTGCCCGCTGCTACTGGGACGCGTTATAGGGCGCTGGCTGCGAAGGCGGCAACCGGCCGCATGCTCACTGGATATGCGCGAGGAAGTTGGCTAGAAGGCGCGTCACCATCGATGGTCCGGTGGCAGAGTGGTGATGCAGCGGACTGCAAATCCGCGTATGCCGGTTCGATTCCGGCCCGGACCTCCACCGCCCGCACGGCTGGGCCAGCTTCAATGCGTGAGATGCGCTTCGGCCGCTGAGTTTTGCCAGGCGTAAACCATCTGCATTCGTGCCAGCAATTCGTTGCTGCGGAACGGCTTGCGGACGATGTGATCGAGCGGCAGGTCATCGCCGACAAGTTCGCCATAGTCCGCATACCCTGTTGCCAGCAGCAGCGCGATATCTGGACGCCGGGCTCGGATACGTGAGAGCAGCTCGAGCCCTGTCATCCCAGGCATCGCGTAGTCTGCAATCACCAGCGCAATACTGCCGGTATCCTGCTCCAGAATGCTCAGTGCCCCGGCGCCATCCGCAGCGGTGGTGACTGTGTAGCCGTTATCCAGGAGCATCGCCTCGGTCACGTCGCGCACATTGTCATCGTCATCGACCAGCAAGACGACCTGGTCTGGTGTGAGCGCCGGGGAAGGAGTGCCGCCTTCTCTCGGGCCGGCCATGATGGGCATGTTGAGACTGCGGGGCAGCATCAAAGTCACGACTGTCCCGGCGCCAAACCGGCTCTCGATGCGGATGTCGCCACCCGATTGGCGCACACTGCCGTGAACTTGCGACAGGCCGAGGCCTGCGCCTTTGCCGGTTTCCTTCGTGGTGAAAAATGGCTCGAACACGCGGCCAAGCACGTCGGCCGGCATGCCCGTCCCCGTATCGGCCAGGCGGACGCACACATACTCGCCGTCCGGAAGATCCGCCCAAGGCGAGCCGTCTGGCAGCGTCACGTTGGCTGCGGTGATCGTCAGGCGGCCGCCACGCGGCATCGCGTCACGAGCATTCAAAGCCAGATTGAGCATAGCGGCTTCGAATTGATTGAGGTCGACGTTAGCGGGCCAAAGCCCCTCCTGCATCCGGAGATCGATTTGAATAGCCGCGCCGAGCGTGCTGGACAGCAGACTTGCTAGATTGTCGATCGTGCTCGCCACGTTCACGGAAACCGCCAGCAGCGGTTGCTTACGGGAAAATGCCAGCATTTGGGACGTTAGGCGGGAGCCATGCTGGACGGCGTCGGTGGCCGTCCGGAATAGGCGGCATTGCTTCTCGTCAGCGTTGGGATTGTACGACTGCAGCAGTTCCAGGCTGCCGAGAATCGCTGTGAGCAGGTTGTTGAAGTCGTGCGCGATGCCGCCCGCGAGTTGCCCTACGACCTGCAGCTTTTGCGCCTGCCGCAAACTGGCCTCGGTCATTTCACGCTCGGCGATCTCGACCTGGAGCCGGTTGTTGCTCTCCAGCAGCGCGCGCGTGCGTTCCGCGACCCGCCGCTCCAGCGCGTCATTCATCGATTGAAGCTCGGACCGCTGCTGCTGCAGAGTTCCGGCCATGTCGTTGAAGGCACGCGCCATGCCGGCGAATTCCGCTCCGGCGCTGGGTGAGATCGCGGCTCGTGCCGTCAGGTCGCCGCCACCCCAACGTCGCGCCGCCTCCAACAGGATTGCGGCGGGCGCGCGGAGGTATCGCTGGCCCACCAGCAGAGCGAGCAGGAGTGAAACGGCCAAACCGACCGTGATCAGCAGCGTGCCCCGTTCAGTTGCCTGATCCAAGCCACTGCTCAGATCCGCGACATTGAAGCTGCTGCTGATGAACAGCCCCTTGTCTGCCGAGGTCATGTAGGCAGCGATACGCCGCTGCCCGTCGTCGCCGTCGTAGTTCATCGTCCCATCGCCGCTGCCGCCGGAGAAAGCGGCCTGCAACTGCCCTTTGATAGGCTCCCCAACCCCGCCCAGCGTGTCAGGCTTTCGGGCCAGTACAATTCCGTTCCGGTCGGCAATGAGGGCTCGGCCATCTGCAGGCTGGTGCGTCGTGGCAAGCGCGGACTGCAGGGATCGGAGTGACAGCCCGGCAAGAATGATCAGCTGGTCACCGCCTCCTGCCGGGGACGATCCCAAGGCGAGGGTCAGCACGGAGTTCGCCGGCGACGGTAGGCGTGCATACCGACCCACGACGAAACCGCCTGGCGCACCCATGCCGCTCAGAAGCGTCGGCAGATCCTCGCCATTGGCCGCGTCAACGCCACTGCCGCACAGAAGGGCGCCATCGGCCCGCAGCACAGCGAGAAGGGCAAGACCCGGCGCCATTGCGCGGGTGCCGTCCAGGATTGGGGTGCAAGACGCACCTGCAGGCATCGAGCGGACACCAAGGGCGACCCCGGCCATCAGCTGACCATAGCCTTGCAGCAAGCCATCCAGCGAAGCGCCGAGGAGCGCTGTTTGCTGCATCGACGTCCGGCGCGCCTGAGCCTTCCGCTCGCTTTTCAATTCCCATTGTAGATTGAGCAAGACCGCGAAAGTCGGCGCTGAGGCCACGATCACGAGTAACACGAGGGCTGCAAGCAGGCTGCTGCGTTTCGTCGAGAAGGTCAGAATGGCATCCGTTTCAAAACCGGAAACATTCATAGAGTCTCAGGCCGTGCTGCCGCTATCTAATTCGATCACAAACCCGAGATCGCGACCTGCGCGTGTCTCAACCTAGTGAACAGAGATCGGCGACAGAGCCTTGGTGCGAGAGGGGGGATTCGAACCCCCACGCCTTGCGGCGCACGATTTTGAGTCGCGTGCGTCTACCGTTCCGCCACTCTCGCATCGGCCGGCCTCGGCTCACGCCTCGGCTCCGCCACGGCGCGACCATACCCATTTGCACGCCGCTGGCAACGCGGCTATAGAGCGCGCCTCGCGGCGATCCCGAATAGCTCAGTTGGTAGAGCAAGCGACTGTTAATCGCTCGGTCGTAGGTTCGAGTCCTACTTCGGGAGCCAGCCCCTTAGCCGTCCGCGGCCGGTTTGTGGCAGGGCGGTGACAAAGTCGCCGGCTTGCTGGCCAAAAACTCCCTTTTGCACTACACGCGCGCCGAAGCCCCTCCGCTAGGATGATCATGACCTGTCTGACAAATGCGCGAATCGTCCTGCGGGATGAAGTCGTGCATGGCACTATCGTCCTAGACGGAACGGCGATTCGCACCGTGCAATCCGGCATTTCGAGCTTGCCAGGTGCGCTCGACATGGATGGCGACGTCCTTATGGCCGGCGTGATCGATTTGCATACCGACAACCTCGAACGGCAGGTGCAACCCCGAAGCAACGCCCGGTGGCCCTCCCGGTCGGCAATGGTGGCGCACGATGCGCAGTGTGCCGCGGCCGGGGTGACGACGGTGCTGGACGCGCTTTGCCTGGGTGACCTCGGGTTCGAGAAAGATCGCATCAAGACGTTCCAGGACGGCGTGATCGATGGCGATGCCTTGGCCGGGACCGGGCTGCTGAAAAGCGATCACTACCTGCATCTCCGCTGTGAATTGCCGGCGGCCGACCTGATGGCGTTGCTGGAGCCGGTGGCCGACCACAAGCGTGTCCGCATGATCAGCCTGATGGATCACTCGCCAGGGGTCGGGCAGTATTTCAACCTCGACCGCTACCGGGCCATGCGGGCGAAGGAAGGCATCGATGCAGTCACGATCGAGCGCCGGATGGGTGAATTGCAGGATCTGCGGGCGCGCTATCGCGGACCGAATCGGCGCGCGATGCTCGACCGCGTGCGGAGTGGCGGGGCCGTGCTGGCCAGCCATGACGACCGCACCGAAGAAGAGATCGATGAAAACCATCGCGATGGCATCCGCATCAGCGAGTTCCCCGTCGCAATGGCCGCCGCGAAGGCAGCCAAAGCCTGCGGCATGCAGGTGATCGCCGGGGCGCCCAACATCGTGCGCGGCGGTAGCCATAGCGGCAACGTCGCGGCGGCCGACCTGGTGCGGGAGGGTGCGGTGGACGCCTTCGCGTCCGACTACGTTCCGGCCAGCCTGGTCGAGGCCGCGTTCGGCTGCGTGCGGGAGACGGGCATTACGCTGCCGGACGCGATTGCGCTGGTAACGGACCGGCCGGCGCAGATGGCGGGCCTGACCGATCGTGGCCGGATCGCGCCGGGTCTGCGTGCGGACCTGGTGCGCGTGCGGGTGCATGACGGCCTGCCGATCGTGCGGCAAGTCTGGCGCGCCGGGGAACGCGTCATCTGAGCGCCCGCGCCGCGATCTACTACGCCCCGGCCTTCGAAGACCCGCTCTGGACGGCTGGCTGCGACTGGCTCGGGCGCGACCCGCAGACCGGCCGCCGCACGGAATGCCCTGACCGCGACGACCTCACCGCCGAACCCAGGCTGTATGGCTTCCACGCGACGCTGAAGGCGCCGTTTAGGCTGGCTTACACATGGTCGGCCCTGATGGACGACGTCGCGGGGATGGCCGAGCGGATCCCTCCGTTCGACCTGCCCCGCTTGCAGGTTGCCGATCTCGGGCCGTTTCTGGCGCTGCGCGAGTCGGCGCCCTGCCCGGCGCTGAATGCCTTGGCTGACGCTTGCGTCACGGAACTGGACACGCACCGCATGCCCGCCGGCGCCGATGAGATCGCTCGCCGGCGGAAGTCCGGGCTGAACGCTGAGCAGGACGCCATGCTGCTGAACTGGGGCTACCCCCACGTGCTGCAAACCTGGCGCTTCCACATGACACTCACCCGGCGGCTTTCGCCAGCCGAGCACGACCAGCTATTGCCGCGGGCGCAAAGTTTCTTCGAAGCGGCGCTACAAACGCCCCGGCAAGTGGTCGATATCTGCATCTTCACCCAGGCGGGCCAAGGCCAGCCGTTCATGCTGTCAGAACGCATCCCGCTCCGAGGCTGATTGCGGCCGATTTTGCTCATCCAGCTGCCTGCCTTACCCTCGCGACCGCAGTTCGAGGAAGCGCGCCCGATGTTCACCACCCGCCCCGAAATCGCCGGCACATTCGGCGTCGTCGCCACCACGCACTGGCTGGCGAGCGCGGTCGGACAGGCCGTGCTGGAACGGGGCGGCAACGCGTTCGATGCCGCGGCCGCCGCCGGGTTCACCCTGCAGGTGGCAGAGCCGCATCTGAACGGGCCGGGCGGCGACGCGCCCATCATCATCCATGACGCGAAGACCGGGCAGCAGAGGGTGATTTGCGGCCAAGGCCCCTCCCCGGCGGCCGCCACGCTGGACACATTCCAATCGCTCGGCATCGACTTCATCCCGGCCACCGGGTTCCTGCCGGCCGTGGTGCCCGGGTCCTTCGGCGCCTGGTGCCTGCTACTGCGCGACTGGGGCACCTGGGAGCTGGCGGACGTGCTGGCGTTCGCCATCGGCTACGCGCAGAACGGCGTGCCGCTGGTGCCGCGCGTCCCCGCGACAATCGAGAGCGTGCGGCCGCTGTTTCAGGCGGAGTGGCACAGCAGCGCCGAAATCTGGCTGCCCGGCGGCGAGGTGCCCGCCGTGGACAAGCTGTTCGCCAACCCGACGCTCGCCACGACCTGGCGCAAGCTGCTGGACGAGGCGGTTGGCGCCTCGCGGGAAGCCCGCATCGAGGCCGCGCGGCAGGCCTGGTATCAGGGTTTCATCGCCGAGGCGATCGGCGGGTTCCTGGCCAAGAATGAGATGCTCGACGTCACGGGCCGGCGTCATCGCGGGCTGCTGACGGCGCAGGACATGGCAGAGTGGGAGCCGACGGTCGAGGCGCCGCTGAGCTACGACTACGCCGGGCACACGATGCTGAAGTGCGGGCCGTGGAGCCAAGGCCCGGTGTTCCTGCAACAACTGGCGCTGCTGGCCGGCTTCGATATTGCTGCAATGGACCCGGTCGGGCCCGACTTCGTGCACACGGTCGTCGAGTGCATGAAGCTCGCCTATGCCGACCGCGAAGCATTCTACGGCGACCCCAATTTCACCGACGTCCCAATGGCCGCCCTGCTATCGCCCGAGTACAATGACGAGCGCCGCAAGCTGGTCAGTTCCGAAGCGTCAATATCGCTGCGGCCTGGTTCGATCGACAACCGCTCCCCCTGGGTGGACCATGACGCCGCGGTCCGGGTCGAGATGCTGACCCGTGCACCCGGCGCCGGCGAGCCGACGGTGGCGCGGATGGGCGTGATCGGGGCCGACACCGTCCACATCGACGTCATCGACAAATGGGGCAACATGGTCAGCGCGACGCCGTCCGGCGGGTGGCTGCAATCGTCCCCGGCCATTCCGGGGCTTGGCTTCTGCCTCGGAACACGCGGGCAGATGTTCTGGCTGAAGCCAGGCCTGCCCAACAGCCTGCAGCCCCGCAAGCGCCCGAGGACCACGCTGTCACCCTCGATGGCATTGCGCGACGGCAAGCCCTGGATGGCGTTCGGCACACCCGGCGGCGAGCAGCAGGACCAATGGTCGCCGATCTTCTTCCTGCGCCGGGTGCACCATAAGCTCGGCATCCAGGCGGCTATCGACATGCCATCGTTCCACACGGAACACTGGCCCAGCAGCTTCTGGCCCCGCGCCGCGCGGCCGGGGAAGCTGGTGCTCGAAGGCCGGTTCGACCCGGCGGTCGGCGAGGAGTTGGCGCGCCGCGGCCACCTGGTCACGATGGGCGAGCCTTGGTCGGAAGGACGGCTGTCCGGGGCCGACATCGTGGACGGGCTGATGCATGCCGGGGCGAACCCGCGCGGCATGCAAGGCTACGCGGCCGGGCGTTAGGCGCGCCGAAAGTTACGAGGCGTCGGCCTTGCCCCAGGGTAGGATGCGGCCGAACTCGCCGTGCTTGTCCCAGAACTGGTGCTTCAGCGCGCCGAGGATGTGCAGCGCCAGTAGAGCGTACAGCACGTAGCCGAGCGATGAGTGGATCGCGAACCAGGTCGCATGCACCCGGTCCTTGGTGGCCGGGTCGAGCGCCATGAACGCCGGCAGTCGCGGCACGGTCACCAGGTTGAAGATCGTCAGCGGATTGGCTGCCGCATCCTTGAACGCTGAATCATGCAGGTAGCCGGAGACCGGCAGCGCCAGGATCAGCCCATAGAGCAGCAGATGCGCCGCGTGAGCGCTCAGGCGTTCTAGCATTGGGTAGCTGCGGGGCAGAGCCGGCGGGCGATGCGATAGCCGCCACAGGATGCGCAGCACCGCCAGCCCGAGCACGGTCAGCCCGATCGATTTGTGCGTGTTGATCGCCGGTCGCACCCAGTCGTCCGGAAACAGGTCGATCACCCAGACGATTGCCAGGTTCGCGATGATCAGCGCGGCCACCAGCCAATGCAGCAGCATGGCTATCCTGGTGTAACGATCAGCAACAACCAGCGTCCCCGACATCCTCACCGCCTGCAAAACCCGCCCGCCACGCCACATGCGCGCGGTGACTGAGCAGGTATCTATGGCCGCTGCGGCAATCGAACAGGATCTGGCCGCCATCCGGCAGGCGACGTCGCCCCGGTATGCGCCACCGCCAACCCCTCTGCGCAGCCGGCTCATCCATGGTGCGGCGCTGCTGGTGTGGGTGCTGCTGTTCGCGCGGGCGTTCGGTGGCGGCGGGCTGTTCGCCTGGTCGGCGGGGCTCGCCTACATTGGCTACGACACCATCCTGCTGGCCTTCGTGTTCTGGCAGACCCTCAAGCTGCTGCGCCCCGCGACACCGCCGGTCGTGGCGGGAACGGCGCCGAGCGCGGCCATCATCGTCGCTGCCCACAATGAAGCGTCCGTCCTGCCCGTCACCCTCGCAGCGCTGTTCGCGCAGACCAGCCCGGCCGACATCATCCTGGTGGCCGATGACGGCTCTAGCGACGGTACCGCCGCCCTCCTGCAAAGCCAATATGGCCTGCTGCCGCCGCCGCTCGGCGGTCTCAGCGCGCCGAGTTCCCTGCACCCGTCACTCCGTTGGCTCCGGCTGCCGCAAGGCGGCAAAGCCCGCGCGCTGAACGTCGCCTGCGCCAGCATCGCGATGGACCTCGTGCTGACCGTGGACGCCGACACGCTGCTCGAGCCGCAGGCGCTCGGCGCGATGCGCGATGCATTTGCCGCTGACCCGGCGCTGGCCGCAGCCACCGGCGTGCTGACGCCGGTATGCGGGCCGTCCATGTCGGGCCGGCTGCTGCAATGGTTCCAGACCTATGAATACGTCCGCAACTTCCTCTCCCGCTACGCCTGGATGCAGATGGACGGGCTGTTGCTGATCTCCGGCGCGTTCGGCTGCTATCGCCGGGCCGCGCTGCTGCAGGTCGGCGGCTTCGACCCGGACTGCATGGTCGAGGACTACGAGCTCACCCATCGCCTGCGCGACTTCGCGACGCGGCACGGCATGGTCTGGCGCACTGGCGTGGTCGGCGCAGCGCACGCCCGGACGGATGCGCCGGGCACGATCGGCGGCTTCCTGCGCCAGCGCCGGCGCTGGTTCGGCGGCTTCCTGCAGACGCAAGTCTGGTATCGCCACATGGTCGGCAATCCCGCCTATGGCCGGCTCGGCACCATGATGCTGCCGGTGAAAGCAATCGACACGCTGCAACCGCTGTATGGGCTGACCGGCGCGGTGCTGCTGATCGCCTACCTGATCCGCGGGCAGTTCGCGATCGTGACGCCCGTGATCGGCGTCATCGGCGCCAAGATCCTGCTCGACCTTGGCTTCTATCTCTGGTCGCTGCATCTGTACCGACGCTGGCTCGGCCACTCGTCCGGCCTCTACTTGATCCCCGCAACCCTGGCAGCGCTGATCGAGCCGTTCAGCTTCCAGCTGCTGCGTCATAGCGGGGCGGCGTTGGGCTGGGTTTCGTTCCTGACCGGGGCGCGAAGCTGGGGGACGCAACAGCGCCTCGGCGTCGTTGGCCGTAGGCAGCCGGTTTAATGACGCGCTAGCGTCTTACCCGGGTGGCATAAACCAACGCCAACGAGGCGAGCGAGGCGCAGGCGGCCGCTCCGAATGCCGCCGGGATGCCGTAGCCTGAAGCGACCAGCCCCATGACGGGTCCGGCCGCGCCTAGCCCGAGGTCGAAGCACGCCAGGAACGCGCCCAGCGCGACGCCCCTGGCATCGGGTGTGACCCGGCGAACCACTTCGACGCCCAGCGCCGGGAACACCATCGAATATCCCAGGCCAGCGAGTGCGGTGCCCACGAAAGCCGCCGACGGCGACCATGCCGCTGCGATCAGCGATAGCCCTGCCGCTTCCGTGACGAGACAGATCAGCGCGACGGAGGTGCCGCCGAGACGATCCGGCAGACCAGCGAGGAACACGCGGGAGATGATGTAGGCCGTTCCAAACCCGGTCAGCGCCAGCCCGGCGCCAGACCAGCCAAGCGCTTCGTACCGCAAGGCCAGGAAGGCCGCGATCGTGCCGAAGCCGCCGGACGCCAAGACCAGGGCAAGTCCCGGCGGCCAGATGGCGGCCAGAACGTTGCGCAACGGCGCCCGGCGGACAGCCGCCATGGCTGCCATCGGCGCAAGCCTCAGCGCCACCGGTATCCCCAGCAATGGCGAGACGGCGACCGCGATCGACACGGCAGGGAAGCCGCCCAGGCTGCCCATCGCGGCCCCAACCGGCGCGCCCACCGCGAGCGCGCCATACATCGCAATTCCGATCCAGGACATCGTGCGTCCGGCATGGGCCGGCCCAACGGTGCTGATCGCCCAGGCGATCGCCGCCGTCGTGAACAAGCTATCCCCCAGCCCGACCAGCACCCGGCCCGCCATAAGCACGCCCAGCGCCCAACCCGGCGGCAGCGCGCCAGCGATGAGGTAAGCGCCGCCGCTGGCCGCCGTCGTCAGCAATCCCACGAGGACGCCGAAACGCGGCCCGCGCCGGTCCGCCAGCCGCCCGGCAAACTGCCGCGTCAGTAGCGTGGCAGCCGGGGCGAGACCCATGACGACGCCGACGACCGTGGTCCCGAACCCCATGCCGTCATGCACGTGCAGCGGCAGGGTGGAGATCGGGATGCCGACCGCCGCGTATCCCAGGAAGACGATGAGCGTGAACGGTAGCAGCGCCGCGGTGACGCTGCGGACAGGCTGGTTGGCATCAGGCAAGAAGCTGCTCCCGTGATGGCGGCCCGATGAGAGCCCTTACCGCTTGGCGCGCGGCCGGGCAGCCGACGGGCGTTCCACCTTCACGGCGGGCTTCACCACGCCGGTGCCGGCCCGGAGTTGCGTGACCGTCGCGCGGCTGGTGATTTGCTCCGGGTCCATGACCAGCTCGATCACCGCAGGGCGGCCGCTCTCGACGGCGCGCTTGAAGGCCGGGGCGAACTGGGCGGTTTCCGTCACCGTCTCGCCATGCCCGCCGAAGGCTTCGATCAGCCGGGCGAAATCCGGATTGGTCAGCGCGGTGCCAGAGACGCGGCCGGGATAGCTACGCTCCTGATACATGCGGATGGTGCCATACATCTGGTTGTTGAACACCAGCACGATCGGCGCCACGCCATGATGGAAGGCGGTGGCGATCTCCTGACCCGTCATCAGGAAGCCGCCGTCACCGACGAACGACACGACCATCCGGTCGGGGAAAGCGATCTTGGCGCCGACCGCGGCTGGCACGCTGTAGCCCATGGCGCCATTGGTCGGGCCGAGGAAGCGCTGGCCGGCCGAGAAGTTAATGAAGCGCTGCGGCCAGCCGGCGAAATTGCCGGCGTCGCAGGTGCAGATCGCGTCCGGGGTCAGCAGCGTTTCGAGTTCGCGCATCACCGACCCGGCGTTCAATGCAGACGCATAGTCCGGCGGCTGGCGGCTAGTTTCGCGCGCCGCCCTCAGCTCGGCGGTCCATTCGTGCCAGCCGATATCGGCGGCCGGCAGCGCCGCCGCGGCGACGGCGAACGCGTTCAGGTCGCAGGCGATGCCGAGCGCGGGGCGGAACACGCGCCCGATCTCCGCCGGGTCCTGGTGGATGTGGACGATCGCGGTGCCACCGGTCTGGTCGAACAGGGTGTAGCCTTGTGTCACCGCCTCGCCGAGCCGGGTGCCGATCGCGAGGACCAGGTCGGCCTCCTTGGCGTAGCCGACCAGCGCCGGGTCGGGGCCGACGCCCAGATCGCCGGCATAGTTCGGCAGTGTTCCGTCATACAGCGCCTGACGCCGGAATCCGGCCGCGACGGGCAGGTCGTGCGCCGTCAGGAACTGATGGATCGCCTCCCTGCCCTGCGGCGTCCAGCCGCCGCCGCCGAGGATGGCGAGCGGCTTGCGCGCGGCGGCCAGCAGCGTCCCCAATGCTTCGATTGCCGCCGGGTCGGGTTGCGGACGGGACACCATGGCCGGGCCGATATCGGGCACGTCCACCATGTCCTTCTGCATCTCCTCCGACAGCGCGATCACCACGGGGCCGGGGCGGCCCGTCGTCGCCACGTCCACCGCGTGGGCCACGATCTCTGGAATGCGCGCGGCATCGTCGATCTGCGTCACCCACTTCGCGAGCGGGCCGAACATCTTGCGGTAATCGACCTCCTGGAAGCTTTCGCGATCCGTCTCGGCGAACGGGATCTGGCCCACGAACAGCAGCAGCGGCGTGCTGTCCTGCATGGCGATGTGCACCCCGATCGCCCCATGGCATGCGCCGGGGCCGCGGGTCACCATGGCGGCGGCGGGGCGGCCGGTCAGCTTGCCGTAGGCTTCGGCCGCGTTGACCGCCCCCGCCTCGAACCGGCAGGTCACGAGCTTAAGCTGGTCATGCACGGCATACAGACCGTCCAGCACGTCCAGGTAGCTCTCGCCCGGGACGGCGAACACGTGGTCGATGCCTTGCGCCACCAAAGCGTCCGCCAGCACCCGGCCCCCCGGCCGTGCGCCCACCCGCGCCGCAGTCGCCCGCTTCAGTTCCATCGATCGTTCCCCTGCCCGTGACGGCAGGATAGGCGCGGCCGCGCGGCCATGCCATCCTGCCCGGCATGCGGGCGATCTTCATCCAGGTTAAGTGCGAGATGGGCGAAGCCTACAAGGTGGCGCGCGCCTGCGTGGATACAGTGACCGAGTGCTCGGAGATCTACTCTACGTCGGGTCAATACGATCTGCTCGGCAAGTTCTACCTGGAACAGGACCAGGATACGGGGCTGTTCGTGACGGAGCGGATCCAGACCATACCCGGCGTCAAAGACACCTACACGCTGATTACGTTCAACGCCTTCGCGTAAGAAGGGCGACCAGGGAGTAAGCGATGATCCGACCGCTGATTGTGGCAGTTCCGTTCCTGTTGGGCGCAGCCGGCGTCCAGGCCGCCGATGTGACGGTGATGATTTCGGGCGGGTTCAAATCCACCTATGACGCGCTCGTCCCCGGCTTCGAGAAGGCCACAGGCGACCACGTCATCACCCTTCCAGGCCCCTCAATGGGCACCACGGCGAACGCCATCCCCGTCCGCCTCGCGCGCGGTGAGCCGGACGACGTGCTGATCATGGTCGGCTGGGCGCTCGACGCCATGATCAAGGATGGCCGCGCCGTTCCCGGCAGCAAGGTGGATTTGGCCGACGCCTCGATCGGCATGGCGGTCAAGGCCGGCGCCCCGGTGCCCGACATCAGCACGGTCGAAAAGCTGAAGCAGGTGCTGCTGGATGCCAAGTCGATCGCCTACTCCGACAGCGCCAGCGGCGTGTATATCCAAAACGAGATGTTCAAGAAGATGGGCATCGAGGACCAGGTGAAGGGCAAGGCCCGCATGATCCCCGCTACGCCCGTGGCCGAGATCGTCGCCAAGGGAGAGGCCGAAGTCGGTTTCCAGCAGGTCGCCGAATTGCTGCCGACGCCGGGCATCACCTTTGTCGGCAAGATTCCGGACGGCGTGCAGCAGGTCACGGTGTTCTCCGCCGGCATCTCGAGCAAGGCGAAGGAACCGGAAGCGGGCAAGGCCCTGATAGCCTACCTCGCCTCGCCTCGGGCCGTGCCGGTCATGGAGAAGATGGGCCTCGACCCCATCAAGCCGTAACGCACTCGATGCCCGGGAGCCGTTTGAGCAGTTGGGTGGGCTTCAGCCCACCAATGACCGCGTGTCCGGTGAGCTGGCGTGGTCACAACCAATCCTGCCGCCACGGCCGTCTTGCACACTAGCGGCTCGTGTCAATTCAAACGAGACCAGGCATCATCACAGGCTGCCTTGCTGACTTTCGGATGCGACGACGAGCAGTTTCGCCTCAGCCAGTCAGTACGAGCCTTGGCGACGTTCCTCGCACATTGATCGCCGCTCCTGGCCAGGGATGCCAGCACGATCCGGTTTTGCGGCTCGGAAACGCCAGGCCGGCTTTCCACGAAGCCCTGTTCGCCGCCATCATCCCTCGTCCAGATGGCGTCCGGTGGCACTCCGCGCCTGATCAAGGCGTCTGATACGGCTTGCAACCTCCGTTGTGCCAGGCCGGGGTCATGACCTTCCTCCGTTCCATCGACGCGACCGGATGCCAGCAGCGGTCCGCCATCGACATGCCAGGCAGCCACGAGACCATCGAGACGCTTTTGCGCGAAGTCGCTCAGCTCGGCCTTGCCTTGATCGAAGGGGATGAGCCATGGGCCGGAGGAACACGCGTCCGCAGCATAGGCTGGGAACGGGTCGGCACCTTGCGCGATCGCGGGTTCGGATTGGCAGAGCGCCGCCACCAGGAGCGTTGCGGCGGCTAGCCTGGCCCGAAAGCATCTCACCGGCGCCAAGCCACCAGCCTCACGCCGCTTCGGCCGCAGCGCACTCTCTCTACTCCTATGGCGAGCGGGCGAGCGAAAAGCCTCGTGTTCCTGTCCTACTCCGCCATCGTCAGCGGCGGAGCCAAATCGGCCGGCAGCGGACTCTCGAACGGCGTTTGCGCCAGCCGGGCCTGATGGTCCGCCTTGGCCTGCGCCAGCAGCGCGGGGTCAGTCAGAACATCCACGGCGGTGCCGGCCATCACCTTGGCCACATGCAGCATCCCCTTATGCGCGGCCGGCGTCTTGCCCTGTGCGGTGAGCTGCCAGGAGTGGCCCGGCGTGCCGATCGCGTAAGTGGCGCCGCGGGCCTGCACGGTCGGCACCGCCCAACTAACGTCGCCCACGTCGGTCGATCCCACCATTTTGGCGCCGCGTGCCTCCAGCGGGACGATCCGGTCGCAGAGCGGCGCGTCCGTCTCAGAAATGCCGAAGCGGCGATGGGCGGAGGTGATGTCGTCCGGCCTGACCGTGGCGCGGATTTGCTCGGCAAACGCGCGGTCCGCAGCGTCGAACTCCGGCGGGCCGAGGCGCTGGAAATTGGCGAACATGGCGCGTTCCAGCGGCGTGTTGCCGAGCAGGTTGCTCATCGCGCTGACCACGGTCGATACCACCGTGGTTTCCGTCATCAGCGCCGCGCCATCGGCGATTTTTCTGACCCGGTCGGCCAACACCCGCAATTCCGGCAGTTCGGCCGCGCGGACCAGGTAGCGGAGCTTCGTCTTCGCCTGCACCACGTTCGGCGCGATCCCGCCGGCGTCGAGATAGGCGTAGTGGATGCGCGCATCCGACGGCATGTGCTCGCGCATGTAGTTGACGCCGACATTCATCAGTTCGGCCGCATCGAGTGCCGAACGCCCAAGATGCGGCGCGGCGGCGGCGTGGGAGGCGCGGCCGGTGAACTCGAAATCCAGCAGCAGCACGGCCAGCGAATAGGCCTCGTTCACGCCGGAGAACGGCGCCGGGTGCCAGGAGATCGCGATGTCCACGTCGTCGAACACGCCGTCGCGCACCATGAATGTCTTGGCCGCGCCGCCCTCCTCGGCCGGACAGCCATAGTAGCGGACGCGGCCCTGGATGCCCTGCGCGGCTAGCCAGTCCTTCACCGCCGCCGCCGCCAGCATCGCCCCGGCGCCCAGCAGATTGTGCCCGCAGGCATGTCCGGCGCCGTTACCCGGCAGCGGCCGGTGCTCCGCCACGCCGGCTTCCTGGCTCAGACCCGGCAGCGCGTCATACTCGCCCAGGATCGCGATCACCGGGCCACCCTCCCCGGCCTCGCCCATGACCGCGGTCGGGATACCGGCCAGGCCTTCGGTCACGCGAAAGCCTTCGGCCCGTAGCATGGCGGCGTGTTCGGCGGCGGAGCGCGTCTCCTGGAAGTTCAGCTCCGGCATGTCCCAGATCCGGTCTGCGAGGCCGATGAACGCGTCGCCCTTGGCCTCTACGTGGCTCCAGACCTCGTCGGTGTTCTGCATCGGGGCGCCCTCCCTGCCGGTGGGCACTGACCCTGGCGCTTGTGCGCTAGCGGGGCAAGGCTTGCGGAACCGGGTTCATCTCATTCACCGCCGCACCCTGCCCGCCCTCGACCTTCATGCCGGCCGCGGTCGGCGACACGCCCTCACTCGCCGTGGCCCGGCTGGACGCGCCGAGCCGCTGGATCCGCCACGCGGAGCTGCCATCGCCCTGGGCGGAGACAATCGGGTCTGGCCCGGTATCGACCAGCGCGAACTGGACAGTCGTGTGGTCGCCAACGATGCGAATGCGGCTGCCGGACAGCATCTCGGCCTCGACCGTGTCGTGGCTGCCGGTAACCGAAATCGTGCGGCAGCGTCCGCGCAGCACGAAGCGGCTGTTGTCGGCGGTGATCTGCGCATCCCTCCCGCCGCAATCCGCCTCGGTCAGCGGCTTTTCCCCGGTCAGCACCAGCGCGTCGGGAGAGTCGGGCGTGGCCGACGGCGGCAGGACGGTGCTGCCGAGCGCTTGCTGCTGAAGTACCTGGCTGTTCGTGCCGGGGTCGAGCACCTGCGGCGGCAGGCCGGGATGGCCGAGGAACCATGTGATGCGATTGCCTTGCCCGGCGCTGATGCCGGCCTGCGGCTGCAGCTCGGCATTGATCGCATTACCGCTGCCGGTGATGGTCACGGACCGGCATCCGCCGCGGAGCGTGTAGCTGCCGCCGCTGCCGGTGATGTGCACGTCGCGATCCCGGCAATCCGCTTCGCCCCCTGCGGACAACTCCAGCGCGGGCTTCGTCGCTCCGGCGGCAAGGCCGGCGACCGGGGCTGAGTCGGGGCCCACGACGTCGTCCCGGCCGGCGATGGCGGTTCGTGCCTCCTCGGTGCCGCCTACGAGATGGTAGCGAACCTGGTTGTCGTCGCCGTTGATGCTGACCTGGGCGCGTGGCGCCAGTTCGGCGGAAACCCGGTTGTGGCTGCCTTCAACGATGAGCGACGTGCATGCGCCATGCACTTCGAACGCGCCGCCGTCGCCGTTCACCCTCGCCTCGCCGCCGTGGCAATCAACGGAGCGGGACGCTTCGCCGGACGCGATCGGCTGCGTGCGGCCAGCCCGAGGATCCATCAGCAAGGCCGCGATGCAAACGGCTGCAGACAGCGTTTTGGCAGACATTCGTGGTTGCTCCGCTATGAACCGGCAACGCGATAATCCGGACGGAGTTCGGTGGCCTAGGCACCTCACGAACGTTGCAACCCGACCTTCGTGCAGACGTTCCTGACCACGCTTGTGTCACGACCAACATTAAGGATGCCCCTAAATATGAAGTTCGCACGCCTGACTCTCGCTCTCGCGGCCCTGCCGCTTCTGTCATTGACCGCTTGCGTCACCACGACAGCGCCGGTCCCGGCGGCCCAGCCGGCCGTGGTCGTGGCACCCGCGCCCGCCACTGCTCCGCCCTCGGTCGTGGTAACGCCGCGCGCTTACTGATGCTGGCCTAGGGGAGGCGAGGTCCGCTCGCCTCCCTTAGCCTTTTCCTTGAGCGGCCGGCTGCGGCCGCGTTTCCGGCAAGGTCACCCATAGCAGGATGAATGCCAGCACCCCGGCGCCTGCAAGTGCGATGAAGGCCGCCTTGGCGCCGAACCGGTCAGCGACCAAACCCGCCAGTTCCGTGCTCGTGGCCGCCGCAGCAGCGTTGGCAAGCCCGACCGCGCTGAGCGACACGTTGAACCGCCCACGATCCCGCGCGATGTCGGCCACCACCAGCGGCAACATGACACCGAACACTGCGCCACTGACGCCGTCGAGCGATTGGATCAGGACGATGGCGGCCGGGGCGCCGCTGACGGAAAACAGCAGGCCGCGTAATGGCACCGCGGCAAATCCTAGCAGCAGGATCGGCCGCCTGCCCCACTGATCCGCCAGCCGTCCAACGACCGGTGAGAGCCCGGCCACCAGCAGTTGCGGCACGATCAGGCAGGCGGCGATCACCAATTCACCGACGCTGCCAGCAGCCCGGGTCACCTGAACTGCGGCCAAAGGGAACATCGCCGTGTTCGATAGGTGGAAGCCGGCGCAGCACATCGCGAACACCAGCAACCGCTTGTCAAACAAGGCCGATGTCAGCCGGTCCGGCGGCGCGTCCGGCACCGCCTCGGCATCGTCCACGCGGATCATGCGCAGGGCGGCGAGGGCCGGCAGCACCAGGACAGCCGCAAGCAAGAAGACCGACCGCTCCGAGATCAAGTACCCCACGGCCCCCATCAGGCCGGCCGCCACCCCGCTGCCGACCGACGCGTATCGCGCGTTGCGGCCCAGCCGTTCGCCGAACGCGTCCCCGCGGGAGCGCGCGACGGCCAAGCTGAGTGCGGCGATGACAGGGGCTAGAATGCAGCTGGCAATGCCGTGGAGCACTTCGACGATGAATACCGGCAGCCGGTCCGGGAAAGCGGCGAGCAGCAAGGCGCTGACTGCGATCGCGAGCACGGCATAGGTCGCGAGCACCCGCTTGCGCCGAACTGCATCCACGAGGACGCCGGACGGCATTTGCACGACCATCGTGGTGATGGTGCCGATGCTCAGCGCCAGGCCGATCTGTCCCTGCGTCCAGGCCTGCGACGCGAGATAGGCCGCGATGAACGGACCGAACCCGGTCTGAACGTTGGAGACGAAGAAATTCAGCCAGTCGAGCCCGAACCCGCTGCGATCGCTTGCGAAACCCCGCTCCGCCATGACGCGCCTATTGAGCGTTCCCGGGCGCCTTCGTCTCGGCTTGGCGGCTCTCGGGCGTTTCAGGGGAAGAAGCGGCCGATGATTGCTGCGCGGCCGGGATCTGTGCTGGTTGCGGCGGAGCAGCCTCCCCTGTCGGCGGGCCTACGATCGTGGCGGGTTTTTCGCGATCGGTATAGTCGGGCGCCGCGCGCACTTGCGCATCCGTGAGGTCGATGCCGACGCGCTTGTCCTCGGCCGCGGGCGGCGGCACGTGCACCGACGCCCAACTCACCGCGACCCGGCGTGCGCCGACACCCATGAACCCGCCGGCATCGATGACGATCGCCCGGGGCTGCCCCGACGGATCCACGACGACATCGACGATGCGGCCGATCTCCCGACCGTCGGCATCGCGCACCATCCGGCCAAGCACGCCGGTCGCTTCGGCCTGAGTGATCTCTGCCGGCGGCGGAGCATCGGCGGCGATCAGCAGAAGTGCCGCTCCTCCAACTAGAAGCAGACGCCGCATGCTGGCCTCCAGAAACTACCGGGCGGAGTCATGCGCCTGCATCCTGCGGCGGGCAAGCTGCGTTGATGCGCCGGCAGAGGGAGGTCGGCTGATGTCGATGCGGGACAATGACGGCAAGCTGGCCTAAGGCGATGGCGCTCTCCCGAAGGAATATCCTGACGGCCGCGGCGGCAACCGCCTTGGCGCGGCCGGGCCTGTTACGGGCTCAATCGCAGTCAGGCGCGCCGATCCGTATCGGGGACATCACCAGCTACGCGGCCTATCCGGAATTCGCCGGTCCCTATCGCAAGGGCTGGGAAATGGCCGTGGCCCACGTCAATGAGTTGGGCGGTGTGAATGGCCGGCGGATCGAAGTCGTAGCGCGCGACGACGCCGGGTCAGCGGACAATGCCGTCCGGATTGCGGGTGAATTGATCAACGACCAGAAGGTCGATCTGCTGGCGGGCGGTTACCTGTCCGACATCGCTCTGGCGATCAGCGCCTTCGCACTGCAGAACAAGACCCTGTATGTCGCAGGCGAGCCGGCGACCGATGCCTTGGTTTGGGAGAAGGGCAACCGCTACACCTACCGGGTCCGCCCCTCCACATTCATGCTGGCGGCGATGCTGGTCGAAACGGCGCTGGCTCAGCCGGCAAAGACATGGGCGACGGTGGCGCCCGACACCGATTACGGCCGTTCCGCCGTGATGTGGTTCCGCAAGCTGCTGTCGGCACGGCGGCCGGATGTGCAATTCGTCGGCGAACAGTGGCCGGCGCTCGGGCACATCGATGCGGCGTCCGTCGTGAACGGCTTGGGCCAACCGGGGCCGCAGGCGATCTTCAATGCGCTGTTCGGCAGCGACCTGGACGCCTTCGTTCGCCAGGGCAGCACGGGCGGGCTGTTCAACGGCCGCCTGGTCGCCTCCATGATGACGGGCGACCCCGAGTATCTCGCCCCGCTCGGCGCCAATGCGCCCGCAGGCTGGATCGTGACCGGCTATCCCTGGAGCGTGTCGGACGACCCATCCAACAAGCAGTTCGTCCTCGACTACACGGAGAGATATCACGAACCGCCGGCGATGGGCTCGGTGGTCGGCGTGGCGATGATCAACGCGATCGTCTCCGGCATCATGAAGTCGGGCAGCACGGAGTCCGAAGCGATGGCGGACGGGTTCGCCGGCGCTGCATTCACGACGCCGTTCGGCATCTGCCGCTTCAGGCCGGTGGATCATCAGAGCACCCTCGGCAGCTATGTCGGCCGCCTCGCGGTGCAGAATGGCCAGGCGGGCATGGTCGATTGGCGTTATGTGGACGGCGCTGCCGTGATGCCGACCGATGCCGACGTGCGGACGCTGCGGCCTGCGTAAATCAGGTCTCCGCCTCGTCAGATGAGCGATTGCCCTGCTGCGACATCACCTTCTCCGCTTTTTCTTCCAGGCGCGTCTCGTTCTTGCGCAGCAGAATCACGCCTCCGACGGCCGCGATGACTCCGATGACGCCAAGCCCGATGCCGATTGGGCCTTCGATGCGGCGCACAAGGTCACCCAGCAAGTAGGCGCCGGTGCCGTAGAGTGACGCCCAGACCACGCCGCCAATGGCGTTCCAAATCAGAAACACCTTCCAGTCCATGTGGTTGGCGCCGGCCAGCAGCGCCACGAAGGTCCGCAGGATGGCGATGAAGCGGCCGGCAAAGACGACTTTGCCGCCTTGGGTCTTGAACAGGTAGCGGCCCAGGGTCAGCCGCCTGTCGTTCAGCCCCACATATCGGCCGTAGCGGCGTAGCAGCGGAAAGCCAGCCCAACGGCCGATCATGTAGCCGAAATTATCGCCCATGATCGCGCCTGCGATCCCCGCCGCGATAACGCCCACGATGTCGAGCTTCCCCGTCGTGGATGCGTAAATGCCGGCCGCGATGATCATGCTCTCACCCGGCAACGGCATGCCCATCGCCTCCAGCCCGATCACCACGAAGACGACGCCGTAGCCATACTCGCCGAGCAGATGTGCGAGTGCGTCCTTGCCCCACATCACGGCGAAGCCCGGAAACTGGCGAGACTGTGCCGGGCCGTGCCGTCATCGCCAAAGTTCGACGGATCGAGCCAGGCGGCAATCGCATCGCGCCGTGCGGGCCATTCCTCCGACAGGATCGAGTAGTAGGCCGTATCGCGCTGCCGGCCACGCTGCACGACGTGCGCCCGCAAAACGCCTTCGTAGGTAAAGCCGAGCCGTTCGGCCGCTCGGCGCGACGGGGCGTTCAGCGCGTTGCACTTCCAGACCAGCCGGCGGTAGCCGAGATCATCGGCCGCAAGCTTCAGCAACAGGAACATCGCCTCCGTCGCCGCCCGCGTCCGCTGCATGCGGGGCGCAAACCAGATATGGCCGAGTTCGATTGATGCGTTGGCTGGCGAGATGTCCATCAGAGTGAGCCAGCCGGAGGCGACGCCCGTCGCGGTCGGCCGTACTGCCCAGGCCATCGGATCATGCGTGGTGGCGAAGGCTGCGACGTGCCTCGCCATCGCGGCCTCATCCGAGAATGGACCGTAGGCGAGGTAAGCCCAGGATGGATCGGCGCCACGCGCCGCATCCCACAACTCTGTCGTATGCCGGGTATGAAGCGGCTCCAGCTCGACTTCGCGGCCGCGGATGCGCTGGCGCGCTGGCAGCGGCCGCGGTGTCGGATCGACGATCGGGCCGAGCGGTGGTTCGGTTTGGCCGCCGATCGGCTCGACAAGGGTCATGTTTCACCCATATCGAGTTCTACGGGAAACTATAAGCCCGATCATTGGTCTAGGAGACACCGGAATGAATCGACCTGCCCTGCTGCTCACCGCGTTTGCCGGCCTGTTTGCTGTTTCCGCACACGCCGAGACGGTCAAGCTGCATGCCACCATGTCGCCCCAGAGCGAGGTGCCGCCGAAGGACACGCATGGCTCGGGCACGTTCGACGGTACGCTCGACACATCGACCAAGGTGCTGACCTATACGCTGACCTACACCGACCTCACGGGCCCGGCGACGATGGCCCACATCCATGGCCCGGCGGCGACCGGTGCGAACGCCGGCGTGCTGGTGCCCTTCCCGGCCCCGCTGACCAGCCCGATCAAGGGCACCCTGACCCTGACCGACGCTCAGGTGACGGACGTGATGGACGGCAAGACCTACGCCAACGTGCACACCGACGCGAACAAGGGCGGCGAGCTTCGCGGGCAGATTACGAAGTAAGACTTCGCGGCAAGCGAAATGAAGTGAATCACTCGCCTGCCTATTGGCAGGCGAGGCACTCCTCGTAGTTCGCCGGCTCGGCAACCGCCGCAACCAGGCTCTTCGCCGCCGGCGCGATCGGCATCTCCATCGGCGCAACGGCCTTTTCGCTTACATTATCGGCTCGCTGGATCGATAGGCTGCGGCAGTAATACAGCGACTTCACGCCCCGCTTCCATGCCAGCAAGTGGATCTGGTGCAGGTCGCGCTTGTGGATGTCGGCGCGCAGGAACACGTTGACCGACTGGCTTTGGCAAATATAGGGCGTTCGGTCGGCCGCATGCTCGATCACCCAGCGCTGATCCAGCTCGAACGCGGTTTTATAGACGGCCTTCTCGTCATCGCTGAGGAAGGCGAGATTCTGCACGCTGCCTTTGTTCAGCGTGATCGCGGACCAGATGTCGTCGCGGTCCAGCCCCTTGCTTTCCAGCAACTTCTGCAAATGCCGGTTCCGCACCACGAACGAGCCGGACAGCGTCTTTTGCAGGAACACGTTGGCGGCAATCGGTTCGATGCCGGGGCTGGCGTTGCCCGCGATGATGGAAATCGACGCGGTCGGCGCGATCGCCATCTTGTGGGAAAACCGCTCCTGCACGCCGTACTCCTCGGCATCCGGGCAAGCGCCACGCTCCTTGGCGAGCTGGATCGATGCCGCGTCGGCTCCCGCGCGGATATGCTTGAAGATCGTCTTGTTCCACACCTTCGCCATCACGCTCTCGAACGGGACGCCGAGCGCCTGCAGGAAGGAGTGGAAGCCCATCACGCCAAGCCCGACGGAGCGTTCGCGCGAGGCGGCGTATTTCGCACGCTCCATCTCGTCAGGCGCGCGATCGATGAAGTCCTGCAGCACGTTGTCGAGGAAGCGCATGATATCCTCGATGAACAGCGGATGGTCTTTCCACTCAAACCACGTCTCGAGGTTCAGCGACGACAGGCAGCAGACCGCGGTGCGCTGCACGCCGTGATGGTCGATCCCGGTCGGCAGCGTGATCTCACTGCACAGATTGGACGTGCGCACCTCGAGCCCCGCGAGCTTGTGGTGCTGCGGGCGGCCGTTGTTCACATGGTCGGAAAACACGATGTAGGGCTCGCCAGTCTCGACGCGGGCGGTCAGGATGCGGATCCACAGCGACCGGGCGCTGATCTGACGCACCGGGACGCCGTCTTTTGGAGACATCAGCGACCAAGGCTCATCCGCCTCGACGGCGCGCATGAACTTGTCGGACACCTGGATGCCGTGGTGCAGGTTGGGCGCCTTGCGGTTCGGATCGCCGCCGGTCGGGCGCCGTATCTCGATGAACTCCTCGATCTCCGGGTGGCTGACGGGCAGATAGACTGCGGCCGATCCGCGGCGCAGCGAACCCTGGCTAATGGCCAGGGTCAGGCTGTCCATGACGCGGATGAACGGGATGACGCCGGAGGTTTTGCCGTTTTGCCCCACTTTCTCGCCAATGGAGCGCAGATTGCCCCAGTAGGAGCCGATTCCGCCGCCCTTCGAGGCCAGCCAGACGTTCTCATTCCAGAGACCCACGATGCCGTCGAGGCTGTCCGACGCCTCGTTCAGGAAGCAGGAGATCGGCAAGCCGCGCTTGGTGCCGCCGTTGGACAGCACGGGCGTTGCCGGCATGAACCACAGCTTGCTGATGTAGTCGTAGATGCGCTGCGCATGATCGACATCGTCGCCGTAGAAGCTGGCAACGCGCGCAAACAGGTCCTGGTAGCCCTCGCCCGGCATAAGGTAACGGTCATCCAAGGTTGCCCGGCCGAAATCCGTCAACAGCGCGTCCCGCGAACGATCGACGTGCACACTGAAGCAGCCGGGCATCTGGACATCGTCGGCGCTCAGCAGCGGGGTCGGCTTGGTCATTTCGTTCATCGGTCTCCGACTCCATCTGCCTTGCAACGCGCCAACCACCCTATGTAGCGGAAAGCGGAGCGCCAAACCCTATATAGGGTAGGCGCACCATTTGCCCCTGATATCTGCACGGTGTGGTACGATCACATAGCCACTGCGCAAGATTGCCGTTCTAAACCATGCACGTCTTGAAAACAAATCGTGAACATGGGTCGGCAGGCAACCGCCCCAGATTGCGGCGCCGTCTAAGCCGCGGCGCGCAAGTGCCCGTAAACGCCCGACTCGAAGGCGTCGAGCAAGGCAAGGACGGCAGGATCGGCGAACGGCAGGATTTGCGTCATGATGACGCCGGCGACACGATGGGTTGGATCGATCCAGTAATAGCAATTCGCCAGACCAGCCCAGGCAAGGCTATTGGCGGCCCGGCCTGCGTGCCCGGCCTCGTTGTTGATGACGAACCCGTAGCCCCAGCCCTTCACCATGCCGGGGAAGAACTCGGCGTCGTTGGACATCGGCGGCATCACCGTCTGCATGCGGCTGACGTCGAGCGTGCCGATTTGGTTGCGGCCCATCGTCGCCACCGTCTCCGGGCGCAGGATACCGTCACCGCCGCGCAGCAGCATGGCCAGAAACTTCAGGTAGTCCGGCGCCGTGGAGTAAAGCCCGCCGCCACCGCTTTCGAGTTCCGGCTTTGCCGGGCGGCCCGAGCTTCCTGCGCGCAACACGCCGGCGGCGTTACGGTTGTGGATCGTCACCACGCGATCGCTGTCAGGCCGCCCGAACTGGGTGTCGGACATGCCCAGCGGCCCGGTGATATGGTTGGCGAAGTAGGCGCCGAGCGTCTGCCCGCTGACCGCCTCCACCAGCTTGCCTGCCCAATCGACGCCGATCCCATATTCCCAGCGCTCGCCTGGATCGAAGGCCAGCGGCATTTCCAACCCGGCGTTCAACCCACTGGCGGCACCCGGTTTGCCGGTCGCGGAGACGTAGCGGCCGAGGTTGGCGTTCCACATCTCATAGACGAAGCCGGAGGTGTGGGTGAGCAGGTCGTGCAAGGTCACCGGCCGCTTGGCCGGCCGCAGGATCGGCTGCCCGGCGGCATCGAACCCTTCCAACACCTGAAGGTCGGCCAGCTTCGGCAGGATGGCGCCGAGCGGCTCGTCCAGACTGACCCGGCCTTGTTCCACCAACTGCATGGCCGCGACGGAGGTGACTGCCTTGGTCAGCGACGCGATCCAGAAGATGCTGTCCAGCGTCATCGGAGCGCCTTCGCCCAGCTTGCGCACGCCGAATGCGCCTTCGTAAAGCGTGTGCCCGCCATCGGTCGCCATTGCGACCACGCCAGGCACGTCGCCTTTGGCCACAGCGGCTTGCAGGATGTCGTCGATTGCCGCCGTCATGGGTGGGCGATCGGCGGCAGGGCGAGATGCTCTTCAACGCGGCCAACCATTTGCCGGAACTCGGCGCCTTGAGCCCGCATTTCCGCCCGGATTTCGGCGCGTTGGGCGTGCATCTCAGCCCGATGCTCTGCCGTCTCCGCTCTCCCATCGGCAAGGCCTGTTTTCAGCTCGCCGTGCAGCACCTTCATCTGCTCCTGCAACTGCGGGAGCAGACCGAAGATCGATCCCAGGTCTATGCCGTTGCCTTCCGCCATTCAGGCAGCGTCCGCCAGATACTCCATCGCTGCATCCACGCCGCCGC
>CAZZVB010000014.1:0-8351 GCA_964657445.1 uncultured Burkholderiaceae bacterium | reverse complement strand
TCCGCCATTCAGGCAGCGTCCGCCAGATACTCCATCGCTGCATCCACGCCGCCGCGGGCATGCGGGACGCCATTGATCTTCAGGCTCATCTCCACTGCCCCCAGCGTGCCGAGCACCATCGGCTCGTTCAGGTCGCCCAGATGCCCGATCCGCAACACCTGGCCGCCCAGCTTGCCCAGTCCGCCGCCCGTCGAGACGTTGAACCGCTCCAGCGCCGTCTTGCGCACGGCATCGGCGCTATGCCCCTCCGGGAATTTGACCGCCGTCACCGAGTCGGACAGCCGGTCCGGGTTGAGGCAATACAGCTCAGGCCCGCCGACATTGCCCGTCCAGGTGCGCACTGCACGGCGAACCGACTCCGCCAGGCGGTGATGGCGCGCGATCACGGCGTCCAGCCCTTCGAGCTCGATCAGCCGCACCGATTCCGACAGGCCATAGAACAGCCCCGTCGGGATCGTGCCCATGAAGGCGCGGAACGACCGCTTGGTCATCTCCGACCAGTCGAAGTAGTGCCGGGCCGACTTGGCGCCCGCGTGCACGGCCATCGCCTTGGCCGACACCGCGGTGAATGAGAACCCGGTCGGCAGCATCAAGCCCTTTTGGCTGCCGCCTACGGCGGCATCGAGACCCCACTCATCGAAGCGGAACTCCAGTGAGCCGAGCGAGGAGATGGTGTCCACCAGCAGCAGCGCGTCTGACCCGGCGGCGTCGATCGCACGCCGGACGGATGGCAGGTCCAGCGACATTCCGGTCGATGTCTCGTTATGAACGCAGAGCACGCCCTTCGCCTCGGGCGTTTCCTTCAACGCGGCCGTAATTGCGCTGTATTCTACGCCGCGCCGCCAGTCGGGGCCGCTGACGACCTTGGCATGCAGGCCGAACTTCGCCGCCATGTCGGACCAGCCTTCGCTGAACCAGCCCGTCTCGACCACCAGCACGGTATCGCCGGGCGAGAACAGGTTCACCAGCGTCGCTTCCCAGGACCCGTGGCCCGAGGCGGTGTAGAGGAACACGTCGCCGGTCGTCCGTAGAACCCGCTTGAGGCCGCTCACGGCCTCATTGAACACGGCGCCGAACTCGGCGTCCATGAAGTCAATCGTGGGCCGGTCCATCGCCCGCAAGACGCTGTCGGGGATATTCGTCGGCCCCGGATTTGCGAAGAACTGCCGGCCGGTCTTGCGTGCCAAAGCGCCCACTCCCATTGCATGAGCATCTATCAATACCCCCAAACGGGAGGTTTGTCAGGCGTTCCTGGGTCCCGTCAGTGCAAACAGTGCGCCCTGGGGATCCTGCGCCTGGACGATCCAGGTGCCGCCGGGCACTTGGTGCGGGCCGTTCAGCACGCGGCCGCCCGCCGCTTCGATCCGGGCTTTTCCGGCGTCGATGTCCTCGGTGTTGAAGTAAAACAGCCAAGCCGGGTGCGGGACTGAACGGCTGTCGAACATGCCGCCGATCGCGTCTGCACCGGCGTGGAACAGCAGGTAGGTCCCCATCGGCCCCATGTCGAACTGGCTGGACTCGCCCCAGCCGAATTCACGGCCGTAAAAGTCGAGTGCGGCCTTCCAATCGGTCGTGTGCAACTCGTGCCATCCGCCGTGACCGGGCTTGCCGGGCGCAAACACGGTGCTGGCGCCCGCCGCCTCCGGCGTCATGGCATAGATCAGGGCGCCTTGCGGGTCGGCCAGCAAAGCGATGCGGCCCACACCCGGAATGGTATCGACCGGCATCTTCACGCTGCCGCCTGCCGCGGTGAAGCTGGCGACCGTCGCCTCGACATCCGGGACGCCCACATACCCCAGCCAAGCCGGCCGCATCCCGCCCGCCGCCGCCTGTGGGCCGATCTTCAACAGCCCGCCGACGAACGTGCCGTCCAGGCCGAACATCCAATAGTCCTGGCCAGGGATCTGGCTGTCCTGCGCCGTCCACCCCGTCACTGCCCCATAGAACGTGGCTGCGGCCTCGATGTCGTCGGTGATCAGCTCGTACCAGATGAAGTTGCCGGACTGCCGTGGCATGGTTCTTATTCCAATCATCACGTCGGGAACGATACGATCGGCAGGCCGCCGTCGCCACCCAAACTCTGGACCGCCGCATCCTGCAGCACGACGAGCTGAGCGTCCATCCTGCTACCGGAACATTGCAGGGCGGTCGGGGATCCCGCCTCATGGTTGGCCGCCTCAACACTGGCTCCGGTTCTTTTCATGTTTGGCAGCCGTGCCCCGTTCGTGTTGCACCGGATCGTCTCCCTCGCTTACGTGGTTACGGCCGGCACTAAGTAGTTTCCGATCCTGCCTGAGCCCGTTCCGGAAGCTTAGGGCTGTCGCATCGAACCAATCGGGCGATCAGCGAATATCGAATGTCCTGCAAAGACGCGCTGAACTTGGTGCAGGCCAATTTCCGCCGGCGCACGGTCTCTCCATGACGGCGCAGCGACACAGAAAGGGTAAACCTATGACGTATCAGAGCTTGAGCCCATTTGACGGTAAGCTGGCCAATAGCTTCGAAAATATCAGCGCCTCGGAATACGAGACCAAACTGGCGGCGGCCCAGGCCTGCTTTGAAGTCTGGCGTCACAAGACGTATGCCGAGCGGGCTGTGATCATCGCCAAGGCAGCCAAGCTGCTGCATGAGCAGGCCGACGCGTTCGCCCGCACGATGACCCTCGAAATGGGCAAGCGGATCGGCGAGGCGCGCGCCGAGGTCGAGTTCAGCTCACGCATTCTCGCCTATTACGCCAAGAACGCTGAGCGTTTCCTGGCGCCGGTGAAGCTCCACCCGACGGTTGGCGAAGCGCATATGGAAAGCAGCCCGATCGGCGTGATCTTCGGCGTCGAGCCGTGGAACTTCCCGTATTATCAGCTCGCCCGCGTCGCCGGTCCGCACCTGATGGCCGGCAACACACTGGTGGTGAAGCACGCCGGCATCGTGCCGCAATGCGCACTGGCGTTCGAGAAACTGTTGTTGGACGCCGGTGCGCCGGTCGGCCTTTACACCAACCTGTTTATTTCTCATGAGCAATCAGACCAGGTTGTTGACGACCCGCGGATCAAAGGCGTCTGCCTGACTGGCAGCGTCGCGGCGGGGCAGAGCATTGCGGCGCGGGCCGGCAAGAACCTCAAAGTCTCCTCCATGGAGCTGGGCGGCAGCGACGCCTTCATCGTCCTCGAAGACGCCGACCTCGATCACACCATCCCCTGGGCGGTCTGGGGCCGGATGTACAATACCGGCCAGACCTGCTGCGCGGCCAAGCGCTTCATCGTGGTTGAGAGCATGGCCGACAAGTTCCTGGAGCGTTTCCAGGCGGCTCTCAGCGCGCTCAAGGCCGGAGACCCGATGGACGAGAAGACGACGCTCGGCCCGTTGTCCAGCGAAGCGGCGCTGGTGCAATTGCTCGCGCAAGTCGAGGACGCTGTTGCCAAAGGCGCCAAGCTGCTGATCGGCGGAAAGCGGATAGATCGACCAGGCTCGTACATGCAGCCCACGATCCTGACGAACATAAAGCCGAAAAACCCCGCCTTCCGGGATGAGTTTTTCGGTCCGGTGGCCCTGTTCTTCCGTGTGAAGGACGAAGCAGCCGCCATCGCCCTGGCCAATGACTCAGATTTCGGGCTCGGCGGCTCCGTCTGGACAAAGGATGTCGCGCGCGGCAAGCGGGTCGCGTCCATGGTTGAAACCGGAATGATGTTCATCAACAACATCGACTGGTCCGACGCCGAACTTCCATTCGGCGGCATCAAGAACTCCGGCTACGGCCGCGAGCTCGGCAACATGGGCATCCAGGAGTTCGTCAACAAAAAGCTGGTGCGAACCGCGAACGAGCACGCTCCGGCGTAAATCGGGCCACCGAGGACGCCGGGCCGGCGTCCTCGCTCTGTGCCTGCTTCCGAGAACTGGAGCCACCATGTATGTGAACGTCGCCGTCCTGAAGGAAACCCGGCCGAACGAACGGCGGGTCGCGTTGACGCCCTCCGTCGTCCCAAAGCTGATCAAGCTTGGCGGCAAGCTGCACATGCAGTCCGGTGCAGGCGAAGCGATCCAACTCCCGGATAGCGCTTTCAAAGATGTCGCGTTTGTTGACGATGGCGTCACGCTGGTCGCGGGCGCTGACGTGGTTCTGGCGGTTCAGCCTCCCGCTTTGGAGGTGATCGACGCCATGCAGCCGGGCGCGGTTCTGGTCTGCTTCGTCTATGCCGCCAACGAGCCGGAATTGGTGGAGCGGCTGCTGGCGAAGAAGATCACCTGCTTCGCCATGGAGCGTGTTCCGCGCATCTCGAGGGCGCAGTCGATGGACGCCCTGTCGAGCCAAGCGGCGCTAGCTGGCTACTACGCTGTCGCCCTCGGCATGACCCACATGACGACCGTGTTGCCCAAGATCACCTCTGCCGCTGGCGTCATCGGCCCGGCCAAGGTTCTGGTGATGGGGCTCGGCGTTGCGGGACTTGAAGCCATCGCGACCGCCCAACGGCTCGGCGCCGTGGTGGAAGGCTATGATGTGCGTCCGGCGACAAAGGAACAGGCGCTGTCCCTCGGCGCAACCTTCGTCGATACGGGCGTCGACGCCACCGGCAAGGGCGGCTACGCCCGTGCGTTGAAGGCCGAGGAGAGATCCAAGGTCGATGCGGCCCTGACCAGACATATTCAGGCCGCCGATCTGGTCATCACCACGGCGGCGATCCCCGGCAAGGCGTCCCCGCAACTGATCAGCAAGGCACAGGTCATGGGCATGAAGTCGGGCGCGGTCATCGTCGATCTTTCCGCCGAAGGCGGCGGCAACTGCGAGGCTACGGTCCCGGGCACGACAACCCAGCTTGGGGGCGTGACGATCGTCGCACCCCTCAACGTGCCGTCGCTGCTCGGCAGGGATGCCAGCGAACTCTATGCGAAGAACCAATTCGCGCTGCTGGCCCTGATGATGAAGGACAACATCATCACCATCGACTGGGCCGACGAAGTCATCGCCAAAACCGCCCTGACCCACGGCGGCAAGCTTTGCGAGACGCAGGCCGAAGCCGCCACATCGCCCGCGAAAGCGGCATGAAAATGATCGGATGCCCGCGATGAGTTTCGATATTGCGATGACCGGGTTCGTCGCCCTGTACATCGTCATGCTCGCGGCCTTCGCCGGCTGGGTGATCATCGGCAATGTGCCGGCGATCCTGCATACGCCGCTGATGTCCGGCTCCAATTTCGTCCACGGCATCGTCGTGGTCGGCGGACTGTATGCCTTGTTCAACGCTATCACCCCGCTCGAGCAAGTGATTGGCTTCCTCGCCGTGCTGCTCGGGGCCGGAAACGCCGCCGGCGGATATGCCGTCACCGACCGGATGCTCGCAATGTTCCAGACCAGCGACGCAAGGGCGGGCAAGGCGAAGCCGGCGCATGACCATGGCCACGGCCGGGTTCACCACCTGAAGCAAGGCAAGGGCTCCTGATGTATACGCAGGCCTCTCAAATCGTCATCGGCACGGCCGATCTTGGCGCTGCGTTTCTGTTCATGTTTGGCCTGAAGCAAATGTCGTCGCCGGCCACGGCGCCGTCCGGCAACAGGGTCGCCGGCGTGGGCATGGTCGCGGCCATACTGGCCAGTTTCCTCTACCTCGTTACGGTGGACACCGCGGCGCGGCCGCACATGGCGGTCAATGTCAGCCTGGCCTTGGCCGCCCTGCTGATCGGCGGCGTGGGCGCCTGGTTTGTTGGGCGCAAGGTCGCCATGACCGCCATGCCGCAGATGGTGGCGATCTACAACGGCATGGGTGGCGGAGCCGCCGGGTCTATCGCCGCGGTCGAACTCTTCAGCGGCCATACGCAGGGGGTCACGCAGATGGTCGTCACCCTGCTGGGCGGCCTGATCGGCGCGGTCTCACTGTCCGGTTCGGTCATCGCATGGGCGAAGCTTGACGGCGTCCTGAAGCAACCGCTGCGCGTGAAGGGACAGCAAATCGCCAATGCGATCGTCATGGTGGCGACGCTTGCCGTTGGCGGGCTGATCCTGGCGTCCAGCCTTGGCGTCACCGTCGTTTCGCTGACCACGCCAAGCTTGATCTGGCTCTTCTTCGCCTGCGCCCTGGTATTCGGCGTGCTCATGACGTTGCCGATCGGCGGCGCCGACATGCCGGTGGTCATCTCCGTCTACAATGCCTTCACCGGCCTGGCTGTCGGCCTGGAAGGCTTCGTGCTGCAGAACCCGGCGCTGATGATCGCCGGTATGGTGGTTGGCGCGGCGGGCCTGCTGCTGACGGTGATCATGGCCAAAGCGATGAACCGCTCCATCGCGAACGTGCTGTTCACCAATTTTGGAACTGTCGCCAAGGCCAAACCCGGGGCCATCCAAGGCAGCGAACGGCCGGCAGATGCGTCAGACGCCGCCATCAAGATGCGCTACGCAACAAGCGTCATCATCGTGCCCGGCTACGGCCTTGCCGCGGCGCACGCCCAGCAGAAGCTTTATGAATTCGTGAAGCTGCTTCTGGCAGCACGGGTTTCCGTCAAATTCGCGATCCACCCGGTGGCCGGCCGCATGCCGGGCCAGATGGACGTGCTTCTGGCCGAAGCCGGCGTGCCCTATGACATGATCTTCCAGCTTGACGACATCAACGACGATCTCGCCACCGCCGATGTGGCCCTGATCATCGGTGCGAACGACGTCGTCAATCCGGCAGCGCGAACCGACAAATCCTCGCCGATTTTCGGCATGCCTATCCTGAACGCCGACAAGGCGAAGCAGGTCTACGTGATCAAGCGCGGCCAGGGCAAAGGCTACTCCGGCATCGTCAACGCCCTGTTCTATGCGCCGAACTGCAACATGGTCTACGGCGATGCCCAGGCTGTTTTGATCAAGATGATAGAGGCCGTCAGGGGCCTTGGCGCCGCGGCCGCCTGAATCAGGCCGCCGCATTTTTGCCCCAACCCGAAATCCCAAAGGGGGACTCACCATGCCCATCAAAATGCAGGCCGCCGTGGTTACAGCGTTCAAGAAGCCCTTGGAAATTCAGGAGTGGGTGATCCCCACGCCAGGCCCAGGACAGATCCTGGTCAAGACCGAAGCCTGCGGCGTCTGCCACACGGATCTGCATGCCGCCAACGGCGACTGGCCGCTCAAGCCAAACCCGCCGTTCATTCCGGGACACGAGGCAATCGGTATCGTGGTCGCAATGGGTGCCGGCGTCACCATCGTCAAGGAGGGTGATCGCGTCGGCGTGCCCTGGCTCTATTCGGCGTGCGGCCACTGTGAATATTGCCTGTCGGCCTGGGAGACTGTCTGCGACGAAGCCAAGTTCGGCGGCTACACGCAGAACGGCGGTTTCGCCGAGTACGTCCTGGCCGACCCCAACTACGTGGCCCACATCCCGAAAGGCCTGGGACCGAAGGAAGCCGCGCCCCTCATCTGCGCAGGCATCACGACCTATAAAGGGATCAAGCAGACCGAGGCGAGGCCGGGAGACTGGATCGCCGTCTCAGGCTGCGGCGGCCTTGGCCATCTGGCGATCCAGTATGCCAAAGCCATGGGCCTGCTGGTGTGCGGCGTTGACATCGAGGACAGCAAGCTTGACCACGCCAAACAGCTGGGCGCCGACCTGGTGATTAACGCAAAGACCGACGATCCGGCCGCGATCCTGAAGAAGGAAACCGGCGGCGGCGCGCACGGTGTCCTGATCACAGCGCCTTCGCTGCCAGCGTTCAAACAGGGCGTCGCAATGACCCGCAAGCGTGGGATTTGCGTGCTGGTGGGCCTGCCACCTGGAACGTTCCCGCTGGAGGTCTTCAGCCTGGTGGCCAGCGCCATCACCGTGCGCGGCTCGTTCGTAGGCACGCGGAAAGACATGGCCGAGTGCCTGGATTTCGCGGCCGATGGCAAGGTCAAGGCCGACATCGAATTGCAGCCGCTCGCGTCGATCAACACGGTTTTCGAGCGGCTGGAGCACGGGGACGTCGCGTCTCGTGTCGTGCTCGACTTTACCGACCCGCACAGTGCGACCTCGGCCGGCCACGGCGAGGCAGCGTCCCGGCGTGTGCCAGCCGATGCCTGACACCCCGCCGCACCCAGGCGGCCGCAATCTGCGGCTGCCTGGATGGCTTTATTCGGGGTTTCACAACCGCCATCCTTTAACTTCATCTCGGCGATCTGCTCGGTGAACTGAGTGCCGCACAGCGCGCGGCCGCGACGGCCACAACCTTTTCATGCATGGCCGCGGCCGCGTCCAACTCCGCGGCAAAGCCTGGAAGTTGAAGAGTCATAAGGCGCTCATTGATCTGCGTTGCGAGGGAGTCGAGCCCGGCTTCAGCATCTTCGACCGTCAGACCGATTGTGCGGGCCAAGGTCAGAAAATCCTGGCGCGTCAGACGATCGTCCT
>CAZZVB010000013.1:0-39819 GCA_964657445.1 uncultured Burkholderiaceae bacterium | reverse complement strand
CTCCCCGCCATCGTCATCGCGCAGTCGGAGTTCGGCCGCGACATCATTCGCGCAGCGGGACGGGACGGCAGGATCATCCTGCTGCCGAACTGGTCCCATTTGCCCGACGCCCTCAGCCGCCGGCCAGCCACGCCGACCTGCCTGTTCATCGCAGGCCAGGAAGCAATTCGCAAAGGCGTGGCCGAAGTGTTCGCCGCGGCGGTCCTACTGCGGGATGCACCGGTCAGGATTCACATGCTTGCTGCGACGCCATCCCTCTGTGCCCAAGCTGCGGCACTTGGGCTGCCGGGCTTGAGCATCGAAGGGCCGGTCAGCCACGAAGCCGTGCTGGAGGCGATGCAGCGCTGCGATATTTTCCTGCTGCCTTCCCACGGTGAGGGCTTCCCGAACTCCCTGATCGAGGCGATGGCGGCCGGCATGGCGTGCATCGCAACGCCGGCCGGCGCGGTGCCCGAGATAGCGGCCGATGGCGGAATCATGTTGACGCCAGCAGGCGATGCGGCCGCCCTCGCAGCGGTGATCTGCCGGCTGGCGGGTTCGGCCGAGCTGCGCAAAGCTTTGGGCGAGCGGGCGCGTGACACCGTGGCACGGCGTTACACGGCGGCCGCCGCCTTGCCGGAATTGGCGGCAGCTTACCGCGGTCTGGCCGGTGGCGGCGCGGCGCGGCGATAGGCGGCAAGCAGCGGGGGAACGGAATGTTCCCAGGCAAGCAAGCTACGAACGCGCGAGCGGCCGGCCGCAGCCATGGCTTCCCGCCGCGCAGGGTCGTCCAGCAAGGCATCGATGGTGTCGGCCAGGGAGCGGACGCAGTTCGGTTGCGCATAACACCCGGCGGCATCAGCGGACACACGCGTCTCCTTCAGGTCGAACGCCACGACGGGCAGGCCGAAGAACATATATTCGACGACCTTGTTCATCGTGCTCTGATCCGACCATGGGGTTTTCGGGTCCGGATCGATACCGATCGTGGCCGAGGACAGGATGCGGCACAGCTCATCATCGCTGACCCGGCCGGTGAAATGCGCCACATCGCCTAAACCCGCCGCCGCCGCGTAGGCACGTACTGCGGGCTGATGCGGGCCGCCACCCACGAACAGCGCCCGGACATCATTGCGCGCGGCAGCAAGCAGCCTCACCGCATCGACCATCAGCTCCACGCCGTCCTGCCGGCAAATCTCCCCGAGATAGACTAGCAGGAACCGCTTACTGGCGAAGTAGCGCGGCTCGGGCGGGTGAACCACGAACCGTCGAAGATCCGGGCCGGATCGAACAATGAACACATTCTCGGGCGCCTTGCCGCCGCGCGCGATGGCAATCTGCCGGTGGCTAGCATTGGTCGCAATCACCACGTCGGCAGCCCGGAAGCTACGCCGTTCCAGCCACAGCAAGCCGCGATGCAGCAGCCCGGTGTCACGGCCGAACTTGGCGGCAAACATCTCGGGCGATAGGTCATGATGGTCGAAGATGAAGCGCCGCCCGAACAGCCGCCAGAACTGCGCAAGCAGCCAGAACGTATCGGGCGGATTGCAGGCATGTAGTATGTCAAACCCGCGCCCGGCAATCGAAACCCATAGGCTCAGCAAGGCCGTTGCGACGAAGCACCACGCAAACTCGCAGGCGAAGCCGATCGCACCCGCGGGGTTGAACGGCAGCGGATAGCGATAGATCGCGACACCCTCCAACACCTCATGAGCTTTGGTGTGGCCTTTGGCCTTCGGGCAGATCACGGTCACGGTGAAGCCGTTGGCCGCCAGCGTTGTCGCTTCCAGCCAGACCCGGCGGTCAAACGGCACCGGCAAATTCTCGACCACGATCAACACGCGGCAACTCATGCAGGCATGAAGCTGAACCGGCTCTCCAGCACGGCGCCGGGTCGCAACATGCCCCGGCCCGCCAACACCGTCGCAGGCATGCGCTGGGCGAAACCAGGGGAATACCAGCCGAACGGCGGCTCAGTCTCGCCCCGGTGCATCGTCCATTGCAACGCCGGCAGCGTGGCAACGGCACACCCTGCGCTCCACGACAACTGCGCATGACCTGCATCGAGCGACACGGCGATGGCCGGGCCGAGATGAAAGGCGAGCAGCACCGGAGTGGCCACCGCAGCGGCAATCCAATCACTGATCACCAGCAGCGCGCCTTGCAGGGAGACATGCCGGTAATGCTTTACGGGCGGCCGCAGCCGGCAATACCCGTCATGGCTCGCCTCCCACGATTGCCCATCGAACGCATGTAGCATCGAGCGGGGCGCGGTTCGCCACATAAAGGGGCCGCCGGGCACCGCCTGGTCCGCGCCGGCGACCGTCAGCGTGTTATGGCCCGCGGTGCCGCGGAACAGCGAACGCCAGGCAGGCTCACCGTGGTAGCAATAGGTGCCGGGGTCGGCCAACACCTCAACCCCGCCGCAACGGGCTTCGACGGACAGCGCATCCGCGTGCCCATGCGCCGCGATCGACAAGTAGCCATGCGGCCCGGCGTCGCAGCGCACCCAAACCTCGCGCGCGCCTTCCCCGCTGCGCAGGATCGCCATGCCGCAGCCGGGAAACATCGCCGCGCGGGGCACCGGCCGAACCACCGCCTTCCCGGATACGGCTCCAGCAAGTTGGCCCAGGACACTTCCACTCGACGCAGGCCACCAAGGCGCCGCGCCACCCAGCGCACGCGCTGCGTCCAGCAGGCCGGGAACGATACCGCGCTCAGGCGCATCCACCAGCACGCCCCTTCCCTCGTCGCTATCGCCGAAGCGGGGCGGGTTGCCGGTGGCATCGAGGCTTGCGGCCAGCGCGTCGGCCATGCGGCTAAGCACATCGGTCAGCGGGGCCGCAACATCTCGGCTGGCCAGCAAGGCGGGGACGATCGCCGCAATCAGCAGCTCCATGACGAAGCAGTGGTAGCCGCTCGCCTGTTCGCGGTTGAAGCCGTCGGCATGCACCTGTTGCTCGGCTTGGTGCAGCAACGCGGCGAACGCCTCGTCCGCCCAACATCCGGACTCACGAAACCAGGGAAATGCAACCGATGCTGCTGCCAGCCCAGCCAGCTCTGCAATGACGTGGTTGTTGGCGGACGATCCGTGGCTTCGGAACGCCCTCAGCCAGCGGCTGTGTTGATACAGCTGGCTGACGAAGACATCGTTCCGTTCAAACAATGCTGGAGACCCGTCCCACTCCGCCAGCAAGGCGCGGATCCATGACCACGCGACCAGTCGCAGGCCCAATTCGATGCCGCTGACCCAGTGCACGCCTTCGAGAAACGGGTTTGCCCGCCACCAGGACCGCAGGTGCCCGGCTGCCCGCTCGGCATAGGAGTCTCGCCGGGTCAGCCACCAGGCCGACGCGAGCAGCATCGTCGCTTGGAAGCGGGACAGTTCCCAAACAGACTTGATGTTGCCTGACTTGGCCTCGTCCCGGTACGGCACGGCAAAGCAATAGCCGGATCGCGGTGCGGTCCGCCCGGTCAATACGTCGTGGAACCAGTTGGGGTCGTCCGTCATCTGGACCGGCTGACCGAACACCGTCCATTGCCCACCAAGCAGCCTATCCGCAGCCGAACTGACAGCGTCGCAGGCGAGGCCGCGCTGGAGCAGGGGCGGCGGGAAAAGCATCGCCGGAACACGAGGGCTAGGCAGAAGGGTCGCCATCGGGTTTGGCCGAAAGCAAGGAAAGGCCCAAACAGCCTGCTGTCCGGCGGTCCTGACCCGGCCCAGAACCTCGGCCGCCGACATCTGGCGCAGCCGCCGGGCATACCAGAGCGCATTCATTCCAGCGGCAACGTCACCGTTCCGGCCTTGCGGGACGCCACGGGCAACGAGAGCAGCACCGGCAAGCCCAGCAGCCGTTCCACACCGTCTTCCGTCACCAGCGTGTTTGCCGTCACGATGCTGAACACCACGGTGGCTCCAGCGCCGAGCAACCCCAGCAGCACGCCACCAGCCAGCAAGAGCAGCCTGTTCGGCTTGGCAGCCCGGTTCGGCGCGATCGATGGCGCCACTTGCACCACGCTCACCTGCCGCGACAGATCCATCTGTTCTTGCGTGCGCGCCTGGTCATAGCGGGCCTGCGCAATCCTCAGATCGCCGTATAGCGCGTCGATGCGCGCGCCAAGTGTCCGCAAGTCCAGGTCCGCTTGCTCGAGCCGCTGCATCTCGTCGTCGATGGAGACGACGAGAGCCTCATAGCGAAGCTGCTCGGCCGCCAAAGGGGCCAGTTGCGCGCGGTCCATTACGATTTCCGTCTGCACCTGCTGCCACAGCGGGGACGGCGCGACGGCGGTGTTGACCCGGTCGCGGGCGGACCCGGCGGCCTCACGCCGTAACGCCGCTGCCTGGTCGCGAACACGCTGCAGGTCGGGGTTGGCGTTGCCAAAACGCGCCGCCATGGCCGCTTCCGCTGTCTGCAAATCGGTCAGCGTCTGGCGCCGGTGGATATCGGCCTCGTCGCGGTCCGTGCTGGTGGACCGCAGTGTGCCGGCAATCTCAGGCAAGGCATGCGTCAGGAAGTCCAACCGGTGGGTCAGCGTCGCCGCGCTGTTGATCACGTCCAGCAGATGGGCCTGCGCTGCGACACGCTGCGCGATCAGCGCCGACCGCTGCGCCCCGATGTCGTAGGTGGAGCTCTCCCGCTTGAGCCGTGTGCGCTGCTGCTCCAGCATCGCGACCTCTGCCCGTTCACGGTCAACGGTTTCCGCGTAACTGCTCGCCTGCCCGGCGGTGAAGACCTGCGTGTGCTTGTCGATGAAGATGCGTATCAGCCGGTCCAGCACCAGCCGCGCCTCCTCGGGGCTACGGCCGTCAAAGCTGACCGCGATGACGTTGGACAGCTTGATCGGTTCAGCAAGCAGGTCCTTGTGGAACTTGTACACCGCGGCATCCTCGATCGTGCCCCACCAAGGCGGATTTTCCACCAGGCCGGGATAGAGGTTGCCGAGCCCGATGGCTGCAATCGTCGCCTCCACCACCGCGCGGCCTGTCAGCAGCGCGATTTCCGAATTGATCCCTTCCTGCTTGGTGGAGGTCGGCGCCGTCAGCCCTGCTTCGCCTTCCGCTTGGGCAAGGTACTCATGGCCGGTTTTCACCAGAATATCGCTTTGCGCCCGGTATTTCGGCGGCAGCAGCAGGATCGCCAGCACGGCCAATGCGACTGGCCCACAGAACGCCGCCAGCACCCAGTATTTCCGGCGGAACCCGATGGCGATCATCTCACTCACGCCCATCGGGGCATCGGTTGCATAAGCCGCGCTCAAAGCCGGGCCGCCAGGAAGCGCGGGACGCGGCGCCGGCGCCGGTTCAGCACGACGCCGAGCACCGGCGTGCCCAGTTGCTGCAATATCTCACGCGCCTGCCGCATGTCGGCCAGCCGCGTGCGTTCCGCCTCCACCACCAGGAGGGTGCCGTCCGCGACGCTGGCGAGCACCGCACTTTGGCGGGACGGCAGCACCGGCGGACTGTCCACCACGACAAGCGCGTACTGTGTCTGCAACCAGGCGAATGCATCGCGCACCGCATCCATGGATGGCGCCGGCTCGCCGGGGCTGCTCAGTTGCGCCAGCGCGACCGGAGCGCCGCCGATCCGTCCTTGCCGCAGAACCGGCGTGCGCGCCGGCTCCAACGTCCCAAGCAATGACGGCAGCAGGACCGGGGCGGCACTGTCCCGGCCGGCGTCGATCAGGGCAACCCGGCACCACGGCGCGGTTGCCGCCGCTGCCGCCATTTCCCGCGCGACTGTGGTGGTGCCCTCGCCGTGCCGCGCCGCAGTCACGTGCAGCACGGCAGAACGCCGCTCATCCACCATCACGGCGATCAGCGCCAGCAGCGACCCCAGATCCGGCCTGGGATGATCCAAACGATACGCAGGTGGAAGCGCGTCCACCTACTTGGCGAGAGCCGCGGGGTTCGCGATGTAGCCAAGCGAACCGGAGGAGGAGATCGGCAAGACTTGGCGGATATGCTGCTCGACCCAAAGATCGAGCGAGGCGATGTCGGACCGTGGCACGACGACGACATCGAGCGGGCGGATGCGCACGTTCTGCGATAAATCCTGCCCGCTGAGCGCCTTCGTCAGATCGACGGAAAAGATCTGCTGCGATCCGTCAACGAGTGTTCGCAGCACAAGGACTTCGTCCGTTCGCGCGGTTGGCAGAAAGCCGCCCCCCGCCATGATCACCTGCACGATCCGCCGCTCACCGCCCGACAGGTCGAGATAGCCCGGCCGCTGGATTTCACCACCGAGGAAGACCTGCAGGCTGCCGAACGAGCGCAGGTTGAGCGAGAAGAATGGCCGGGCAAGCACGTCATCCTGCTTGTAGAGCCGGTTCAGCGTATCCTGCAGCGCCAGCACGGAGTCGCCCCGCGCCATCACCGGCGCACGGATGCCCGGCACGTTGATCGTGCCGTCCGGCGCCACGATCAGGACGGCGCTGTAGTCCGGGTCGAGGATATGATGCACCTCCAACTGGTCGCCGGATTGAAGGCGGTATGGACCGGATGCCTGTTGCTCCGAACGCAGGATCGCTTCGAGCGGGGTGCCGTTGGTCAGGACCGGGCCGCATCCGGCGAGGCTCAACGCCAGGGCCGCGAACCACGCGCCCGCCAGGCTCACCAGCAGATGCCGTGATAGTTCGGCTGCCCCGCCAGCCCGGCCGCGCCGGATGCGAGGTCAAGCACGGCATGGTCCGGCCTGGCCCGGCTGGGGAGAGCCGCAAAAGCCGGGCTGTTGTGGCCGACGATGATCGTCTCGCCATGGTCGAGCGCCTGTTCCAGCGTCTCTACCAGCAGGCTGCCGACGTGCGGCAGGGCGGATAGGATGAATTGGCGGTTGCGGCCCATGATGTCGGCGTAGGCAAAACTCGGGTCGAAGATGCGCAGCGAGTAGCCTTTGCCGATCAGGCGCTCGGCTAGTTCCACCAGCGCGCTGTCGCGCAGGTCGTCTGTGCCGGGCTTGAAGGTCAGGCCGAGCAGGGACACGCGGCGGCGGCCAAGCCGGGCGACCACGCTCGCCGCACGGGCCACATGGGCGTCGTTGGACGGCAGCAAGGCACGGAGCAGGTCGGTCCGCACATCCACGCTCTGCGCGTGGCTGCACAGCGCGCGGACATCCTTTGGCAGGCAGGAGCCGCCGAAGGCGAACCCTGGCCGCAAATAGGCGCGCGAAATGTTCAGCCTGGTATCGGCGCAGATGATGTCCATCACCGTGCGGCCGTCGATGCCGGACCCTTTGCACACCGCCCCCACCTCATTGGCAAAGGCGATCTTCAGCGCGTGGAACGCATTGCTGGTGAACTTGATCGCTTCCGCAGTGCGGAAGTCGCACGCGAACACAGCGCCGCCGCCATCGCCGTGCAACAGCCGGAGCGTGGCGTGCGAGCGTGCATCCTGCGCGCCGATGACGATCGTGACGGGGTGAGTGAAATCCTCCACGCCCTGCCCTTCGCGGAGGAATTCCGGCATCGTCGCCAGGCCGAAGCCCTGCCCGGCGCGCGACCCGGCCCGGCTCTCCAGCACCGGGCGCACCAGCGTGTCCATCGTGCCGGGCAAGATGGTGGACCGGATGACGACCGTGCGGAACCGGCCGTTCTGCGCTGCCGCGAGCCGGGCGCCGATATCCTCCAAAACTCGTTCAAGGTAGCTTAGATCAAGCCTGTCGTTCGCCAGCCCCGGCGTGCCGACGCACACGAACAGAACGTCAGAGCCGTCGAACGCCTCTGCGCTGCTGGTCGTCGCGTGCAGCCGGCCCGCCGCCACCCCGGCCGCGATCAACTCCGCCAAGCCGGGTTCGGCGAGCGGCGAGCGCCCGGCGTTGATCGCATCCACCTTCGCCGGGTTCACGTCCACAGCGGTGACGACGTGCCCCGACGCAGACAGGCAACCGCAAAGGATCGCGCCGACATAGCCGATCCCATAAACGGCGAGGTTCATGCCGGCTGCCTGTGCGGCGCGTTCCGCAAGGCGCCGGCGATGGCGTAGAAGGCCGGCTTCGGCTCGAACGCCGCGTCCAAGGGCAACGGCCGGGCCGGTTGCCCATCGGCCCGGAGGTATGACGCGTCGGTCTGCGGCGTCAGCCAGGTGTAGCGGTCGGACAGTCCCCACAGCACCACGCTCGCCACCGCAAGCTCGTCCAGTGCCGCAGCCAGCACGTCGCGATACATGGCCGCCACCGCCGCATCGCGTTCCGCATTGCCGCCGGTCACGCCGATGTCGAAGACGTCCATCTCCGTGATCAGGATGCGCAAACCGCGGCCGGCAAGCTCGGCGAGGAACCGGCGATACAGCGTCGCGTCGAACGGGCCGCCGTCCAACCTGATATGCGTCTGAAAGCCCACCGCGTCGATCGGGGCCCGCGCCCTCGCGAGCCGGTCGAGCAGACGTAGCAGCGCATCGCGCCGTGCCGCATCACGCCGGGTCGCGAGCTCAAGATGCGTGTCGTTATAGGCCAGCAGTGCCGTGGGGTCGGCCTCCCGGGCCGCATGGAACGCCGTGACGAGAAAGTCTGGCCCGAGCGCATCCCACAAAGCGCCGCGCCGCAAGCCCTGGCCATCGCCATTCTGCGGATCGAGCAATTCGTTGGCCACGTTCCAACTGAACACCTCGCCCGCGAAATGCCCGGCCATGGACTGGATATGCGCGACGGCGGCGTTACGGATGGCCGGCTTTTCGAGTGCCGCCAGCCCGGCGGGCATGGACTTATGCCATAGCAAATGCGCCCCGGTCAGCTTCATCCCGGATCGGCGGGCGAACGCGATGTTAGGATCCGCCGAAGCTAGGTCGCCGGCCTGCAGCGAGACCCGGCGCCAGTTGAGATCGGGGGCGAACAGCTCACAATGCTTGACGAACGCCTCGCCATAGGCCGCCGGCGCGCCGTCCACCAGGACGTCGCTGTCGCTGCCGAACCGCAGCCCGGCGGCGGCCGCGAGCCGAGCCAGGGATGGCGGTGCCGGCGGCGTGCGCCAACTGGCCGCGCTACCGCCCATCGCTTTCAGCGCCGTGCGCCGCCCGATGATCAAAACGCGTTCTGCCGGTAGCGCAGCATGGCGAATGGCGTGCGCAACAGGATGCTTACGTCGAATAGCAGCGACCAATTGTCGATGTAATAAAGGTCATGCGCGACCCGCTGCCTGATCTGTTCCGCCGAGCTTGTCGGTCCGCGATGGCCGTTGACCTGGGCCCAGCCGGTGATTCCCGGCTTCACCCGGTAGCGGTGTGGATAGGCGGAGACGATCTGCTCGCCCAGCAACGCATCGGTTCGCATGGCAATCGGATGGGGGCGCGGCCCTACCAGCGACATCGACCCGTTCAGCACGTTGATCAGCTGTGGCAATTCATCGAGGCTGGTTCGTCGCAGCCAGCCGCCAAGCCGCGTGACGCGCTGATCGCCGCGGCTCGCCTGCCGGGCACCGGTGAGCGACGCCTCATCCGCATCGGTCCAAACCATCGTGCGGAACTTCAAGATGGGAAATGTCCGGCCCCTGAACCCGAACCGGTATTGCCTGAAGATCACCGGGCCAGGGCTATCCAGCGCGATCGCCACGGCGAGCACCACCAACAGCGGCAGCAACACGGCGATGACCGCTGCCGCCAGGAGCCGGTCCGCGGCAGACTTTGCGAACCCGCCCCACCGGCTGATCGGCCGGTTGCTGAGCACCAGCGCGGGCAACCCCGCCACGGCGCGGATCCTGAGTTCCGCTGCATCGCCCGGCCGTCCGGGAACCGGCACCGCAGGGCAATACACGACCTCGGTGTCCAACACTTTCAAGCGGTCGATCAAATCGTCGAAGTGCGGTCCCTCGGTCACAGGCGTTGTGACGATGATACGGTCGATGGCGTTCCGGCAGCCCAATTCCAGCAGCTTCGTCAGCGCATGCCCGTCGGCCGTGTCAAACGCCCCGACAACGGCCGCGGTCTGCCGGTAATGCTGCCTGATCCTGCGCTGCAATTGCTCGACGGCCGGGCCAATCCCCACAATGGCGATACGCTCGGCGAACTGCCCACGCTCATGCAACTCGCGGTATGGCCGCAGCAGCACCGCGCGGGTCGAAACGGTCAACACGTAGGCTGTGCCTAGCCACGCCGCGGCCCAGGGCTGGGGAATGAGTTCCAAGCCGCCTGTGACGATCATCAACGCCCACAGCAAGCACGCCAGCATCAAAACCGGCCGGCCTGCCTCCAGCAGCGGGCGGATCACGGGAGAAAACTGTCCGCCGGGTCGCTGCCGCGCCAACGCCAGCGTTGCAGGCCCGGCGAGGAGCGCAATGGGGAAGCATCTCGCCGCAGAGCCTTCAATGAGCATCCATCGCTCGCACGCCAGGGCTGAGACCGCGCCGGATACGGTGATCGCCACGGCATCCCAGACCACGAGCAGTTCCACCATCACCGCGAGCACATCAGCCCGGATCAACCGGCCACGACGCGCAGGTACGGGCAGTGTTAAGCTGATGGCAACCCTGACGCAGCGGGTGCGCAGGCCACCGGATAATAGCGCGCAAATCGCAACATGGCCGCATCTCCCTCGGGATCGTGACCCCGATCAACAAACCATACTTATGTGTGTGCAAAAGCGTCAAGTAGCAAAACGGCCGGTTCTCGGATGTATTTTAAACTACTCGCAAGTCATCGACCCAGGCGAAGCCGGCGCGCCAACGGGAAATGACGCTTGGACGTGCCCATGACAGCCGCGGGCTACGACACGGATCCTTGCGAATACCGTGGCTTTGGAAAACGCTTGATCGCTATTCTACCGTTATACTGACGTTAATGCAGCGTTATTTCAGCGTTGAATGGGTGCCCGATGGCGTCCGCGCCCGCCACTCTCGACACCGCTAGCGTTTCGGTGCCAAGGGTTCACGTCAAAACGCCAAGGGCTATCTCTCGATGTCGCGCTACCTCATCACCGGCGGGTGTGGCTTCATCGGCTCCCATCTGGCCGACGCCTTGGCCGCCGCCGGTCATGGTGTGGTCGTGCTCGATGACCTTTCCACCGGCACGACCGACCATCTTCCCGCAGGAGCCGAGTTCGTGCACGGATCGGTCGCCGACCCTGCGCTCGTGCAAACCGCCCTGTCCCAAGTGGACGGCTGCTTCCATCTCGCCGCCATCGCATCCGTGCAACGATCGACCGAAGATCTGCTGGGAACTCATCGCGTCAATCTTGGCGGCACATTGACGCTTCTGGACGGCATTGCCGCGAGCGGTGCAGCCATTCCCTTTGTATATGCGTCGTCCGCGGCCGTGTATGGCGACTGCGAGTCACTACCGATCACAGAGGACGCGCCTAAGCATCCGCAGTCCGCCTATGGCGCCGATAAGCTCGCGGGCGAGTTGCATGCCGCCGTCGCGACGCGCACCCGGGGCATTCCCACAACCGGGCTGCGCTTCTTCAACGTCTATGGCCCTCGCCAGCCACCAGGCTCGCCCTACTCGGGCGTGGTGTCGATCTTCGCCGACCGGATCGCACGGGGCGAGCCGATCCGCGTGTTCGGCGACGGCGGCCAGACACGCGACCTGGTGCACGTGTCCGATGTGGTGGCCGCACTGCTCGCAGCCATGCAGCGGCGCCTGCCGGACGCACCCGTGTTCAACGTCTGCACCGGACTGGCGATCTCCGTCCTCGAACTCGCCGCGGCCATCGGAGCGATCTGCGCGGCGGCGCCAACGATCCTGCACGGGCCGGGCCGGGTCGGCGAGATACGGCACTCGGTGGGCGATCCTACGCAGGGGCGTTTGGCGCTGGGCCTAGGCGCGCCGGTTACGCTCCGGGACGGGCTCAGCGATCTGTTGGGCTACCGGGACGCGGCGACGTCCGCTGCTGCCGGCGGGTTGCCGTAAGCATTGCCAAAGTTGCCGCGGATATAGGTCACCACCGCGGCGATCTGCGCATCGGACAGCATGCGCGCAAAGCCCGGCATGCCGCCATGCCCGTGCAGCACCAGACCGACCGGATAGCCCGCGTCCTCAAGGCGGGGATCGGCAACCAGGCTTGGATAAGCGCCCGCGCCGGCTGCACCCCGCCCGTTCGGCATGTGGCAACCCGCGCAGACCGAGGCATAGATCGCCTGCCCGCCGGCTTCCGTGAAACGGTAGGGCGCACCGAAGGTCGGCCCGCTCTGCGCGTGAGCGACGGCAATGCCGAACAGCATCATCAGCAACGCCTTCATCCCGCAATCACCCGTGCATGCAGCCGGGTCACGGCGTCCAGGGCAGATAGCAACGCGCCTTCCTGCCAGGCCGGGATGTAGGAGGCGTGCTCGCCGGCCAGGACGATGCGGCCGTCGACTGCGCACAGATTGTCGTAATGCTCCTTCCGCGCCGCCTCGCTCCACTGGCCGTAGCAGCCGAGCGTCCAGGGCACCCGGTGCCAGCCGACGGCAATACCGTTTTCGAACTCGGCCCTATACTGCGGATGGATCTGCGCGCCCCATTCGACCGCCCGGCGCACCCGTTCCGCCGGGTCGAGGGAGGTGAACTCGTACGCGTAGGCGCCAAACGGGTAGGCGCCCAAGAGCACGCCTTTGCCGCCGCGGTTGTAGCCGGTGGCCGGGTAGCCGATCAACGCGATGGGGAGGTCGGTGTAGCTGATGCCACCGTAGATCGCCTCGTCCTCCTCCCAGAAGCGGCGGCGAAACTGCAGCCCGATCTTCAGCCCGGGCGCGTATGGCACAGCGGATATCGCGGCCGTCATCGCAGGCCCGGCATTGACCGGAATCTGACTGAGGATGCTGAGCGGGATCGTGCAGACGCACCAATCTGCCCGGCTTGCGCCGGCGGCCCCCGTCACCGTGTCCTGCCAAGCAACCGACACGCCGCTGCCGTCCTGCTGGATTTCGGTAATCTTCCTGTTCAGCCGCAGCACTGGCTCGACCTCGCGGCCCATCGCCCGCGCGATGCTGTCCATGCCGCCGACGGGCTGGAACAGAGTGGTCTGGTAATCGAAGTCCGCGGCCATGGCGAGCGGTCGCCACAGCCGGCTGTTGAGCAGATCGGCAGGCGCGACCGGCTGCGAGAAGGTGGGCCGAGCGCCCAATCCGCCGCCCGGCGGCTTGTCGAAGCCGCGGCGGCTGCTGCTCTCGGACCCGGCGACGTAGCGATACTGGTCGTCCAGCGCGCCAAAGCTTTGCAGGGCCGCCAGCAGAATCTCGGTGTCCTCCGCCGTCACCGCGCCGCCCAGCCGGTCCGTCCGCACCGCTTTTGCCAACAGATCCGCAACCGTGCCGTGGAAGTCCGCCTGCACCTCCCGGTAGCGCTGCGGCTTGCCGCCGAACGCATGCGCCGAGTGCAGGTAGGCGTTGTGGTTGACCTGGATGAACGGCTCCAGCGCCACGCCGAGCCGCTTGCAGTAATCCAGCATGCCCCGGTGGTGATACGGAATGCGCCAGGGCCCCGGGTTCAGATACAAGCCGTCATCGAATCCGCAGACCTGCGTAGCGCCGCCAAGCTCGGTGTAGCGATCGCCACCGCGCAGGGTCCACGTCCGGCCGCCGGGCCGGGGATTGTACTCCAGCAGCTCGACCTCGTAGCCGGCCTGGCGCAGTTCCATCGTGGCCACCATCCCGGCCACGCCCGCGCCCAGCACCAGGACGCGGGCGCCGTTGGGGCTGCCCTCCAGCTTCAGCGGCCCGCGATACGTGCTTTCGGCGGCATGACCCAGCGCCGTCATGGCGAGGGTCAAGGCGGAAGCGCCTGCGGCGGCCCCGATCAGGCTGAGCAGGTCCCTCCGCCGCATCCCCGAAGGTTCGTCCATCTCGGCGATGCTAATGAAACCGCCGCTTCCTGACTAGGCGCGGGCCTGCCGCGGATGCCCGTTCGGGAAGCCGCTGCGGTCGCTGTAATCGCGGACCGGGCGGGGCGACTCCGCCTTGGCGTTGCTCAACTCGCGCGCGCAGAGCACGTCGAGCAGCGTGACCCCGGCCACCGCCAGCAGCGCCAGCACGGGCCCTGCCTTTCGCCCATCGCGCCCGGCGAACGCCACCGCCAAGGTGGCGATATCCAGCGCATCGCCGCCGACCCGGCTCCAGATGCCGATCGTGGGGTCGGACCGCAGCAGGATGCCGGCGCCGGCGGCCACCTCCCGCGCACCGTAGCTTGCGACCAACGGGCCGAACCCGCGCAGACCCACCGCCTTGGCGACCGTTTTCGGCGCGAGCAGTTCGACCGCGCCAAGGCCGACGCTGAACCAGCCCAACCCGCGGGCCAAAGCGAGCGTCCGCGGCGGCAGGGGTGGGCGGGGCTTTGGCAGGCGGTTGGACATGGCGGTGCCTCCATCTCGGGTTCACGGCCAGCAACGCGCCGTTCCCCTCTTGGAAGCGCACGTCACTCATCCGTGCTGAAAGTTTGCATCCCGCCGCGGGCAATCGCTACGCTGGGCCAACGGCGCCCGGAACGAGGCGCTTCCAAGGGAGCCGACCAAGCATGATCATCACTCGCCGTGCGCTCGCGGGCGCTGCTGCCGCTTCTGCTCTGCTGCCGGCCCGCGGCCGCGCCCAGGCCCAGGTGTTGCGGATCGGCGTTATGAACGACCAGTCGGGCCCGTATCGCGACGATGGCGGTCCGACCAGCGCAGCGTGCGTCCGGCAAGCGGTGCAGGAGTTCGGGTCCCACGGCTTCGATGTCGAGGTGCTGGTTGCCGACCACCAGAACAAGCCGGACGTCGGCGCCGGCATCGCGCGGCAATGGCTCGACACGGGCGGCGTGGACGCGATCGTGGACGTGCCCACTTCCTCCGTGGCGCTCGCGGTGAACAACGTCTGCCGCGACAAGAACAAGGTGTTGTTGAACAACGGCGCCGCCACGACGGACCTCACAGGCGCCCAGTGCTCGCCCAGCACCGTGCATTGGACTTACGACACCTACATGCTGGCGCGCTCCACCGGCGGCGCCATGGTGCGGGCGGGCGGCGACACCTGGTTCTTCCTGACCGCGGACTATGTGTTCGGCCATCAACTTGAGCGGGACACGACCAAGTTCGTGCAAGCCGCCGGCGGCAAGGTGCTAGGCAGCGCCAGCTATCCCTTCCCCGACACCTCGGACTTCTCGGCCCTGCTGGTGCAGGCGCAGGCGAGCGGCGCCAAGGTGCTCGGCCTTTGCAACAGCGGCAACGACACGCTGAATTGCATCAAGCAGGCGCACGAATTCGGGCTGATGACCAGCATGAAGGTCGCCGCCATGCTGATGTACAACTCCAACGTCCACGCGCTCGGCCTCGAAACGGCACAAGGCCTGCTGCTGACCGAAAGCTACTACTGGGACTTGAACGACCGCACGCGCGCCTTCAACGATCGCATCAAGGTCAAGACCCCCAATCAGTGGCCAAACATGGTGCAGGCCGGCTGCTACGCCTCCACCCTGCACTACCTGAAGGCGGTGGCCGAACTCGGCCTGCCAGCCGCCAAGGCCAGCGGCCGCGATGCGGTCGCCCGCATGAAGGCCATGCCGACCGATGACGACTGCTTCGGGAAGGGCACCATCCGCGCCGACGGCCGCAAACTCCATCCGTCCCATTTGTTCCAGGCCAAGACGCCCGCCGAGAGCAAAGGCCCCTGGGACGGGCTGAAACTGGTCGCCACCACAAACGCCGAAGATGCGTTCCGCCCGATGAGCGAGGGCGGCTGCGCGATGGTGAAGTCCTGACCATAGCCGGTAGGCAACCGGCAAACCGCCCTCACCTAGGCAGCACCGGCTGGGCCGCTTAGCCTGGCCGGCGACGTGCCGCATCGAAGCGAAAGGAACGCGCCGTGACCCAGGCCTGGGATCTATCCGTGAACGGCAAGCCGCATCGGGTGGAGGTCGATGGGCAAACCCCGCTGCTCTATGTCCTGCGCAACGACCTGCAACTGAACGGCGCCAAGTTCGGCTGCGGCCTGGGGCAATGCGGCGCCTGCACCGTCAACATCGACGGCGTGGCCGTGCGGTCCTGCATCACCCCCGTCGAGCTTGCGGCCGGGCGCCCGATCACCACCATCGAAAGCACCGAACCCGGCGCGCTTCCGGCGCTTCAAGCCGCCTTCGTGGCCGAGCAGGCCATGCAGTGCGGCTACTGCATCAACGGCATGATCATGACCGTCAAACCGTTCATGGAGCAGACCTCGGCAGTGACCGATAGCGCCGTGCGGGATGTGCTGGCGCAGAACCTTTGCCGGTGCGGCGCGCATAACCGCATCGTCCGCGCCGTGGTGCGCGCCGGGCAAAGTATCGCGCCGGGGAAAGGCACATGATGCTCGCGCGCCGCACGTTGCTGGCTGGCGCCGGGTCCATCGTCGCCAGCTTCTCTCTGCGCCCGGCCCAGGCTGCGAATCTTCCAGCCGACATGGCCAAGTGGCGCAACCTGGATGGCTGGATCCGGATCGACCCGCCCGGCACCGTCACGGTCTTCACCGGTAAGGCGGAGCTCGGCCAGGGCATCCTGACCGCGCTGTCGCAGATCGTCGCCGACATCATGGACGTGGATTTCGCCCGCATCTCCATCGTCAGCGCCGACACGGCGCGCACCGCCGATGAAGGCCAAACTTCCGGCAGCCAATCCGTCGAGTATGGCGGCGAGGCGCTCCGGGTGGCCGCAGCCGAAGCCCGCGCCCTGCTGATCGCCACAGCCGCCGCCAAGGCCAACCTGCCAGCCAGCCGGCTGACGGTGCAGGACGGCGCGATCCGTGACCCGGCGTCCAACTGGTCCGCCACCTATTGGGACGTCGTATCCGACGGGCTGCTGCACCAGGCCGCAACCGGCGACGTGCCGCAAAAGCCGGCGGCGCAGCATACCGTGATCGGCCAGTCGGTCCCGCGGATCGACATCCCGCCAAAGGTCCGCGGCGGCGCCATCTACGTGCAAGACATGCGGCTGCCGGGCATGCTGCACGGCCGGGTGGTGCGCCCGCCATCCTACGGCGCCAGCCTCACGGCGCTCGACGACGCGCCCGTCCGCGCGATGCCCGGCGTCGTCACCGTAGTCCGCAACGGCAGCTTCATCGGCGTCGTGGCCGCGCGGGAGGAGCAGGCGATTGCCGCCCGCAATGCCCTGCTGCAAGCCGCGACGTGGGCCGAGCCGCCCACCCTGCCCGACCCTGCGAAGCTGACGGAGATGCTGTTTGCCCAAAAGGCCGACACCACCGTCATCAGCGACAAGCCCGGTGCAGTGCCCGCCGGACAGACGCTGCAAGCCGACTACACCCGCCCCTACGTCGCGCACGCCTCGATCGGGCCATCCTGCTCGGTCGCGGTCATGGAAGGCGACGCGCTGCACGTCTGGAGCCACACGCAAGGCGCGTTTCCGTTGCGCGGCAACCTGGCAAGCCTGCTCGGCATGGCCGTGGACAACGTCCGCGTCACCCATACCCAAGGCAGCGGCTGCTATGGCCACAACGGCGCCGACGACGTCGCAGGTGATGCGGCGTTGCTGGCCAAGGCCGTACCCGGCAAGCCTGTCCGCGTGCAGTGGATGCGCGACGACGAGTTCGCGTGGGAGCCGTTCGGCACGACCATGCTGTCGCGCGTCAACGCCGTGCTGGCGGACGGCAAAATCGCCAGTTGGGAGTTCGACGTCTGGAGCCCGCCGCATTCGACCCGGCCCGGCGAGGGCGGCGGCAACCAGTTGATCGCCGGCTGGGGCATGGACCCGCCGCAGCCGCCCGGCGTGCCGAAGCCGATCCCGCAGCCAAACGGCAGCGGCGACCGCAACGCAATCCCGCTGTACGATTTCGCGCGGCAGCACGTCGCGCACCATTTCATCACGACGATGCCCGTCCGCGTCTCCGCCCTGCGCACCTTGGGCGCCACGACCAATGTGTTCGCGATCGAGAGCGCGATGGACGAGTTGGCGGCCATGGCGGGCGCGGACCCGGTCGAGTTCCGCCTGCGCCATTTGTCCGACCCACGCGCCGTCGCCGTGATCGAGGCCGCCGCCAAATTGGCAGGCTGGCAGCCGGGGGTGAAGGGCGGCAACGGCCACGGCCGCGGCTTCGGCTTTGCCAAATACAAGAACCAGATGGCCTACGTGGCCTGCATCGCCGATCTCGACGTGGACCGTGCGACCGGCACCGTGCGCGTGCGCAAGGTTGCGGCGGCGGTGGATTCTGGCGAAGTCATCAATCCGGACGGCCTGCGCAACCAGGTCGAGGGCGGCATCATCCAGGCCATAAGCTGGTCCACCAAGGAGCAGGTGCGTTTCGACCGCACCCGCATCCTGTCGCGCGATTGGTCAGGCTATCCGATCCTCGCATTCTCCGAGGTGCCCGCCATTGACATCACAGTCATTGACCGCCCCGGCGAACGCGCGCTCGGCGTTGGTGAGGCATCGTGCGGACCGGCCGCCGCCGCGGTGGCAAACGCCGTAGCCCACGCCACCGGCAAACGCCTGCGCGACATGCCGCTGTCGCCCGAGCGCGTCCGGGCGGTATGGACCTGACGCCGTAGCGCGCTCGATAGCCTAGACTGGCCATCGTGCTACCCATGCGCGGATTGCCCAGGACAGCCGTAAGAAGGCGGCATACTCGGGCTGCTACATCATAGGCTGGCGATGGAGCAGTTGGCGCCTTTCGCTTTCACTTCGGTGCAGAACGCCGCGGCCTGGGCCGTGTTGGTGAAGCCGCCGGTGCGAAGGCGATAGAACGTCTTGCCGTTCACGTCCGCTTTCTGCACGTCTGGTTTGTGTGAGCCGAACACGGCAGGCAGCAGGTGGGACAGCCGCTGCCACTCCGCCGTCGCTCCCTGCTCGCTGGTCATAGCGGCGAGCTGGACTTGCATGCCGGTCGCCGGAGCCGGCGCAACAGCGGCCTTCGCGGGGGCAAGCTTCGCCGGGTGAGGGTCCGGAATCGGCGATGCCACCGGAGCGGCCGCCACGGGAGCAGGCGCTGCTGCGGGTGCGGGTGCGGGTGCGACGACAGGCGCCGGGGCAGCGGCCTGCTTCGCAGCTTGGATCTGGGCCTGAAGCGCTTGCGGAGCGGGCGCTTCGGCAGGTGGCGCCATCACCGTGGCATCGCCGGACGAGCCCCCCATGATCTGCTCGTCCGCCCCCGCCACCTGCATGCCGCCCGGATTGTCCGGCTTGACGCGGATCGGGCGGCTATCCGCCTCGATAACGGGGATGGAGCGCGGGCCGCTGCCGAGCAGGGTATAACCGGCGACCCCCAGCCCCATCACGGCGGCAACGCCACCTGCAATCAGGCCCAGGCGCTTGACTTGGGGGTCCAGCAGGCTCGCCTGCCGCTGCGGACGCCAACTCGGGTTTGCCAGGCGTTCACTCATGGTCAGCGCATCTCCTCGACTGGCGTCACCCCCATCACCTGGAGGCCGGAGCGGATCACCGTCGCCACCGCCGCCACCAACGCCACTCGCGCGAGCGTTTCCGCCGGATGCCCGGGCTGGAGGAAGCGGAGGGTCGCGGCATCTCGCCCGCGGTTCCACAGCATATGAAAGTCGCTCGCCAAGTCATACAGAAAAAACGCGATTCGGTGTGGCTCTCGTGCGTCCGCCGCCGCCTCGATGGTGCGTGGAAAGGCCATCAGCCGGCGCACCACGGCCAACTCGGCGTCGTCGGTCAGGCTGGCCAGGTCGGCGGCCGGGTCGATGGCGATGCCCGGCATTTCGGCGGCGGCGCGCAGCACGGAGCGGCAGCGGGCATGCGCGTATTGCACGTAGAACACCGGGTTCTCCCGCGTCTGCGCAACCGCGGCGTCGATGTCGAAATCCATCTGCGCGTCCGCCTTGCGCGTCAGCATGGTGAAACGCACCGCATCCCGCCCGACGAACTCCAGCAAGTCTGCCAGGGTGATGAAGGTGCCGGCGCGCTTGCTCATCCGCACCGGCTGACCGTCCTTCAGCACGCGCACGATTTGGCAGACCACGATCTCCAGCGGCACCCGTCCGCCAGTGATCGCCTTGGTCGCCGCCTTCATGCGCGAGACGTAGCCGCCATGGTCCGCACCCAGCACGTCGATCAGCACGTCCGACCGGGCGGCCTTGGCGGCGTGATAGGCGATGTCATTGGCGAAATAGGTGTTCGAGCCGTCGGACTTGCGCAACGGCCGGTCCACGTCATCGCCGAACTGGGTGGAGCGGAACAGCAATTGCTCCCGCGGCTCCCAATCGTCGGGCAGCTTGCCCTTTGGCGGCTCCAGCGTGCCCAGATAGACCAGACCGTCCGCTTGCAGTTGTGCGATCACCGCGTCGGGCGCGCCGCTGTCCAGCAGCGCACGCTCGGAACTGAACAGGTCGAAGGTGACGCCGAGCGTGGCGAGGTCTTCGCGGATCGAGGTCAGCATCGCGTCGATGGCGAACTGGCGAACCGTGTTGAACCAGCCCGCCGGGTCGGCGATCGTAGCGCCGGGTCCGCTGAGCGCGTCGCCGTATTCGGCCGCCAACCCCTCGCCGATCGGCACCAGGTAGTCGCCGCCATATTGCAGCCCGCCGGGCACCGCCGCGGCGAACTCGTCCGCCGTCATCGCCGTGCCGAGCGCCTGCAAGTAGCGCCAGTAAGCGGCCCAAGCCAACGCGGCCACCTGGTTGCCGGCGTCGTTGACGTAGAACTCCTTCGTGACGGCGAACCCGGCCTTGGCCAGCAAATTGGCCAGCGCGTCGCCCACCACGGCGCCCCGGCAATGCCCGACATGCATCGGCCCTGTCGGGTTGGCGGACACGTATTCCACGTTGACCCGGCGGCCCTGCCCGACCGCGCTGGCGCCGTACGCCTCGCCGGCGTGCAGGATGGCGGGAATGGCGGCCAGCAGCGCCGGCGCTTTCAGGCGTAAATTGACGAACCCAGGCCCGGCCGGTTCGGCGGACGCGATTTCGGGCGCCGCTGCCAGGGCGGCGGCAAGCGTGGCGGCGATCTGGGCCGGCGGCTGGCGCGCGGGCTTGGCGGCGATCAGGGCTGCATTGGTTGCCATGTCGCCATGGGCGGGGTCTCGCGTGGGTGTGACTTCGACGCGTGCGGTCAGGTCTGCTGGCAGCCCGGGGACGGCAGCTTGCAACGCGTCCAGAACGCGCTCGCGGATGAGGGTGTAGATATTGTCGGTCATGGTGCGGCGCTTCTAGGGTGACGGACTGTCTTACGCCAGGAAAGTATCAGGCATGACCGAAGGCCCGCTCTCCCGCTTCAGCGTGATCGACCTCACCCGCGTCAGGGCCGGCCCCACCTGCGTGCGGCAGTTCGCGGATTTCGGCGCCAAGGTGATCAAGATCGAATCCACCGAGGGCGATGGGGGCTTGGGCGGTGCGCGCCTGGGCTCCGACTTCCAGAACCTGCATCGCAACAAGCGATCGATGACCTTGAACCTGAAAGCGCCGGAGGGTGTGGACATCCTGCGCAAGCTGGTCGCCAAGTCGGACGTGCTGGTGGAGAACTTCAGGCCTGACGTGAAAGACCGGCTCGGCATCAATTACGAGGCGATGCGCGCGGTGAACAAGCGGCTGGTATATGCCAGCATCTCGGGTTTCGGCGAGGATGGGCCTTACCGGATGCGCCCCGGGTTCGATCAGATCGCGCAGGGGATGGGCGGCATCATGTCCGTGACCGGACTGCCGGGCCAGGGGCCGGTGCGGGCGGGGATCCCGGTGGCCGACCTGTGCGGCGGGCTGTTCGCGGCGCAGGGCGTCATGATCGCGCTGCTGGAGCGCGAGGTGTCGGGCGAGGGCCAGTGGGTGCAGAGCAGCCTGCTCGCCAGCATGATCTCGATGATGGATTTCCAGGCGTCGCGTTACCTGATGAACGGCGACGTGCCGAAGCAGGCCGGCAACGATCACCCGACCAGCATCCCGACAGGCGTGTTCGAGACATCTGACGGCCACATCAACATCGCCGCCGCCGGCAACCCGATCTACGTCCGGCTCTGCCATGAACTGGGGTTGCCGGAGCTGATCGACGCCCCCGAGTTCAAGACCGCCGACGCACGCTCGGCCAACCGGAAGATGCTGAACGAGCGGATCGCGGCCGTGACGCGCACGGACAGCTCGGCAAGCTGGATCGAGCGGCTGGAGAAGGCCGGGGTGCCGTGCGGTCCTATCTACAGCATGGATCAGGTGTTCGCCGATCCGCAGGTGAAGCACCTCGGCATCGCGCAGGCGGTCGAGCATCCGGAGCTGGGCCGGATCGAGCTGGTCGGCCAGGCGTCCCGCCTCAGCCGTACCCCGGCCAAGCTGGAGACGGCTACGCCGGCGGCCGGCGAGCATACCGACGCGGTGCTGGGTGAGCTTGGCTATGGTGCGGGCGACATCGCGGCGCTGCGGGAGAAAGGCGTAGTGTAGCCTAACCGACGGTTTGGGCGCGCAACGCTGCCGTAAGCCTGTCGGCCTCGTTCAGCAAAGCTTCCAAGTGCGGCCGGAATTGCCGTCCCGCCTCCAGCGGCAGGTCGAGCGCTTTCGCGCAGAGCAACCCGACGCCGCGATCCAGCCCCGCGAGGTCGAGCGTGCGCCCATGCTGCAGGAGGGCGCGGGCGATGCAGACGGTCCTGCCCAAACTCTCGGCCATGCCGCGCACCATCTCGATCTGCCGCGCGTCGAACGCGGCGTCATAGAAGGGGAACAAGGCTTGGTTCGGCATGGGTGCATGTGATCACAGGGCGATTACCGAATCGTTGCCCGCGCCTTTAACCGTTCCGCAACCGGCCCGCCGGCAGGATGGGCCATGGACAGCAGCGGCATGGGTATCTTCAACCTGGCGGAGCGTCGGCTCGCCTGGATCGACCGGCGTCAGGGCTTGCTGGCGCAGAACATCGCCAATGCGGACACGCCGGGTTACGGCGCGAAGGACCTGGTGCCGTTCGCTCAGACACTGACGCAGGCGCTGCCGGAATTGGCGATCACCAACCCCTTGCATATCGCCGGGATGGCCGGCAGTGGGCGGACCGACCCGCATCTGCGCCCGTCACAGCGCGCGCCGGACGGCAATGCCGTTTCGATGGAAGACCAGCTCATTAAAGTGGCCGACACGGATGGCGCACAGGCGCTGGTGACCAACCTGTATCACAAATACCTCGGCCTTTTCCGCACCGCGTTGGGCAAGTAGGGGCGCTGCATGGAACTCACCAAGGCGATGGCCATTTCCGCGCACGGCATGGACGCGCAGACCACGCGGCTTCGCGTCATTGCGGAAAACCTGGCGAACCAGGACACGACCGGGGACGCGCCGGGCGCAGACCCTTACCGCCGCAAGACAGTGACGTTCGAGCAGAAGATGGACGCAACGCTGGGGGAACAGACGGTGCGCGTGAAGCAGGTTGGCACGGATAAGGCGGCGTTTCCGAAGCGATACGATCCATCGCATCCCGCCGCCGACGCGCAAGGCTACGTGCGCACGGCCAACGTGAACAGCTTCGTCGAAGTCATGGATATGCGGGAGGCGCAGCGCTCCTTCAGCGCGAACCTGAATGTGATGGAAGTGACTCGATCGATGCTGACGCGGGCGATCGAATTGCTGAAATGACCGTGCCGCCCATCTCGGCTGCAGCCGCAGCCGGCGCCTATGCCCGCACCGGCAGCGGACAGCCGGCAAGTCTGGAGGGCTTCGGCCAAGCCTTGACCGATGCGGTGCAGGGCGTGGTCGATGCCGGCCATGCCGCCGACGCTCAGTCGGCCGCCGCGATCTCCGGCACTGGCAACCTGACGGACGTGGTGACGGCGGTGAACCGTGCCGAACTCGCATTGCAGACGACGACTGCGATCCGCGACCGGGTCGTGCAGGCTTATCAGGACATTATGCGGATGCCGATTTGAGACGCACGGATGTAGCGGCAACCCTGAATTGCCAAGGCGCAAGCGCGCCCCACAATGACGGGCGGGTTGCGGCCCCATGAACGAGGGCGATGCCGGCGCGGTCATCCGCGACATGATGATCGTCGTGCTGAAGCTGGGCGGGCCGGCGCTGCTGGCCGGGCTGGTGACGGGTGTCATCATGTCGATGGTGCAAGCCGTGACGCAGATCAACGAACCGACGCTCGCCTTCGTGCCCAAGGTCGTCGTCATCACGGGCGTGCTGGCATTGACCGGGCCCTACATGCTTGCGGCGCTGACCGATTATTCCGGACGGCTGTTCGATCAGATGGTCGCCGCCGGAGGGCAATGAGGTCCGCCCTATGACCGCCGGCGACCTTGCCGCGCTACCGGCGTGGGCGTTCGCCTTCGTGCTCGTGCTGTGCCGCTGCGGCGCGGCGGTGATGCTGATGCCAGGCCTGGGCGAGGCGGAGCCGCCAGCGATGGTCCGCGCGGGCGCGGCAGTCATGCTGGTGGCGCTGATCCTGCCGGGCATCGGTCCGGTGGCGCCCGGTGACGGCTGGGACGCTGCCAGCGCGGTTGGCGCCGAACTGCTGTGCGGCGGCGTGTTGGGCTGGCTGGCCCGCTGCGTGGCACTCGCCTTGCCGATGGCGGGCCAGGTGATCTCCTTCATGGTGGGCCTGTCCAGCGTCGTCACCCCAGACCCGGCGCTCGGCCAATCCAGCGCATTGATGCGGCTGTTCTCGCTGGCGGTGCCGGTGCTCGTGCTCGGGACCGGGCTGTGGGCGCAGCCGGTCGCAGCCCTGATGGGCAGCTACCAACTCGTCCCGCCGGGTCGTTTGCTGCCGGTGGCGGACAGCGCCGCGGCGGCAACCGTCGCCGTTGCGACGGCATTCGGGCTGGCCGTGCGGCTGGCTGGCCCGTTCGTCGTGGCAAGCCTCGTCTGGAACGTGGCGCTCGGATTGCTCAATCGCCTGATCCCTCAATTGCAGGTGTTTTTCGTCGCATTGCCGGGCCAGATCGTCGGCGGCCTCCTGCTGCTGGCGCTGCTGGCGACCGGGATGGCCGACGCCTGGATGGATGCGACGCGGGACCAATTCGCAAGCCTGCCGGGGCTGTAGCAGTTTATGAGCGGTTCGCAGGACCGCACCGAGGCCGCAACTCCACGCCGGCTGGAGCGTGCGCGGTCCGCCGGCAACGTGGCCGTCTCGCGCGAACTCGGCACGCTGGCGGGGCTGGCCGGCGCTGCGCTGGTGATCGCATTGGCAGGGCCGGCGCTCGGCCGCGCTCTTGCGGACCGGCTTGCCGCGATGCTCGCCGGCAGCGTCCAGGCTGCCGACGTTCCGGCGGCGGTGTATGCAACGCTGTTTGCCGTGACGATGGCCGCCGGACCGGTTGTGCTCGCCGCCATCGGCGCCAGTGTGGCCGCAACCCTGCTGCAAACCGGCCTGGTGCTGAACCCGGCGGCGCTCACTCCGGATTTTTCCCGGCTGAATCCGGGGCGCGGCCTGAAGCGACTGTTCGGCGCCAGCCAGGCTGTAGAAACGCTCAAGTCCGTGGGCAAGCTGGCCGTCCTGGCGTTCTGCGCCTACCACGCCGTCTCCAGCAGCGTGCCCATGCTGCGCGGGGCCGCGCTCTGGCTGCCGGAGCAACTCGCCAGCCACATCCTCCATCAGGTGACGCAACTCGTGCTGACGCTGCTCGGCGCGCAAGCCGTGATCGCCGGCGCCGACATCGCCTGGCAGCGCTATCACCGCGCGCAATCGCTGCGCATGAGCAAGGAGGATGTCCGCCAGGAGACGAAAGAGGCGGAGGGAAACCCGCAGATCAAGCAGCGCATCCGCCAGATCCGCACCGCGCGCAGCCGTAAGCGCATGATGGCCGCGGTGCCCAAAGCAACCGTGGTGGTGACGAACCCAACCCATTACGCTATTGCACTATCATACGATCGTAGCGCAGGCGGCGCACCGCGCGTGGTGGCAAAGGGGATGGATGACGTGGCGGCTCGCATCCGCGACATCGCGAGGGACAACCGGGTGCCGATCGTGGCCAATCCGCCGCTAGCCCGCGCGCTGTATCAGGTGGAGCTGGACGCGGAAATCCCGGCCGAGCATTTCAAGATCGTCGCCGGCATCATCGCCTATGTCTGGCGCCTGAGTGCGCGGCGCCCGGCGTGACGTCCCGTCGTTTGATCGACCGGCTAGCCGAGCCGCTCGACGAGATCGGCCGAGTTCTGTGGGACCAATCCATCGTCGGAAGTGCGATCGCCGATCGGCAAGGCCGCCTCGTTCGAGTCAACGACGCTCTCCGGCGGCTGCTCGGCACGCCGGCCGCCAACATGCAGGGCCGCCAAGTGGGAACGCTGTTCCGCCCCGCCGACCGTGAGGCGCTGCTGAACGAGATGGCGGCAGCGATCGGCGGCCAGCCAACCCCGCACTCCTTCCTGGCAGCGTTGCTAGTTCAGGGCGGTGAGGAGCAGCCGGTCGAGGTCACGGTGCAGGCGGTGCGGGAGGCGGACGGCACGGTCAGCGGCGCCCTGCTTCAGCTCAACGACATCACGCTGCGCAGCCAGTTGGAGGCGCAACTGGCCCAGAGCCAGAAGCTGCAGGCGATCGGCCAGCTTGCCGGGGGCATAGCGCACGACTTCAACAACCTGCTGACGGCGATCATGGGCGCGGCCGAGGAAGCGTCGGCGCGCCAGACCATCGACGCGGAGACGCTGGAGGATTTCGAGCAGATCCGTGCGGCGGCGCGGCGCGGGGCGGCGCTGGTGCGTCAACTGCTCGCCTTCGGCCGCCAGCAACGGCTGGAGCCTACTGCAATCCCGGTCAACGGAGCGGTCCGCGCGCTGTCCGGCCTGCTACGCCGGCTGTTGGGCAGCAACGTGCAATTGGCGCTCGACCTGCAACAGCCCGGCTGCACCGTGCGTGCAGATCCTGGCCAGCTCGACCAAGTGCTGATCAATCTTGCGGTGAATGCGCGGGACGCGATGCGAAATGGCGGCACGCTCACGTTGCGCACGGGTGACCTCACGCTGAACCGGCCCCTCGAACGCGGCCACGAAGTGATCCCTCCCGGCCGCTACGCCATGATCGAGGTGCAAGACACTGGCTGCGGCATCCCGCCCGAAGTGCTGCCGCGCATCTTCGACCCGTTCTTCACCACGCGGCGTGACCAGGGCGGCACTGGGCTCGGCCTGTCCACCGTGCATGGCATCATCCGTCAGTCTGATGGGTTCGTGGCCGTGGACAGCCTGGTCAACCAGGGGACGCGGCTGCGCATCTACTTGCCGCAGTACGACGAAGCATTTTCCGAAACGCCCCAGCCCGACAAAATCGGCGTTCCGGAACTGCAAGCCGAATTCGCAGGCCCACGTGGACGCACCATTCTTTTCGTGGACGATGACGCCGGGATCCGCCACTTCGCGACCCGTGCCCTGACCCGGCGTGGCTGGCACGTCCTGAGCGCTGACTCCGCCGAGGCCGCGATGACCCTGCTTGCGCAGCCCGGCTGCTCTGTGTCGCTCGGCGCCATCATCTCGGATGTGGTCATGCCGGGGATGGATGGTCCCGCTCTGGTCCGCGCTGTGCGGGCCACATGCCCAGGTCTGCCGGCGCTGCTGACCTCCGGCTATGCGGCGCAAGCGGTTCTCAACGAGGTCACTGCCTTGGGCGCCGTGATCCTCGCCAAACCCTACTCGATGGCGGATTTGGTGACGGCGCTCGAGCGGCAGATCGGCGGCCCCGATCCAAGTCCACGATCCGTTCTTGTGAACAAACCAGGATCGCTTTATTAACAACCTCATCGACAGGCGAATCGCCGCCGTTCAGGCTACACTGTCCGCTCGGAATGAGAGACGGCCCGGATTGCGGCGCCAAGCCGGCTCATGACACAATCGTATGTCGCTGCGCGTGACGCTCAGGCACAAGGACCCAGCATAATGGACAAGACCAAGGCGCTCGATGCAGCCCTCAGCCAGATCGAGCGGGCGTTCGGCAAAGGCTCCATCATGCGGATGGGTGCCCGCAGCAATGAGCAGATCGACGTGATCTCTTCCGGCTCGCTCGGGCTGGACTTGGCGCTGGGCATCGGCGGCTTCCCGCGCGGGCGTATCGTCGAAATCTATGGGCCGGAAAGCTCGGGCAAAACGACGCTGGCGCTACACGCCATCGCAGAGGCGCAGCGGGCCGGCGGCACATGCGCGTTTATCGACGCGGAACACGCGCTTGACCCGATCTACGCGCGCAAGCTGGGCGTGGACGTGGATAATCTCCTGCTATCCCAGCCTGACGGCGGGGAGCAGGCGCTGGAGATTTGCGACACGCTGGTGCGCTCCGGCGCGATCGACATCGTGGTGATCGACAGCGTCGCCGCCCTGGTGCCGCGGGCAGAGCTGGAGGGTGAGATGGGCGACACCCATGTCGGCCTGCATGCGCGGCTCATGAGCCAGGCACTGCGCAAGCTGACCGGCAGCGTGTCCAAGTCCAAGACGATGCTGATCTTCCTGAACCAGATCCGGCTCAAGATCGGCGTCATGTTTGGCAATCCGGAAACGACCACCGGCGGCAACGCGCTGAAGTTCTACGCCTCGATCCGCATGGAAATCCGCCGCATCGGCCAGATCAAGGACCGCGACGAGGTGGTGGGCAACCAAACCCGGGTGAAAGTGGTGAAGAACAAGCTGGCGCCGCCGTTCCGCCAGGTCGAGTTCGACATCATGTATGGCGAGGGCATCAGCAAGCGCGGCGAGCTGATCGACCTCGGCGTGAAGGCGGGGGTTGTGGAGAAGTCCGGCGCGTGGTTCTCCTTCGACAGCCAACGGATCGGTCAGGGCCGTGAAAACGCCAAGACCTTCCTGAAGGACCACCCTGACGTCGCCAAAACCATCGAGGGTCGCGTGCGTGACCTGTCGGTCGTGGTCGAAAAGGCCATGATCACCGACCCTGTTGAAGGCGAGGAAGCTGAAGCCGCCGAGTGAGTCTGGATAAAGCCGACCGGGAGTTAGTCGAAGCCGCGCGGGCCGTGTTGATCAAACACTACCGCCCGCATTGGCATACCGTCGGGGCCGCCTTGCGGTCTCGTGACGGACGCATCTGGACAGGTGTGCACCTTGGCGCCACCGTCGGCCGCTTGTCCGTGTGTGCCGAAGCGGTGGCGCTCGGCCGCGCTATCTTGGAGGGCGACGGCTCGGTCGAGTGCGCGGTCGCGGTGCGCCACCCGAAAGCTGAGGAGTCGGTGCAGGAGATCGCGGTCGTGCCGCCCTGCGGCGCCTGCCGGGAGATGCTGACCGACTTCGACCCCGATGCGGACGTGATCGTGCCCAGCCGCGACGGTCCCGTGCGGATGCCGGTGCGCCTCCTGCTTCCGTTACCGTATCAGCGGTAGAGACGCGGGAACAGAGCGTGCACAGCCGCGTTAACCCGGCATGAGCACGAACCCGAAAAACCCACCCGCCGACGACACTCCCTCCAACACCGTCAAGGATCCGGACAATTGGACCACCGGGGATGAGACGATGACGGGGGCGCAGGCGTCCTACCTGAAAACCCTCTCCGAAGAAGCCGGCGTCGAGTTCGACCCGGCTCTCAGTAAGGCCGAGGCGTCGAAGCAAATTGACGCGTTACAGTCGAAGACCGGCCGCGGGAAGAACCACTAGGGTCCGACCCTCACCCCTGCCCTCTCCCGCGAGCGGGAGAGGTTGCAGTGCGCTCTTCCCCTGCTTCCGCCTGCGGGAGGCGGCAGGGGTCAGTCGCCCGTTGCTGCTCTTTCCGCCGCCGCAAATTGGCCCGTAGCGCCGCCGCTTCCCGCTCCCGCCGGGCTGCAAGCTCCGCCTCCGCACGCGTCGTCAGCTTTGGCGCCGGACGATCCGTCATGCAGGGCCCGGCAGTGCCCGCAACACCGCATCACGCGCCGAGGGCGGCACTTCGTCGAGCGCGTGGCGCAAGGCACGGACTTGCCGCCGGGTTTCGTAAAGCTGATCCATGAGCGACAAGACGGTCGGCAACGCGTCCTCGTCCACGTTCAGTTCGTAGCGCAATTCCACGATCAGGCGGACGCGGGCGACGTCGATGTCGCGGAACAGCCAGCCGCCGGGCGGCCCATCCGGACGCACCCAGGCCAGTTCGATCCAACGGCTGACGTCTTCGAGCCGCAAACCCGACACTGTTTGGGGCAACATCTCGAGCGTGATCACGATGCCTCCGTCAAATCTCTCCTGGGATCCACCTCGTGCTCGGGCGTCCAGCTTTTCAGGAACGCCTCAAGTGCGTCGTCGGCCTCGCTCAGCACGACCTTGAGCGTCACGAGCTGGTCGCCGGCTGGCTTGCTGCCGCGCGCTGGGACCCCTCGCCCCCGTAGTCGTAGCACGCTGCCGCTGTCGGATCGCTTGGGGACCGACATCGTGACCGCGCCGGTGACCGTGGGCACAGTGATGCGCCCACCCAGCACCGCTTCCCTCAAGGTGACCGGCAGGTCGAGCAAGATGTTGTCGCCGTCACGCCGGAACAGCGGGTGAGGGTTGATATGCACCTCGATCAGCGCGTCGCCGTCGGGGCCGCCATTGCTGCCCTGCCCGCCTTGGCCGCGCAGCCGCAGCGTCTGGCCGTCTTCCATGCCGGGTGGGACGCGGACGTCCAGCGTGCGGCCGTCCGGCAGGGTCAGGCGTTGTTGCGCTCCGTTTATCGCGTCCACGAATTCGACGGCCAGGCTGTAGCTCGCATCGCGCCCGCGCATCGGCCGCGAGCCCCGTTCATGCGCCTGCGCGAACAGATCGGCGAAGATGTCGCCCATTCCCGGATCGCCGCCACCGCTGGCGCTATATCGGCCGCCGAAGCCCTGGTCCGCGTAGCTGCGGTAACTCGCACGCTCTGGCTTCGGTTCACCGGTTGCGTCGATCTCGCCGCGATCAAAGCGCGCACGCTTTTCGGGGTCGGACAGCAGATCGTTGGCGCCCGAGATGGTCTTGAACATGTCCTCGGCGGTTTTGCTGCCGGGGTTCAAGTCCGGATGATACTTCTTGGCGAGATTGCGATAGGCTTTGCGGATGTCGTCGGCCGACGCGTCCTTCGCAACGCCGAGGGTCTTGTACGGATCGGTCATGCGAGCCTGTTCATCATGCTGCCCAGACATGGCGTCCGTGCGGCCCCGGATCAACTAGCCGGTCTGGCAGACCGCGCACCAATACAGTTTTCTCCCGCCCATGTCTTCGGCCTGCACCGGGTTGCCGCAGATGCGGCAGGGTTCGCCTTCACGGTGCGCGACATAGCTGCGGGCGTCGCGGCGCATCGCCTTGCCAATCGTTTTCAGCCCGGCCGGACGGTCCTTCGGGCGCGTCGTGATGATCGCGCCGTCCCGCACGCCGTCGCGTAGCAACGCGCGGGTGTCGCGCCACAGCGCGTCGAACTGCTTGCGTGTCAGGTCCCGCCCCGGCCGGTGCGGGTCGATGCGGGCACGGAACAGCACCTCCGCGCGATAGATGTTGCCGATGCCGGCGATCACGTCCTGCCGCATCAGCAACTGCCCGATCGCCATGCGCGACCCGTGGATGATATCCCACGCCTTCCCCGGCCGTCCGTCGGCCCGCAGCGGGTCGGGGCCAAGCTTATCGGTGGCGAGGATCTTCTCCGCCGGCGACAGCAGCTCGCATGCCGTCGGGCCGCTCAGATCGGCGACGTGGGCGCCGCTGACCAGCCGAAGCCGCACTGCGCCGCGCGGGACCGGGTTGCCGTCATCGTCCAGCTCGGCCTCGCCCCGCGTGCGCCGCCCGACCCCGGTCAGCCCCGGCCCGGCAAAGCGCCACATGCCATACAGCCCCAAATGCACCCGCAACCAGACCAGCCCGGCGAACTGCAGGAACATCTGCTTGCCCCAGGCTTCGGCGTGGTCGAGCTGGAGGCCGTCAAGCGTCGCCGCTCCGTCCGCAAACCGCCCTTGCGGGCTGCTGGCGCGCAGCGTGTGGCCGACGAAGTGACCGGTAAACGCGTTGGTAAGCCGGTGAACGGTATGACCTTCGGGCGAGGCACGCTCCTTTACTAAAATCGGCGGTGGCAGGGGTGGCCTGGAGAGTTCGGTCGCGCTGAGTCTCAAGCTTTGCCACAGCACTCGCCAGGACTGAATACGCCGTGTGTGCTCAAAACCTGGGTGACCCTGCAGCTACCGTGGAACGGACGGGATAGGAAACGCGACGTCCAGAACGATCTCGCGCGCTGTCTCGCGGAGCAAGGAGCGCGCCTTCAAAGCTCACCGTGTGATAGCGCTTGAACATCGCGCCGACAGCCAGGACGTCGGCCCCTATGCTCGCAGACACTGCGCCAAAGCTCGCAGGCCCTGGCGCTCCAAGGCATCAAGGTAATCCGCAAACGACGGCGTGCTGCGGTTGAGGTTGGCGTGCGCCGCTTCCGCGGACGCTCGCACCAGCTCCGGATCCGCATCGTGCAGCTCACACAGAAAGCCGTCAGGGTGGGCAGCCTGCACGCCGCACGCGTCCAATGCCGATGCCGGAAAGTCCCGCAGGTTCATCGTGAGGATCGTTCCGGCTCCGGCTGCCAACGCCGCCGCGAGCACGTGGCGATCGTCCGGATCGGGAAGCACCAAACCGTCTATGAGCTGCTCCCAGCCTTGAACGTCTGCATCCGGCAAGGCGCGATTCATCAGGTCACGCGTGCGACTTAGCCGATCTCGGGGTGCTCGGCTTGCCGCGACCAGGTTGCCGATCCACTCCTCGTGAATGCGTGCTGTCCATCGGGGCGCGATGACGCGATCCACGCCGAACTGGACCAGCAGGTTCCTGAGGTGAAACGGGTAAAGTAGGTTGGCATCGAGAAGGACGATCGGCGGTAAGGCCGGCCTCTCAAAGGCCATATGTCCGCTCGAGATCCTCAGCGTCTGCGGCGAGCGCGTCCACAGCCTCGCGCATCGGTTCCTCGAGGGCACGCAATGCAAGGACGTCGGTCAGCCGGAGCCGCCTATGCGCGCCCACTCGGCGGAAGGGCAGTGCGCCGACGTCCATGCGCCGCCGCACGAGCGGGCGCGAGATACCCAGGATGCCGGCGGCGTCCTCCGGCGTGATCTCGATATCTTCCGCGAGCACCGTGACCGCGTCGGATGAGGAAAGCCTATCCAGCAGGTCAGCCAACGCGGGCAATGCCGATGCAGGCAGGGTAAAGGCCTCCTCCGTTCCATCGCCGCGCGTCAGGCGCAAATCGGCCCGGGCAGCCATCCGAAGTGCCGCAGCGCTGCGCGCGCCGTCGAGACGCTCGGCAATGGGGAGAGAGTGACGGACGGGCGACTGGATCGGCATGTCGCCATCCTATGCTTTATCCGGAATATCTGGAAGAGTATCGACGCTAGCGCAGCGATCCTCCCGCTGATGAGGCCGAGGGAGCAGAGACGCGCTGCTTATGCCACGGAAAGGAAAGCGCGATCGTCGTAGTGCGTAACTCGGACACGACTCCCTCCGTCTAACATACACTTGCAATATTCACGTTGCTGTGTTCGATATATGTTCCATGATCGTTAGCCACTTGCAACTTGCTGCTCCGGAGGAGACGCAATGCCGTTTTCGCCAATGATTGAAGCGCTTGCGTCACTAGCAGCGGTATTAGCGCTCGTCCTGGCTGCGGGATGGCTGGCGCGAACAAGCAGCTTCGCTCGCCCCTTGCCCAAGGGTCAAAGCAGATTGCGCATACTCGAAGTTCTGCCGCTCGATCCCCGGCGCCGCTTGGTGCTGGTGCAGTGCGACGATCGCTGCCTCGTGCTGCTTACCGGGCCGCAGGACCAAGTCGTCGGCTGGCTGCCGGACGCGGCGGCATGAAATGGCTCGTATTCGCGGCGGTGCTGCTGACGCCAGCGCTGGCGGCGGCGCAATCCGTCAATATCGATTTGGGTGCGGCGGGACAGGCAGGCGCCACTGGCCGTCTGGTGCAGCTCACCGCGCTCATCACGGTGCTGTCGGTGGCGCCGAGCCTGCTGGTGATGGTCACGGGCTTCACCCGCATCGTGATCGTGCTGTCGCTGTTGCGGTCCGCGATCGGGGCGCAAGGCACGCCGCCCAACACCGTGCTGATCGGGCTAGCGCTGTTCCTCACCTTCTTCGTCATGCAGCCGGTGCTGGACCAGGCCTACACGACTGGGCTCGTGCCGATGACCGAGGGGCGTGTTGGAGAACTTGAGGGCTTGCGCCTCGCGGCTGAGCCGTTCCGGCGGTTCATGACGGCGAATGTGCGCCCGGCCGATCTGCAACTGTTTCTTGGTCTCGGGCACATGCCGTCTCCCGTCGGCGCGGACCCGGCGCCCTGGCGGGCTTTGGTGCCGGCCTTCGTCGTCGGCGAGTTGCGGCGCGCCTTTGAGATCGGTTTCCTGATCTACCTGCCATTCCTGGTCATCGACATGGTGGTCGGCAGCGTGCTGATGAGCCTCGGCATGATGATGCTGCCGCCTGCCAGCATCAGCCTGCCATTCAAATTGATCTTCTTCGTGCTGATCGATGGCTGGCGGCTGGTGTCGGGAAGCCTGGTCCAGGGGTTCGCGGCAGCGGGATGAAAACCCGGGCCCATCCCCGCGTTGCACTCTCAACCAGAACCAGGAGGCTCGCGATGAAGCAGCCGCATACCGAGCAGACGATCAAGCACACCGACGATGAGCAGAACACCGGAAACCATAAGCAGCCCGGCGCCAAGGATGCCGCGGGTGCGGACTTGCGAGGCGGCACGCGGGCCGGGGCGGAAAACGTCGAGCCCACCAACCGCGACTCCAAGGAGGAGAGCGTGGAGGCCGGCACGGACATCGATAAGGTGTCAGGCCTGGATCAGTCTAACGCCAGCACGAAGCCCGTGACCGATCACCACGAACGTCATCCCGAGCGGGACGAACACGGGCGGCTGTAAGCGGATCTATCATCCGGCAAAAAACAAATCGGCCGCCGTCCTGCAACCCGTGTTCCGACGGAGGCTTTCCTCCAGGCCACGCTGCCTTTCGGCGCGGACCGCGAGCGGAACCGGTGAAGCGGACGACGGCCGAACTGGTCATCGGGGAGCGTGCAATTAGGGGCGTCAGCCCCCGCGTGCAAGTGCTAAGTTCCCTAGCACGCGTGAGATGTATGGCGGCAATGCAAATGCCGCAGAGTGCACCGCGGGCGACCAATACTGTGTCCGGTCCAGCATCCCCGCTTGAGTCGCAAGTTCCGTCAATTCGGCAACAGAACTGGTTACGAACGGGTGCTTGGCCGCGATGCCGAGTGTCATGAAACCGCCGACGTAAGTCGGCACCGCGGCGACGTAAGCGCTCACGAACGGGAACACGCGGGCGCGCAACAGGCTCGTCTGACGCAATTCGTCAGCCTGCATGAATGGCACGCCGCACTGGTTTACCAGCAGCCCCCGATCCGTAAGGATCCTGGCACAATCACGATAAAACGCTTCGCTGAATAGGGATTCGCCCGGACCTGCCGGGTCGGTGCTATCGACGATGATAACGTCGAACGACTGCGCTGGCGCGTTCGCGACGTAGGAAATGCCATCGCCGACCACGACATCGGCCCGCGGGTCACGCCACGCGTCGCCGCCGACCGACGGCAGGTATTGCTTGGCGAGGCGGATTACCGCGCCATCAATCTCCACCATCACGGCACGTTCGACGCTGCGGTGCTGCAATACCCGGCGCAAGACGCCGCCATCCCCAGCGCCGATGATCAACACACGCTTTGCCGCCCCGTGTTGGAGCAGCGGGACGTGGGCGATCATCTCCTGATAGACGAACTCGTCCGCTTCGGTGACCTGCACCACACCGTCGAGGAACAGCACGCGGCCATGCGACCGCGTTTGCACCACGACGATGTCCTGGAACGCCGAACGCTCCCGTGCGAGTTCAACCTCGACACGGAAGCTTTGCGCGTATCCTTGGTAAAGCGTCTCGGCGAGCCAGGCTGGCGCCTGGCTTGCCGCCAAGTCCGTCGTCAGAATTGCCCGCGCCGTTGCTCGTCAAGATCGACGCGGCCTGGCAGGAACGCTTCCTGCAGGACGGGAATCGCATCGTGCGGATTGCAGTCACCGCACATGAAGATGTCGATCGCCGCGAAGTGCCGCTCAGGCCAGGTGTGGATCGAGATATGGCTCTCCGCGAGCACGACCACGCCCGACACTCCGCCATTGGGCGAGAAGTGATGGAAATGACTGTGCAGGATTGTTGCCCCTGCCCGAACGGCCGCCGCGCGCAATGCGGTATCGATATGCACCGGGTCAGCCAAATTCTCAGCGTCCCAAAGGTCGGCGAGAAGGTGCGTGCCGGCGAATTTCATGCCGTCCTTCTCGACGAAATAGTCCTTCCGATCCTCCCCCTCGAAGACAGGAGAAGTCGCGATTGTCGTCTGGTTCTCGCTCGGAAGCTCCGAGACCATCCCCAGTTGAGCAAGTGCGTTCATCACGTACCCCCAATCCAGTAGATGGCCTGTTGGACGAAGTTCGTCCCCTTGGGCCAAGGCGACCGGAGATAGGCCCCTGGGGTCCTAAGTGCAAGTGATATCGCCAAAAACACTCGATAACCATTGGGGTATCTTGTTTAGCGGGTTCCCATCGACGCGAGCGCGGCAGGTACGGTGCGGGCCAGCGTGACCTCTCCCGCCGCCCGGCGCAGGTCGCCTACGCCGGTCACCGGGGCGGCGGTCAGCAGTCGGAACATGTCGGATTTCGGTCCAGCCATGCGCGCCGCTTCCCGTGTCCCAAGGGCATGCAACGCGTCGTCCTGACCGGCATGTGCCTGGGCGGAGGCCAGACGCAGCAGCGTGTCCTGCTGGGCGGGGCCGAGCGGACCATCCGGCGGCACGGTGCGCGTTGCCAGAGATGCCAGGGCTGCCGCCGAACCTGTCCAATCGCCGGCTTCCCCCAGGATCGCCGCGCGCATGTCGTCAGCCGCCACCGTGGCAATGCTGGCCAGCGTTGCAACCGCGCCAGCCGTGTCGTGGGCGCGGACCTGGACGCGCGCGGTAAGCAAGCCGCGCTGCTCCATCATGTCAGGCGGCAAGCCCGGTGCCGTCGTGTCCGCAAGCGCTGCGCCTGCGCCACTGACGTTTCCTTCGCCCAGACGCATGGTGGCAAGCCGCGCGCCCAGCGCCGCCTTCCCGGCCCCTGCCGGGGCGGCCGCGGCCATACGCTGCAGAATAGGCTCGGCCCGCCTTGGCAGGTCGAGCGCGGCCAGTTTGTCGGCCAGCAGGGACGACACGGCCATCGGGTCAGCCTGCGCGACCGCTTCGGCGTTTTCATCGGCGAGTTCGACGAGCTCCATGGGCGGCATCGTGGCGGCAGCCGGGCCGCGCAGCAGGTCGTTCAACAGGCCGGCGGTCCGGCTCTGGAGCAAGGCACGGTCGCCCGGGTAAAGCGGCGCGGTCTCTCGCAGCAGGTTGAAGGCCGGCCGCCATTGGCCGGCTTGCGCTCGCAGCGTGGCGGCCTGGATGCGGGCGTCGCGTTCGCGCGCATCGCCGCGCCAGGACAGAAACCGGTGCTCCAACTGGTCTGCCGCATCGGCCGGCCCGATCGCTCCGGTGGACCGGCGCAACAGCGTGGCGCGGGTTGCGGCGCGGGTGGCGGCAAAGCGGTCACGCCCGGTGGCGAGCGAGTCATAGACGGCCAATGCGGCGGCGCTATCGCCTTTTGCCTCCAGCCGCATGGCGCGGGCGAAGGTCAGCCGGGGCTCGTCCGGAAGCTTTGCGAGCAGCGCGTCAGCGGCATCGGGCGCCCCGCCTTCCGCCATCGTCTCCGCCACCAGCGGCAGCAGAGCGTTCCGCAAGGCGGCGGGGTATGACAGCACGAGGCCGGCGGTGGCCGCGAAGACCGGCGCTGCGTCCGGAGCGCCCTCCTGCAACGTCGCCGCCCGGGCGGCTCGCCACAACGCCGCTTCGTCCGTGCCCGCCGGGTCTGGCGCCAACAGCCCATCGGCTTCGGCCGGACGGCCCGCCAGCAGCGCTGCCACGCCCGCGAGGCCGATAAGGTCAGGATCCTCGGCGCCACGCGGGTCTTCGGCCAGTGCGAGGCGCAGAAGGGCTTGCGCTTCGGACGCCAAGCCAAGCGCCAGCATCGTCTGAGCGGCTGCCTTGCGTGGCGCGAGGCGGGCTTGCGGCGGCGCGTCGCCTTGCGCCTGAACCTGCATCTGCAACCGTTGCAGGAGGCTCTCCGCCGCTTCGGCCGGAAAGTCGAACCGCCGGGTCAACGCCGCACCGGCCTCGAGCGCGCGGGCGGAGGCGGGCGGTGCCGACAGCGGCCCGCCGGTTTCGATCGCAAACCCCTCCGGCACGGGGCGCAGCACGGTGCGGTCCGATATCGGCTCCACCACCACGCCTTGCCAGCTCGGCAGCACCGTGAACTCCGGGACGCGATAGGCGACAGGCACGCCACGGGACCGGTCGGCCGGGGAAAGGGCCTGCAGGGTTCCCACCAGCAGGTTCTGGCCCGTGTCGGGGTCTGGCACCACGACCACTTGGCTCGGCGTCTGGCCGGGTTCGGCGGCTGCAAACAGGATACGCTGCTGCTTCGCCGCCGGGCTGAGCGGGATGGCGGCAGACCCGGCGGCGCTCACCGACCAGCCGCCCGGATGGCGCACGAGCTGAACCGCGCCCGGCGATTGCAGGCGCAGCAATGTGGCCGCTTGCAGCAATTGGATCGCCGCACCTGAAAACACCGGGTCGTGGTCCGTATCGGCAAGATCGATCGCCCGGCGCTCATCGAAGACAACCCAGGTTTCCCGGCCGTGCCGGAAGGCAGCGGCGCCGGTCTTCTGGTCGAACGGCAGCAGCACGGTTCGCGATGCATCGTCAGCAACGGGCAGCGCTGCCAGTGCGACCGGTGCAGCCGGCGTGGCGGCGGGCGCAGGCTCAGGCGGGGGCACGACGATGGCCGCCGGCTCCGGCTTCGGTGCCGCGACAGGCGCGGGCGGCGGCGGGTCCGGCGGCTTGGCCGCGGCCGCCGCGGCGTGTTCCACCGGTTTGGCGCGCGGCGGGCCGGCTGGCTTGTCGGGTGCCGGGTCCAAGACATCCACCACCACGCGCGAGCCGAGACGCATCGTACGCAGCCGCACGCCAGGCGCCACCGTCACCACCGCCGTGTCATGACCACCGCTGAACGAGCTGACATTGCGCGCGGCGCCCGGTGGAGCCGGAACGTCCCCCGCGCCTGGAAAGTGCAGCGTCACGGCGTGCCCTGCCCGCTCGACCGTGAAGGGGATCGCGGCAGGCAGGTCGAAAACGACGCGCCCGAAGCCCGGGTGAGACCCCAGCCGGACCGCGACGGCTTGTTGAGCAAGCGCAGGCGCCGCAAGCAGAAGCCACGACAGGATCAGGAGCAGCCTCATCCGCCTGCCCCCGGTAATGCCGGCACCGTCATCGCGTGGGTGCGCATCGCCGCGAGTTGCGTGGTGAGCAGCCGCGCGCGGTCGGCCTGCATGGCGCCGAGCAGCACGGCGGCCTTGGCTTCCTTCATGCGGTCGAACACCTGCAGCAGCACCGGCAAATCCATGTCGTTCAGGATGGCGGCGGCTTCCCGGGGCTTCATGACTTCATACGTTTTGACCAACCCGGCCCAATTCGCCTCCTCACGCTCCTGCCGCTGCTTCTCGAGCTGCTCCAGCCGGGCTTGCAGCGATGACAGTTCGCTTACGCGGGCCGCGACCCGCTGCTGGGCTGCGTCCAGCACTTGTTCGCGCTGCTGCAGGGTCTGTTCGCGCGTGTCCAACTCCTGCCGGCGGCTGCGCAGATCCTGCAATAGGCGCAACTCCGCCTCGCTGACGGCCGGCGGTGGTTTCGCGTTGTCGGGCGGCGGCGCGGGAGGCGTCTTGGCCAGCGCCGGCAACCGCGCCGGCGGCGGCGTCGCCTCGCTTTCCGGCGTCGCGGCGGCGGCGGCCGGGCCGAACACTGCCAAGCCCGGCGGCAGCAGATCCGCTCCAAACCCGGCCAATTTGGTTGCCAGCAGCAATCCGGTGACGGCGATCGTTGCCGGCAACAAACGGGCGCGCATCATCGCGCCACCCGCAGCGCCTTCAGCAGATCACGCTCCGCCTGGCTGCGAACGCGCGGGCCGCCGGGTTCTTCGGGCGCAGGCGCGTAGCTGCGCTGCCGGGTCAGCTCCGGCTCGCGCGTTTGACGGATCAGCGCATCCATGCGG